>CAYSPE010000011.1:0-30896 GCA_964432845.1 uncultured Bifidobacterium sp.
CAACTTGGACAGAAAATTTGCGTGACGCCATGTCGGCTGCGTCGGGTCTAGAACAAGCCATAGTTGCTACAGCCCATCATGCACCCGCAGTTTTGGAAATGCCCATCCAACGACTCGTCGCATCCTTGCGTTACGAGCCTATTGAATTTGGACTACGCCGATTCGCTGATGACGTAGCCCACCCGACTTGTGACTTTGTAGTCGCCGCCCTTATTACAGCATCTCGTCATCAAACTCGAGATCTGGGACAATTACTCACGCATCTCAGTGAATGTGCGAGAGCGGAATGTCACTTGTACCTACGAATTTGGGTGTCAAGAGCTAGGTCGCGCACAGCGGTGCGCATCATCACCTCGGTCGTTGCACTATTTGTCATTGGGCTCTTCATTTTTGATCGCGCATATCTTGAGCCCTTTGTTTCTGTAACTGGTGCTGCAGTGGCCATGGCAATTGTTGCTTCGTTTACAAGTTCGCTGTGGTGGTTGATGAGCATTGCGAAAGTACGTACACCCGATCGCCTCTTTCAACCCATTGAGGTTTTGTGATGAACGGTTTCATTCCATCTGACAAAGACTTGACGCTTGCCGGTACATCAAAAGTCGTATTTCAAAACGAACTTCGATCCAAATTGCTGGTGACTTGCGCTGCGATCTCACTGTATCTAGTTACTGCTGTTGTACTGAGAATCAAAGCGCCTTTCGCTCTGCTCTTGCTTCTTATTGTGGGAGTTCCAATTGCCGTGTGGATGTATGCAATTCGACAAATTGAGAACAATGCAATGCAGCGTCGAGGTGACATGGACTTGGCTACGGCGGTGTTTCTTGACTTGGTGAATGTGTTGCTGGCAGGAGGCGCTGGCGTGGAAACAGCAATTATCGCTGCAGCAGGGTCAGGCGATGGTTGGGGGTTCTCACAACTCCGTCTGTGTATTGCTCGCTCACAAAGTGCACGACTTTCATATTGGGATGGCCTGCGGGAGTTAGGCCGGTCTCTGGGTGTTGATTCCTTAGTAGAAGTTGCAAACAGCGTGCAGCTCGCTGGGGAGCACGGAGCACGTATACGTCAATCGCTTTCGGCCAAAGCAGCTTCTCTACGTCAGAAGAACTTGGCGCGAATCGAATATGAGGCCGAACAACGAACAGAGAGGATGGGGCTTCCCATAGTTCTTCTCTTCCTTGGCTTCATCTTGCTCATCGGCTATCCGGCTTTCATCGGAACTATTGGTGCTTTATGAGCGTCAGAAAAGTCTCCACACATGAACAACAGAAAGGGGAGAAATATGTCGGTAACTCGACAAATGTTTCAGTACTACAAGGTGCGCTTCGATGCTTCTCGCGAAAGAGACATCGAACGAGGCGAGGTGAGTGCCACCACTGTGGTGATGGCTGCTGCACTTGTGGCTCTGGCAATTGCGGTCGGAGGCATCATCAGCGCACGTGTTCGCGACAAAGCGAACGTAATCAATCTCGGGTAAAGCTGCCCACCCGGGGTGGTAACGACCGGGGCGAGACAAGCACACAAACTGTTTTGATCGTCCCGGTCGTTCTCTCAATGCTGTTCATTGCCGCACATTTTGCGGTCTTGGCACATGCTTCGCATGTTGCACAACTTGCAGCCCAGCGAGGAGCACAAATAGCGGCCACAGCCGATGGCTCACCGGATGTGCTGTACGAAGCAAAGCAGGCGTCATTGCAAACTGTGGAAGACCTCGGAGGACATTTGGCCGCTTCACCTCGGCTGGATTACACGTCGCAATTGACTGGAATGACCGTGGTGATCGCAGTTCAAGGTGTTGTGCCGTTTCTACCCATGCGCGTAGAACGCACGGTGTGGGTGTCCAACGAAATATTTATCTTGGAGCAAGACCGGTGACAAGAGAACACAGAGGATCCATCAC
Organism: uncultured Bifidobacterium sp.; assembly: GCA_964432845.1. Taxonomy (GTDB): domain Bacteria; phylum Actinomycetota; class Acidimicrobiia; order Acidimicrobiales; family Ilumatobacteraceae; genus UBA2093. Next base: position 1,898 of record CAYSPE010000011.1, read on the forward strand.
GGTAGAAGCATTACTACTTGTTCCCACAATCTTTTTGTTCTGCACTCTCATTGTGTATGTCGGTCGCATGACTGATGCCGCAATTTCGGTTCGCCATGCTGCTGACGTTGCGGCAAGAGTCGCATCTCAATCGAATGCACATGCTGCGACCTATCGAGCTATACAAACAGCGAAACAAGAATTGAGCTCGCTACGAACGGGATGTGATGCCACGACTATCCACGTGAAAAAAGTGAATCACAGGGAAGAATCGGCATTTGTGGTGCAAGTTCATTGCACGGTGAATATTCGTGGTCTGGGGCTCCTGTCGCTGGCACCCAAATCTGTATCAGCCGAATCGTCGGAGATAATTGACGTGTACACGTCGAGGTAAGCATGACATCTAACGAACGTGGATCTATCTCGGCATTTGTAGTGTGCTCGCTCATTGGTATTTTTGCTCTCGCTGGTCTGGTGTTTGACGGCGGTCGAGTGATTAGCGCATATGCCGATATATCAGACATTGCGGAAAATGCCGCTCGTATTGGGTGTCAGCACGTAAGCGGAGTTCGCTCCGGACAGATACATGTGGATCCAGATGACGCTCGAACTGAGATTCGTGACTATTTGCAATCACAGAAGGTGCAAGGCTCGGTAGAGATTGGGGATGGTGGTGCTCGTGTCGTCATTCAACGTGAAGTATCAATGAAACTTCTGTCACTGATTGGGTTTTCCTCTCGAACAATCAAAGTGACACGGTCAGCACATGTAGTTGCGGGATGAAAAAACGCATTCCGCTGTGGGCACTGCTGGTTTCATGCGTGGCTTTCACCGCTTATACGACTGCATTCATTCTTAGGCAAGTTCGAGCGTGGGCAAATCACGGACTATTTCATGCGCGTCCGGCCGGACAAGTCATCATCATTCTCTTGACTGTCACCATTACGTTCTTGGTCCTTACTCTCTTCAACGAGACCCTGTACGAACTTCGAAAGAACTCTTCACAAAATGGATTTGTGGCAACACGTATTGCATGGCTCGTTGGACTTGTTGCTGCAAATGCAAATGCTGCAACACTCTCCAGCAGTTCACCAACTACCCAGGCCGTACCAATCACGGGGAGTGTTTCACCTGTGGCGGCCGTTTCGTTATTAGCTCACATCGAGCGTCGACGTCGGGAGCAAATAAGAGAGCAACATCTGCCCGATAAGTTGACGGAACCTGAGATGCAGCAAATACATGAACTGCGTAGGACAGCAATTCGTTCAACTCACCCATGCGTGGTGAAGTCAGATTCCTTGACCACACATCTCCCACCAGATCTAGTGACAGCTATTGAACGAAGGTCAACTAGAAGAGCAACTGATGTAGACGAACTGAAATGGGTTGTAGAAGTAAGAGTCTTTGGGTATCCAATGGTTGTGTCTACGGATGGGTCAATCGCAGAATTCCGGAAAAAGCGCGCACTGGAGTTAATCACTTGGTTGTCCCTAAATAGAGACAGGGCACGCCGCTCGGCAGCCCGAACCGCCATGTGGGATATAGATATCTCAGATTCAGCTTTTGCGACGGTGGTATCAGACATGAGACGAGCACTACGCGAACTCCAACCATCTCAAGATGCAAACAGTTGGCTCCCTGCAACATATTCAGATGATCTGCCGTTAAATGAGCTGGTAGTCACAGATGTCGACCGTTTGGATTTCGCATTTCGTCAATTCAAGAAATCCGGAGGACGAGAAAGTGTGCAACTACAGGACGTTCTCCGCGGAATACGCGATGTGCCATTTGCAGGCACTAGTTATGGATGGGCTGATCTTGATGGAACTACTACACGGCTTGTCATCACGGCAATTGAAATATGCACAGAGGTTTCTAAAACTGCAGCACAACTAGGGAATACTGAATTATTAACTCTTGCTATCAATGCAGGACTTCGTGTGTTGCCTGGTTGTGAGGAGCTCTTGGAATTGCAAAACCAACATCTGTTACACACTTTCGCTCGTCGTCCCGCAAAATGACACTCATCACTTCATGTGAGATAAACATCCCGACGTCGCGATTTCTGTAGAGAAATTGAACGCTTCTCCGTACCTTTCGTTGCACCCCTAACAAAAGGAGAAGTGCAATGACACTTGTAAAGCGAGCATTACCTGATTTGGAATGGCCAGCGTGGATGACAAGTCGAGGCTTGTTCGACATGCCCGATTCATGGATTGATTCCATGGGTGAAGTGGCCATTCGAGTTGAAGAATTTGAAGAGAACGGCCATTTGGTTGTTCGCGCAGATGTGCCAGGTGTGAACCCTGAGAAAGACATTGAGATTTCAATGACCGATGGCATGTTGCGCATATCTGTGCAACGCGAGAAGGAATCAAAGCACGAGGGTAAGCGTCATTACCGCAGCGAGTTTCAATACGGATCTTTTGTACGCACCGTGGCACTGCCAGCTGGGTGCGATGACTCTGATGTGAAGGCCGAATATAAAGACGGCGTTCTTGAAGTGAAGATTCCACTAACGAACCCCGAGTCCAAGTCGAAGAAGATCGCCATTCAGAAACGCTGAATGACGAAGGGTATGTGCCCGGCAGTATCGTGACCATCATGTTCGCCCGAAAGAACCCAGTGATGATTACGGCTGCCGAGGCACTGCCTGGTCGCACCGATCAAACCATGCCCGTTCCTACTGAGCACTTTGAGCTGGGTACGCCACTCATTGGTCCGTGGCCCGACAACATTGCAACACTTGTTGTCGGAATGGGTTGTTTCTGGGGAGCCGAGCGAAAGTTCTGGCAGATGCCAGGCATGTACTCCACAGCAGTGGGATACGCAGGTGGATTCACACCCAACCCTGCATATGAAGAGGTGTGCAGCGGGCTCACGGGTCACACAGAAGTGGTGCTAGTGGCGTATGACGCTCAACAACTTTCCCTCACCGACGTGTTGCGCACGTTCTGGGAAAATCATGATCCGACACAGGGCCATCGGCAGGGCAATGACATTGGCACTCAATATCGAAGCGCTGTCTACTTCAGTAGTGAAGAGCAACGCATTGCAGCAGAGCAAACAAGAGATACATATCAAGCGTCGCTCACGGCAGCTGGCTATGGCTGCATCACTACTGAGATTGCCGCACTAACGGATTTCTATTACGCCGAGCCCTATCACCAGCAGTACTTGGGGAAGAACCCGAATGGTTACTGCGGAATCGGTGGCACCGGAGTTGTTTGCCAGGTAGGCCTTCTGTAAACACCTTTGTCATAGACTTATTTCAGGAAATACGTTCGCAGTATTTCTTGAAATGGAGTCGTCATGACCACCGCATTGAAGCGCATCGCAATCGCATCGTTTGCAGTCACGGGCATAGTTGCAATCTCGGGGCCTGCCCAAGCAGCGAAAGTGGTTAAGCCACCGCTTCCTGTAATCGTGAAGATTGAGAGTAAGGCGAGCTCTACCAAGTACACGAATATTCGCGTCATGATTGAAAAGGCGCCTTCGGGAGTGACCAGTACGGTCGTTTCAACCAACTTTGGTCAAACGTGCGCGATAAAGAAAAGTGCAACATCGTGTGTAGTCAAGAAAGTGCCGACCAGACGCATCATCAACCTTCATGCCCGTTCGATGAATGGGAAGGTGAAGGGTTGGTTCACACCATGGACCATCGTTCGCGCCACAAGTACATGGGTACGCGAGGGTTACAACACTGATGGCTTGAAATTTTCGTCGCCCATCAATTCATCGAAGAACGGGCGCATTATCGGCAATGCTGCAAAGTGGACGAAGTTTCAGGCATTTAAGCGCTCCGGCGTAACAACAGCTGGATTGCACCAGGTGCGTTTCTCCACAGACCCGAACGCCGTTATTTTCCAAATCAGCGGGGCAGTGGGACTTGCGTTGTCATCTGCGAGTGGATCGTGTGGCACCAATTATGTTGGCCAAACCAATTGCGCTGTTGCAGTGGCTGCTGATGGAACAAATCCATCGTTGTACGCCTCTGGTAGCCCGACTCCACCCGTGCGTGATTTCTATTCAGCACCCAATGGCAAGTTTTACGTGGTGTTTATGAGCAATGTTGCGCTCACTACCGGGGCACCCACGTGTCCGATTGCCGAAGTGGATACGGACACCGGTGTCCCCACATGTGTGGACTCGGATATGAACACCATCTCCACATCTTTCGGCTCTATGTATGGGCCTTCAAATAATGGAAATCTCCCGTTGCAATTCGACGGCGCAGGAAATTTGTATTACGCGGGAACAGCTAAGAACTCGACAACTATGACCCTTCGCAAAAATGCAAACGGTGTGATTACACGCATAGTTAATGACAACATCACGATTCGTGACTTCCTGGTCTTGAGTGATGGAACGATTCTGCTCTCTGGCTCAACTCAGAGTACGAACGCAAACTGGGTTCGAAAGATTGCGACAAGTGGGTCAATAACGACACTTTCATCGGGCTCCCAGGCCACGTTTCTCCGCAAGTTTGCTGATGGCAATGCGTACATCGGTATTCCCAACTACAGCGGTTCCATGAGTGCTGGGGTATTTCGGTACACACTGGCAGCCGGAGGGTTAGACACAACTCCTTGGATGGCAGGTGGTAGCAACTACGGGAACGCGGTGGTTGCCTCACAGAATGACCTCTCGGGTATGTGTCAGCCCATGGTAGGAGCAGCAAATACGACGTACTCAGTGTTCTGCGGTATGTCCGGATCCAGCATTACCAACTTGTTCAATTTTGGCACCACACAAACAATTGCAATCGCAGGTGGAATGGGTATGACTGCAACCCGCTTGATGCAGTATTTCCCAACAGTGCGAGATGAGAATACGGTCGTTAAGAACATCACCATTGGTTACCAAGTTGGTGGCAAATTGTTGCTCACTGGTCTTGACGCCAACAATAAGAATGTTGTGACGGTGTATAACCCAACGACCCAACAGGAAAACATTATTTTCGATGGCAGCAACGAGGTCGAGATTTACTCAATCGGATACGTGCCTTCGACTGGCAAGATCATGTTTAATGGTCTGAGTTTTGCAACAGGTCAGGTTGTGGTGGGCGACATTGTCATCCCATAGGCAACTGATTTAGTCCACGAATACAACGTCGTTCGCTGCTGCCATTTGCTCATCAGTCGGTTTGCGAAACAGCGCAATCATGATGATGCCAGCGAACAAATAAACAGCTGCCATAAATCGGTACGCGTTGTAATACGACGCAAGGTCGTGCCTAGTTGGCGCCACGATTGTCTTCAGCATCTCCATCGCTTTACTTGGGTTCGTAGCTGCAAGTGCCTTGGCAGCGAGAAGTCCACCATTCCATTTATTCACAACTGCCATGGCAGAAACCGTGAGAGACGTTGCTAACGCTGCTCCTAGTGCAGAACCAATTTGACGTGCAGTGGTGTTGAGAGCTGAACCCATTGCGAAACGTGCGGGAGGAAGGAAGGCGTTTGCGGAGCTTGACAACGTTGACATGCTGCAACCGACACCGAATCCCGTGATGAGCATCCACGGTAGATAATGCGAAAGATAATTCGGTGTTGGGGTCATGGTGAAGCTCAGACCAAATGTTCCAATGGACAACAGAACCGCACCAAGCATGAGAATGCGTGCGTGCCCCAGCCGAACGGCTTGTCGACCCATCGGCGCTGCAGCCAAAGCAGCCATTACGGGCCCGGGCATGGTGGCAAGACCCGAACGTGCGGGGCTGTAGTGCCAGATTGCCTGCACCCAATAAGTGTTGAGCAACCACATACCAAGGAAGCCAATGCTGAAGAACAAGCCGGAGAGGTTTGCAGCAACAACGAAGGGCAACTTGAACAGTGACAAGTCCAGCAATGGATTTTCCACTGTTGCGCATCGACGAACAAAAGCAGCGATGAGAACAAGGCCGAGAATGAATGAGCCAACTGTGCGTGAGTCGAGCCAACCCCATTCGCCAGCTTGCGTGAGAGACAAGGTCACAAGGCCAACACCAGGAATTCCTAATGCCGTGCCAATCATGTCGATGTTCTTGGTTGCGTTTGGATCTTTGCTTTCATGCAAAAGCTTGCGTCCGACTACAAGAGTAAAAATGCAGAACGGAACGTTGATGAAGAACAGAGCACGCCAGTGTGTCCACTCCAGCAAAATTCCACCTGCTGATGGTCCGATTGCAGCGGCGAGTCCACCAACTGCTCCCCAAATTCCAATAGCAACGGTGCGCTTTTCTGCAGGGAACTCAGGAAGAACAAGTGCGATGGAAGCTGGTGTGAGTTGAGCGCCACCAATCGCCTGAACAACACGGGCCAGAACCAGGAACAAAGAACTAGGCGCAAGTCCACACAAAATGGAACCGAGGCTGAAAAGTGCAAGACCGCGCATGAACGATCGTTTACGGCCGTTGACATCAGCGAAGCGACCGGCGGTGAGAAGCCCCGCGGCGTAGGCGATGTTGTAGCCCGAAAATACCCATGTGAGAAGGTTCGCGTGGCCAAGGTCATCTTCAATGGTGCGACGTGCGACCACCACGATGCTGGTATCAAGCGATACAAGGAAGGTTGCAATCGCGGTGAGCGACAGCACCTTTGTGGCCCGGGAAAAGCGCGGTGCGGCTTCTGAGTTCATACGTTCCCCCTAACGAACAGGGAAACCTTAGTTGTCGGTGAACAAAATTCACGGACTGAATAGTTGAATCAGCCCCAACCGTTGCGACGTATGGCATCGCCGTCGGCATCTTTTGCTCGGCCACGCCAACGAATCTTGCCAGGGGTCTTCGAAAGTTTCGCAATGAGCCCCTGCATTGGCGTGCCTTCCACTTCAATGATCGCTTCGCGCGATGCGTAATGCGGATCATTGGCAATGTCTTCCATTGTCATGATGGGGCCGGCGGCAGCGTCAGCTTCTTGCATTGCAGCCAATACTTCTTCTTGCGTCCGTTGTGAGCACCACTCGCGCATGGCGTTATCAAGAGCCTCGCGATTTTCAACGCGCGAACCAAATGTGGTGAATCTTTCGTCACCTTCGAAACCAAGAAGCTTCACCACGCGACCAGCGATGGAGTCACTACTTGCAGAGATGCCAACGAACTTGCCGTCTTTGCACTTGTAGGCGCCACGAGGAACCGTGTAGGGAATACCCGAACCCATTCGTTCTTGTAATTCGCCACGCGTCTTCCACACGCTGATGAGTGGTCCCATGATGTGAAAGATGCTTTCAAGAAGCGAAACGTCTACCACTTGGCCTTCACCACTACGGAGCGCCACCATGGTGGCGAATGCGCCAACCAATCCGGTGATTTCATCAGTGAGAGCAATGGAGGGAAGCATCGGGTCACCACCAGGTTGACCACTAATTGCCGCAATGCCGCCCATGGATTCGGCGATAGATGCAAAACCAGGCCGTGATGCATACGGACCTGTTTGGCCAAACCCGGTGACACGTGTAATGACAAGTTTCGGATTACGTGCGTGAAGTACTTCTGGTGCGAAACCTAGGCGCTCAAGAATTCCCGGCCGGAGGTTCTCAACAAGAACATCGGCACCATCGATTAAGCGCAGGAAAACGTCGCGATCGTCATCGGCTTTCAGGTTGAGCGCAATGGTGCGCTTGTTGCGATTAACAAAACGCCACCATAAACCTTCACCATCTGCAGGATCACGCCACGCCATGTTGCGCAAACTGTCGCCACCATCTGGACGTTCAATCTTGATGACGTCGGCGCCGAAGTCGCCCAGATAACGCGCACAGTTGGGGCCAGCAAGAACAGTGGAGAGGTCAATAACGCGGAGACCCGCCAGGGCTTGCTTGTCGGTCATTGACCAGGGCGGCTGCGACGTGAGATGTGATTCGTGGCCCACCAGCGACCACTGAATCGCCACGACACGTTGGTACGTGCTTCGTTTGTTGCAGGTGCAACTGGTTGTGGCCACATAAGCGTGACAGCCGCAGTAATTGCTGCGGCCTCTTCCTCGGTGGGAACGGGAGTGATTGCAGAAACGTTCATCGTTGTACCACCACTGAATTAGCAACCTTGTCGTGCCAGGTTTGATTGTTGGAATCCCACAGCATCCACAAGTATCCGAGCATGAATGCGATCTGTGAAACGTAACTCATGAGTCCACGAATGAATGCGCGTCGAGTGCCGATGTATGAACCATCAACTGCATCGAGAACGAGAACGCCAGTGCGAACACGAAGTGGAGAACCGCCCTTGGTGCCAATCCACAGCGCCAATACGTATGTGGTGGCAATCATTCCGATTAATGAAGTGAGATTGGCAAGCCCATGTTGATTGTTGTGGCTGAAGTAATTGCCCAATAATTGGAACGGCATTATGACAATGAGTGAATTCAGACCATCGCAAATATGTGCAACAAAGCGCATCCAGAATCCGGCCTTCTTTTCTGACTGCATGGGCGAACCAAAGCCAGCATTGAAGGAAGACGATGGTGGTTGCCAGTTGGCTGATTCAGACATGTGGTGATCCTTAGAGAGGCATGTTGCCATGCTTGCGGCGTGGCAACTCTTCGCGCTTTGTTTGCAACATACGAAGGCCAGCAATGACTTTCACCCGAGTGTCTGCTGGGTCGATCACGTCGTCTACATATCCGCGTTCGGCCGCGGAATATGGGTTTGCGTACTTCTCGGTGTAATCGGCCACAAGCTCTGCGCGGCGAGCCACGGGGTCTGCGGCTTGTTGCAGTTCGCGCTTGTACACAATTTCGACGGCACCTTGTGGTCCCATCACTGCAAGTTCTGCAGTGGGCCATGCGTATGCAAGGTCTGCACCAATTGACTTCGAGTTCATCACCACATATGCACCGCCGTAGGCCTTGCGCGTGATGATTTGAATACGTGGAACTGTGGCTTCGCAGAATGCGTAGAGCAACTTTGCACCGTGGCGGATGATGCCCTCGTGTTCCTGATTGACGCCAGGAAGGAATCCGGGAACGTCAACAAATGTGAGCAAAGGAATGTTGAACGCATCACATGTGCGAACAAATCGGGCTGCCTTTTCAGATGATTCGATATCGAGAACACCAGCAAATGCCATTGGCTGATTGCCAACAACGCCAACAGTCATGCCGTCGACTCGAGAGAAACCGCACACAATGCTCTTAGCCCAGTGTGGGAAGTATTCAAAGAATTCGCCATCGTCGACGACTTCTTTGATGACCTTCTTCATGTCATATGGCTGATTGGGTGATTCAGGAAGAATGTCGCGCAATGATTCGCACAAACGTGTTGGATCATCGCTGCTATCAACCGATGGTGCTTCTTCCAAGTTGTTCTGTGGAAGGAATGACAAAAGGAAACGAACATCGTCGAGACATGACTGCTCATCTGGTGAAACGAAGGTTGCAACGCCACTCTTGGAAGCGTGGCTCATGGCGCCACCCAACTCTTCAAGCGTGACATCCTCGCCAGTAACGGTTTTTACAACATCTGGTCCGGTGATGAACATGTGGCTTGATTCGCGCACCATGAAGATGAAGTCGGTCATTGCAGGTGAGTACACAGCGCCACCGGCACATGGTCCGAGAATGACAGAAATTTGTGGAATGACACCAGAGGCCTGCACATTGCGGTGGAAGATGCCGCCGTACGAAGCAAGAGACACCACGCCTTCTTGAATACGTGCACCAGCACCATCGTTGAGACCAACTACAGGTGCGCCCACTTTCAGGGCCAAGTCCATGAGCTTGTGGATCTTTTCGGCGAACACTTCGCCCAAGGCGCCACCGAACACGGTGAAGTCTTGACTGAAAAGAAACACCTTGCGTCCTTCAATGGTGCCCCAACCGGTGATGACGCCGTCGGTGTAGGGGCGCTCTTCAAGTCCGGCTGCGTGAGCACGGTGACGAGCGAGCATGTCGAGTTCGTGGAATGAGCCTGGGTCGCAGAGGTATTCGATGCGCTCACGAGCGAGCATTTTTCCCTTGCTCTTGTGGCGCTCGACGGAACGGGGAGAACCGGCGTTGATGGCCTGTTCTTGGCGGGACCGAAGGTCGTTGATTTTGTCCTGCATGGAGGGCGCGGCTGTGTCTGTCACGCGGGAAACGCTAGTGCCACAGAGGGGTAAGTTGCCCTATCTGAGCGTGTTTTAGCCCTATTGCGAGATGGCAGGGGGCACAGTGGGCGCTGCTGCCGGCGCCACCGTGGTGGTCGTGGTGGCCACGGTGGGGGCTGGCGTTACCGCTGGAGCGACCGAGGTGGTTGTGGTTGCAGTGCTTCGCCCCTGTTGAGCCACGGTGGTGACAGTGGTGCCGTCTGCAATGACAAAGGTGGTGCTGAGCGGACCAATCTTTCCAATGGTGGTGACACCGCGAATTGTGGCGGTCCACGTACCCGGAGCCATGAGTTTCATGCCGGGCTCTTCTTGAAGAAGGGCTGCACCTGGACGTGTCAGTGGAACGTTGAGTGTGTATCCCGAGTAGTTGGGATTTGACGGTACGAAATCAACCACAAAATTCTGAATGCGCTTAGGTCCGAAAAGTTCCACAAGCACTCTGTTCGGACCAACGTTTCCGGGAGTGATGGACAAACGGACGTGGAAGTCGTCTTCGCCTTTGAGATCTTGAACGATGGCGTATTGAATGCCCGTTGACTTCTCATTGATGAGAACGTAGGGAGGTCTCATCGACATCATCCACGATGACACAGCAAGAATGAGAACGCTGAGCGACAACTCAATTCCTACTGGACCCTTTAATCGGTACACCGCTTTTGCATTCAGTGAACGTGAACGTTGAAGTCCTTGTCGAATGAAAAGTCTGATGCCGGCATTAACGAAAATAAGCCCTGCAGTCATTAGCGTTTTTAGTAATACGACTCGACCATGACCACTGTTGATAAGGCTGATTCCGTCGATGCGATACACCTGAACAAAGCCAGTGACAACGATGCCACTGGTAACAAATCCGTTGATACGTGACCAACCACGCAATGCGTGTAACAAGTCAATGTCACCAGGGCCATGCAAGACAACTCGCCACACAATTGCGCTTCCACCCACCCACATGGAAATGAACGCCATGTGCAGAGCGGCAACAATTGCGCCAATGAACACCATTCGACCCGAGTAGCGATCAAAGCTGTACGAGATCATCAGCAACGCGAGAAGTGGAATAACGAACGTGCTCTTGGTGTCGTCGAAGATTTGTTCAGTGATCCAGGACAACCAAATAAGGACGCCAACAAAGAGGACGCGCAACACGAGCGCTCGACCTTCGTTTGTATCAAGAATTGGTCCCCACGATGTGGGGGAGATAGACCCAAGCAAACTGCCGCCCGTGTGCTGAGCGGTGGTGACTCCGGCCAACATCACGAGCGAGGCAACGGCACCGATACCTACTTGACGGATGTAGCGCTCGGCGATGCCGTACTCCACGCCCTCTGGCCACAAGTTGCGGATGAAAATGAGTCCGCCAAAAAGAGCCGCCACAAAAAGGAATGAAATCCATCGCAAAAGGCCTACTGCGCCTCCCAAACGAGGACCCGATTCCACTTTCTCAGACCCAGGAAGGCCAGGGATGGTGACATCGGTGGTGGGAACAGAATTATTGGTGATGGTGGTGGTGGGCTGGGTGTTCGACGTGAAGGTGAAGGAGCCTGTGCTTCCATCGGGCAGCGACCAGTTCACCGCGCAGGTTCCATTTCCCAGGGTTTGGGTAAGAGCCGCAGACACCGTGGTGCCATCAGCGCCAAGTTGAGGAGGTCCGAGGTTGGTGATCTTGCCGTCACATGTGAGCACCAACCCCATAGATGCAATGGCGGCGTCGCCACCAATGGGGTTAGTGAACTGCAACTGCAATTGGGTGGGAGCCAGAGTGACTACTTCGCCCGCAGCCGGGCTTGAGGAGGCAATGGTGTTGTCACCTGCTGCATGGGCAACGCCTACCGACAGCGCAAGAACGCTGAAGAGGGCAATACAGAAGGCGGAAAGTCGGCGCATGGGTTCATGAAACGGTAGCCAAATGGGGCGCCCGCACGGTGTTTCACCTTTACACACAACAGCCCGCGGTGCACCTCATTGGTAGGGTCAAATAAATGGCCACGCAGTCTTTGTACCGACGCTTCCGACCTCGGAAGTTCTCTGAGTTATACGGACAAGAGCACATTGTTCGCGCCCTGCGTAATGCGGTCATCAATGGTCGTGAGGGTCAGGCGTATTTGTTCTCTGGTCCACGTGGTACCGGCAAGACCACCACCGCTCGCATCTTGGCCAAAGTTCTCAACTGTGAAAATCCAGTCGATGGCGAGCCGTGCTGTGAATGTGAATCCTGCAAAGCAGTGGAACACGGCACCAGTTACGACGTATTGGAGCTTGACGCAGCAAGCAACAACGGCGTTCAAGAGATTCGCGACATCATTGATGCTGCAGCACTCACAAGCCCAGGGCGTCATCGCGTTTTCATCCTTGACGAAGTGCACATGCTCACGCGAGCAGCAGAGGCCGCGCTCCTGAAGACCCTTGAAGAACCACCAGAACAAGTGGTGTTTGTGCTTGCCACCACCGACCCACAGAAGGTTTCCGAAACAATTCGTAGTCGCGTACAGCATCTGCAGTTTCACCTGCTCCCGGTAGAAGAACTTGATAAATACGTTCGTTTTGTTATCGAAAAGGCAGAACTCACAGTTGATGATGAATCAATTGCAATGGTGCTTCGTCAAGGCGGCGGAAGCGCACGCGACACGCTGTCTGCATTAGAGCTAGTCGCAGCAGGTGGTGGAGAGCCCGAAGGTCCGCAATACACCGAAGAAATCATTCGTGGAATTATTGATCGCGACCATGGTGCCGCCTTGGCTGCAGTTGCGCGAGCAATGCAGCAAGGTCGTGATGCGCATACATACGCACAAGACATTGTGCGCACGATGCGAGATTGCTTCTTGTCCATCATGTCACCCGAACTTGTGCAACTACCTGCGAATCGTGTTGCCGAACTCAACGAGTACGCACGTGAATTAGGTACGCAGCGCATTGTGCGCATCATGGAAACTCTTGGTTCCACCATGGTGGAGATGAGGCATGCACCCGATGCACGATTGTTATTGGAAGTGGCAGTAGTGCAATTGTCATCCCCCGCGTTTGACAACAGCCAAGATGGAGTTCTCGCACGTTTGTCTCAACTAGAGGAGGCAGTCAAGCAGTTGCGCGAACACGGCGTCGCAGCCGCCACGCCGCCCGCCCCAATCAATCCAGTTACCGGTCGCGCAAAGGTCGGAGGTCTCGCCAGAAACAAAGACGTGTCGGGTTCTCTTCCTGTGCCGGCAACGACTTCATCTCACTCTCAGCCAGATGTAGTGAATACTCCTGTTGTAAACGAGGTAGCGGAGGAGGCGGTCGGTGACGTCGCCGACGTGCCGTCTTCTGTGGAGTCAAACGCAGCGGGGGATCCGATGCAGATGTGGCCCCAGGTCACTGATGCAATGAAGGGTCTTGCAAAAGCAATGTTTAAACCTGCCGTCATTGAATCTGTCGATGGGAAAAAGGTAACGGTCCGTTTGCCAGCAAATACGCCGATGAAACGCGCGCAAGAGCAAATCAAAACCGTTGAAGCCGCGTTGTCTCAAGTGTGTGGTGGAAAATTTGCCGTCACGCTTACACAAGCTGATCCCACTAGTGGAATTGTGCGACCATCCGTTGACGATCTACCGAAGACCATCGACAAAATCGTTGCCGAGGATCCCGATGCGCCAGTAGATATTGCCGAAACAGTGGTGGTGCAAAACGCCGTTGATCCAATGCTTGAAGCATTCCAAAACAACTTTCCGGGTGGAACGTTGATTGAAGAAGAAGCATCCGACGACGATTCATCATCGCGCGGAAAGAAGTAAGTCGTGGCGACTCCGTATACGCCGGCAGTTCAAATACTCATTGATGAACTGGGCAAGCTTCCTGGAATTGGGCCGCGTAGTGCTCAACGGTTGGCTCTGCATCTCATCAAAACTGAACAACCTGATGTTGAGCGATTAGCTAATGCAATTATTGATGCCAAGCGAAAAGTTCGTTTCTGTGAACGCTGTTTCAACTTGGCTGATACGAATGTTTGCAATGTGTGCTCCGATGCGAAGCGCGACTCAAAGATCGTGTGTGTTGTCGAGGACTCGCGAGACATTGCGGCATTAGAACGCACCGGAGAATTTCGCGGTCGCTACCACGTACTGCTTGGCCTCATTGACCCATTGCAAGGGGTTAATCCCGATCAATTGAAAGTGCGAGAACTGCTTCTACGTATTAAGCCTGAAGGCATTGAAGAAATTGTTGTCTGCACAAGTAACAACACCGAAGGTGATGTGACCGCCATGTACTTGGCCCGCATGCTTGACCCACTGGGCGTTACGGTCTCACGATTGGCAAGCGGATTGCCAGTGGGTGGCGACATTGAGTTCGCCGACGAAATCACGTTGGGTCGCTCATTCAGCAACCGACGTGTGCTTGAGGTTTAATTCAGTCGAAGAGGGTTCTTTCGAGCACTCACGCGTTGTGCGTGGTAGATGCCAGTGTGACCACTAGTTGCATATGCTGCTGCGCACACAACCGCGAAGAACATCACTCCGTTACCACCGAATAGTTCAACTCCAAGCAACGTGCATGCAAGTGGAGTATTGGCCGCACCGGCAAGAACGGCAAGAGAACCAACAATCGCGAAGAACGCAATATTGCCACCGGTGATGTTGGCATAGCTTGCGCCGGCCAATGCGCCAATGACAAACAACGGGATCACTTCACCACCAACAAATCCGGTGCCAAGGGTGAGCGATGTAAGGCCGAGTTTTACGAACCACATTCCGTGGGCTGAACCATTCATTGCTTCTAGGGCGAGCGGCACAGACACTCCCGAATAATCACGCCATCCGAAAACAACGATGAGCGCAGCAACGATGACTCCACCAATAACAGGGCGTGCGGGATACCACGCAATGTATTTCTTCATCAAGTCTTTAATGGCGTGAGTGAGTCGTACAAACAACAAGGCAATAAGTCCGGCGACGATACCAAAGCCCGCCATGCGTAGTGCCAGAGACGTGTTCCACTGTGGTTCGCTGATGTGAGGGAACAATGTGTGGTGAATTCCCAGTGCGCGCACCACTCCGTCACCAACAAAACTGCCAACAAATGCAGGGACAAGTGCGTCGTATCGCACGCGACCAACTCGTTGTACCTCGAGCGCAAACACGGCACCGGTGACTGGTACTCCGAACACGGAACCGAATCCGGCAGCGATTGCAGTGATCAACATGATCTGACGATCGGGTGTTTGCAGTTTGAGCTTTTTGCTGATGGGGTCGGTGATGCCGGCTGCTAGTTGCACTGCTGCACCCTCGCGCCCGGTGGAGCCACCACCCAAATGCGAGATGACACTGCCCACGAAAATAAGAGGGGTGAGTCGAAGTGGAATCCACGAATTGTGTTCGTGGATCTCTTCGATAACGAGATTGCTTCCTCGTTCAAGTCCACGGCCGAGGTAGTAATACATACCGCCCACCACTAGGCCGCATACCGGCAATGTGTAGATGAGCCATGCATGTGACTCTCGAGAGTCCGTAGCCCAATCGAGCGAAGTGATGAATGCGCCAGATAAGAGACCGGAGCATATTGCCACTACAACGGCAAGAGCCACCCAGCGAGCAACGTGCGTTACTCGACTGAGTGGCTCTGTGAACATGCCGTTCCTTAAACGGTGCGCACGATGATGGCGTCGCCTTGTCCGCCACCACCACAAAGTGCAGCTGCACCAACACCGCCACCACGACGGTGAAGTTCATGGAGGATGGTGAGTGCGAGGCGGTTACCGCTCATGCCGATGGGGTGACCCAACGCAATTGCTCCACCGTTCACATTGGTGATCTCGTCGGTGATGCCGAGTTCCTTCATTGATGCGATACCCACTGCAGCGAACGCTTCGTTGAGTTCAAACAGATCAACATCGCCCACCTTCATGCCTGCACGGTCAAGCGCCTTCAAGATGGAACGGCTTGGCTGGTGCAACAAGGAAGCATTGTCTGGGCCAGCAACCATGCCGTACGAAACAACTTCACCCAATGGCTTCACACCACGAGCTTCGGCTGCCTTCTTCGACATGAGAACTACTGCTGAACCACCATCGGAGATTTGTGATGCGTTTGCAGCGGTGATGCTGCCGTTCTTGTCGAATGCTGGCTTCAAGCCGGCAAGGGATTCCATGGTGGTGTCGGCACGGACACCTTCGTCGGTGGTGACCATCTTTGGATCACCTTTGCGCTGTGGAACAGCAACAGGAATGATTTCGGCATCGAAACGACCAGCTTCAATTGCTGCTGCAGCACGCTGGTTGGACTTCATTGCCAATTCGTCTTGCTGTTCGCGGGTGATGCTGGAGCCAACGTAGTTGTCGGTGCCAAGACCCATGAGCACGTTGTCGAATGAGCACCAAAGACCGTCATTCACAATTGCATCTTTGAGTTCAGTGTTGCCGTAGCGGAATCCGCCACGAGCACCAGCTGCAATGTAAGGGGCGTTGGTCATAGATTCCATGCCACCAGCAACAACGATGTCTGCTTCACCAGCAGCGATCATTTGGTTGGCAAGGTAGATGGAGTTCAAACCTGACAAGCACACCTTGTTCACGTTGATGGATGGAATGTTCATGGGAATGCCACCCTTGAACGCAGCCTGACGAGCGGGCACTTGGCCCTGACCAGCCATGAGCACCTGGCCCATGATGACGTGCTCTACTTCTTCAGGCTTCACGCCGGCGCGCTCGAGAGCTGCCTTGATTGCGAAACCACCAAGGTCTGCTGCACTAAATGAGGAAAGCGCACCACTCATTTTGCCAATGGGTGTACGGGCTCCTGCGACGATGTATGAACCGGACATCTCTGCCTCCGAAATATCGGGCACCCGGGGTAGGTGCGAGAACTAGAAGGCTAGGAGATGAAAGTCCCAAACTCGCTATCGTCAATCCCTATGGAAAAAATCCTCCAAGCCATCCTGAACGGGGCCTCGGGCGATGAGCTCGCAGCCATCCCACTTCCCGCCACCTACCGCGCAGCATTTGTGCGGAAGGAAGACGAAAAAATGTGGGACGGAGTGCCCAGCAATGAGAAGGACCCTCGTAAGAGCATCCACGTTGGTGAGGTCCCATTGCCAGAGTTGGCACCCGATGAAGTGGTCATTGCCGTCATGGCTTCCAGCATCAACTTCAACACGGTGTGGAGCAGTATTTTCGAGCCCATCAGCACATTCAGTGCGCTGTCTCGCCTTGGTCGCGAGAGCAGCTGGGCAAAGCGTCACGATCTTCCATACCACGTCATTGGTTCCGATGCATCCGGTGTTGTGTTGCGTGTCGGTAGCGCCGTTCGCAACTGGAAGGTGGGCGACAAGATCACCGTTCATTGCAACCATGTCGATGACCAAGACCCTTCGTCACACAGCGACTCGATGATGGGTTCCAACCAGCGCATTTGGGGCTACGAAACCAACTTTGGTGGTCTCGCAGACCTTGCTGTTGTGAAGGCCAACCAACTTATGTCAAAGCCTGCGCACCTCACTTGGGAAGAAGCAGCGGTGAACGCATTGTGCAACTCCACTAGTTACCGCATGCTTGTTTCGAAGAACGGCGCCAACATGAAGCAGGGCGATGTTGTGCTCATCTGGGGCGCGTCCGGTGGTATCGGTTCATACGCAGTGCAGTACGTGCTGAATGGTGGCGGTATTCCCGTTGCTGTTGTTTCGTCTGAAGAGAAGGCAGCAATTCTTCGCGAGATGGGATGTGAATACATCATCAACCGCAAAGAGAAGAACTACAAGTTCTGGAATGACGACAACACGCATAACGAGAGCGAATGGCGTCGTTTGGGTGGAGACATTCGTGCACTTGTCGGCGAAGATCCCGACATCGTTTTCGAACACCCAGGCCGCAGCACTTTCGCAGCATCTATCTACGTGGTGAAGAAGGGCGGCACCGTTGTTACGTGCGCAGCTACCAGTGGCTTCATGATGGAATTCGACAACCGCCACTTCTGGATGCGTTTGAAGAAGCTTGTCGGTTCGCACTTCGCCAACTACAAAGAGGCGTACGAAGCAAACCGCCTCATCGAAAAGGGCATGGTGCACCCAGTGATGTCACAGGTGTTCACTCTGAGCGATGTCGGCGAGGCTGCGTTCCAGGTGCACAGCAATCTTCACGAAGGAAAGCTCGGCATTTTGTGCTTGGCTCCGAAAGAAGGTCTTGGCGTCGATAACCCAGAATTGCGCGCGAAAGTTGCCAGCAAGCTCAACTGGTTCCGTCGTTAGTTCTATTGCAAAGGAAGAAACATCATGCTTCTCACAGAAATTGACCACGTAGCCATTGCAGTTCGCGACCTTGAAGCTGCAATTGCGTATTACCAGAAGGCGTTTGGCGCCACCGTTGATCACCGTGAAGTAGTGGAAAGCGACGGAGTAGAAGAGGCACTGTTGAAAGTGGCCGAGAGCTATGTGCAACTGCTCACTCCAACGAATCCTGATTCACCAGTGGCAAAAGCAATCGAAAAGCGCGGCGAAGGTTTGCACCACATCGGTTACCGCGTGAACGACTGCGGCGAAGCACTTGCCGCAATGATTGCCGCTGGAGCAACGCCTATTGATAAGGCGCCTCGTCCGGGTAGCCGCGGAACAACCGTCGCATTCATTCACCCCAAGGGCAGCTTCGGCACTCTTATCGAACTCGTACAGGAGTAATTCATGGCCACGAACCGCATCGCCACTGACGAGCGCATCGACCCTCGCATCCGCGCGTTGTTCGGTGTCATGAATTTTCCCACTGGTATTCCTGATGTGAAAGATCGTCAACAATTGCTTGACGAAGCGTCTCACCCAGATGCAGTTGCGCAATATCAAGCAACGCGCGAGTTCTTGAAGATTGTTGACAACGAAGAAATTGCTCCCTCTAGTGGGCTAGATATTTCGAATCATCAGGTTGTGTCTCAGCCAGACGGCAACACCATCAACGTGCAGGTCATGCAGCCAAAGGGCACCAGCAACATGCCGTGCGTGTATTACATCCATGGTGGTGGCATGCAATCTTCCTCGTGTTACGACGGTAATTACCAAGCGTGGGGTCGAATGATCGCAAACATGGGTGTCGTTGTGGCCATGGTCGACTTCCGCAATTCCATCGTCCCTTCATCCGTGCCAGAAGTTGCACCGTTTCCTGCCGGTCTCAATGACTGCGTTTCAGGTCTGAAGTGGGTGTCAGCAAATGCTGCGCAATTCGGAATTGATGCGTCGCGCATCATTGTCGCTGGCGAAAGTGGCGGGGGAAATCTCACACTTGCCACCGGTCTCAAGTTGAAGCAAGACGGCGACATGAACCTCATCAGTGGTTTGTATGCGCTGTGTCCATATATTGCGGGTCAGTGGCCACAAGATCATCTCCCCTCCACAATTGAGAACAACGCCATCTTCCTCGATCTTCACCACAACCGCGGTGCACATTCATACGGCTTTGAACATTTCGAAGCTAGAAATCCACTTGCATGGCCCAGCTTCGCCACGGCGACCGATATAAATGGCTTGGTACGCACAATGATCAGCGTGAACGAGTGCGACCCACTGCGAGATGAAGGCATTGAGTTCTATCGATTGCTTTTGAACAACGGTGTTACTGCAACATGTCGTCAAGTGATGGGCACCATTCACGGAACCGAAATGGTGCCGGTGATGTGCCCCGACATCAGCCGTGAAACTGCCCGCAGCATTGCTGCCTTCGCGCACGGCGAGTAGAAAATCGCTACGCCGTTCGTTAAATACTTCGCATGCGAGAAATAGTTTTTGCCATTCTCGGACTGGCAAGCGGATACAAGGCCATTAATCGTGCACGAATAGATATTGCGCGATATCGCTTGAACAACGAAACATACGGCGAATTGCATTTCACTGACACGAGCGTTGCAACGCCACTGGTGATGACAATATGCGCGTTCTTGTACGCAGCACTCGCACATCGCTTCGCGCACGATCTCACCGCACTCACGTTCGGAGTATTGGTGGGGGCGGGCATGTGGCTCACCTTGATTGACGTTGACACGCATTTGTTGCCCCGTCGCATCGTGTACCGAACGACTGCGTTGGTATTGCCACTTCTTGTGATTAGTGCATTCTTCGACCCCACTGGTTCAGTCCTGGGCATGTTCGTAGGGGCGATTGCGTGGTGGATGCTCATGCGTGTTCTCGAGGCATTGTCACGCGGCGGATTAGGTGGTGGAGACGTGGGGCTGGCCGGGCTACTCGGCATGTATACGGGTTGGATTTCGTATGAAGCAGTAGCAATCAGTGTGTTCACCGCCTTCGTTCTCGGGGGTGTGTTTGCCTCCATCATGTTGGTGACAAAAAAGGCCAACAAGCACACGCGTTTTGCTTTCGGACCGTTTCTAGTCGTTGGGGCCCTCATCGCCGTTCTACGATGACCTCACACTCATAGAGGGAGATCATCATGGCTGAGCTATCCGGACTCGTTGCAATTGTTACTGGTTCTTCAAGCGGTATCGGCGAACGAACGGCGCAACGGTTGGCAGAGTTGGGCGCTCATGTTGTTGTGAACTCTGCAAGTTCTGTGGAAGCGGGAGAAAAACTTGCTGCATCGTTGCCGAATGATCCTCTGTACGTACAAGCAGATATCAGTGACAAGGCGCAGTGCCAAAAACTCATTGATGCCACCATTGCAAAATACGGTCAACTTGACATCCTGGTGAACAACGCTGGTTGGACCACACTTGTGCCTCACGGCAATCTCAATGATCTCACCGACGAGATTTTTGAGCGCACCTTTCAAGTCAATGTGTTTGGTACGTGGTACCTCACAAAAATGGCGATGCCCCACTTACATAAATCGCAAGATGGCAACGTCATCAACATCACATCTGTTGCGGGTGTACGACCTATGGGTTCGTCCATCGCATATTCAATGACAAAAGCCGCTTTGAATCAGATGACTCACTTGTTGGCCAAGAGCCAAGGTCCAGTTCGAGTGAACGCTGTGGCTCCTGGTTTGGTGGAAACACCGTGGACAAAAGATTGGGCAAGTCAGCACGCCGGAATTGCTGCTATCAATCCCATCAAGCGCTCAGCAACCGCCGATGATTGTGCAGAAGCTGTGCTTGCTCTTGTTCGTAACAAGTACGTGAATGGTCACGTGCTTGTTGTCGATGGTGGTCTCACACAGGTGAGCTAATTACCGACCGCGAAACGGGTGAATGCCATTCGCTGGCACCGTACCCAAGCGACCCTTCTGGTAGTCATCGAAGGCTTGTTGCAATTCCGCGCGAGTGTTCATAACGAACGGACCATATTGTTCCACCGGTTCACCAATTGGTTGGCCGCCCAACAACATGACGTCAAGAGGTTCGTTTGGTGAAGCTTCAAATGTGATGGTGTCGCCGGGGCCGAAGACCGCAGTGTTGCCCACTCCAAACGGTGCACGCTCAGTGCCAACAAATCCTGAACCGATGAGTCCGTGAGCCAATGCATTAAACGACGGATTCCAGGGCAGCACCATGCGTGCACCAGGGCTCAAGGTGACATGGGCAAGGTTGATGGGTGTGTGCGTTGAGCCGGGGCCCTTCACTCCATCAATTTCGCCAGCGATGATGCGAATGAGAGTTCCGGCATCGGGAGTGGTGATGAGTTTCACCATTTCTGGTTCAAGGTTTTGGTACGCGGGTGCGATCATCTTGTCTTTTGCAGGAAGGTTGACCCAGATTTGCAATCCATGAAAGAGACCACCAGAAATCACCAAACTCTCGGGCGGAGTTTCAATGTGCAAGATGCCGCCACCAGCTGTCATCCACTGTGTTGCGCCGTTGGTGATGACGCCGCCTCCACCGTGTGAGTCTTGGTGAATGAACGTGCCATCCAAGATGTACGTGACAGTTTCAAATCCACGGTGCGGGTGCCAATCTGTGCCGCGAGCTTCATAGGGCGGATAATCCACCGAGCCCATTTGGTCCATCATGATGAACGGGTCGAGGGCGTGCTTTGAAATACCAGCAAATGCGCGCTTCACGGGGAAGCCTTCACCTTCGAAACCTTGCGGTGCCTGAGTAAGGGCCAACACAGGTCGGTCGCGCACTTCACTGAGTGATGGTGCAGCAATTCGGGGAAGTGTGAGTGTGTCTGCTGTTACTGCTGGCATGGGGGCATCTCCTAAGTAGTTGCGCTCACAACTATATCCAACAAAGGTCACGCTGACAACGTCGAGAGGGAAGGGTCGAATGGGGTGGGATACTGACAGGGATGATTGTTCACCTCATTGACGGAACCTACGAGTTGTATCGCCAGCACTTTGGCCAAGCCGTGCGACACAGCACGCCACCGCCTCTCGCGGCGACACGCGGCGTGGTGACTTCTACTTTGCAACTCCTCGCCGGAGGCGCAACTCATGTGGCCGTGTCGGTTGATCACGTGATTGAAAGCTTCCGAAATGATCTATATGACGGTTACAAAACAAGTGAAGGAATGGAAGAGGCAATCCTCGAACAATTACCCGTTATGGAAGATGCGTTGCGTGCACTTGGCGTACCCGTGTGGGCGATGGTGAAGTACGAAGCAGACGATGGACTTGCTGCTGCCGCACGAATTGCAGGCGAAGACAATCGCGTTGATCAAGTGCAAATGCTCACTCCCGACAAAGATCTTGGACAAATGGTGAGTGGTAATCGCATTGTTCAATACGACCGCCGAAACGATCTCATCATTAACGAACAAGCCGTTATTGAAAAATTCGGCGTAGGCCCTTCGAGCATTGCGGACTGGTTGGCTTTAGTGGGCGACACAGCAGATGGTTTTCCTGGTCTGGCTGGTTGGGGCGCAAAAAGTGCGTCAAGTGTTCTCGCGGTGTACAACAACATCGAGAACATTCCCCACGACGATTCTCAATGGGTAACAGACGGAGTTGCAGTTCGTGGTGCAGCAAAACTTGCAGCAACCTTCCGTGACAATTATGAGTTAGCTCAACTATTCAAAGTGGTGGCCACTGTTGTTACCAACGTTGACGACGACGTGAAGTTGGGAACGGTTGATGATTGGGAGTGGCGCGGACCGTCAAAAGATCTTGCAGCTATTGCGAAAAAACTTGAGATGACAGATCTTGTGGAACGTGCCGAACGCGCAATGGTGGGTCGCTAGCCACCTTCACTGGGGCGTATCGCCCATGAGCAGTGAAGTGACGGCCAGGCGACCTGCGGCGCACAATCGTTCCCGTGTGGAGGCTGCTTCCGTCAGGACCTGACCTGGTTTACGGGCGATCGTCGCACAGGACCCGACCGCCACCTCACCGCCCACGGGCTCGCCCGTAGTTGCTGAGGGTTATCAGCGTACAAGGCAGATAACCTGACCGACCTGTGGTTTCAGCAATGGACCCGCAAGGAAGAGTGCGAGAGCGGCCGAATCGGCACGCTTGGAAAGCGTGTGAAGTGAAAGCTTCCGTGGGTTCGAATCCCACCTCTTCCGCCAAATAGTGGCCTTCATACATGCACGAAACATTGTTCTAAGACAGACTTACAATCGGGTCGTGAAAATTTTCCGCTCGCTGGCCACTGCAATTGCCACTTTCGCAGTGGTGATCGTTGCATCATCAGCGGAAATACCTACCGTGCGCGCAGCCTCACAGTCATTCACCACCGTGGGTACTTTTACGTGGACTGTTCCAGCAGGGGTCACCTCCATCAGCATTACAGCCCAAGGAGCTTCAGGTTCTCCAGGTCTGGCCAACGTTCGCGGAGCACCGGGCCTAGGAGGGATTGCATTCGGCAAATTCACCGTAACCCCGGGTGCGTCACTGCAAATCAATGTTGGTGGAGTCCCAGCAGCAAATGCCAATGGTTCAGGAAATGGCGGAATCGAATCTGATGTGCGTATCGGTGGCACCACGCTAAATGACCGAAAAATTGTTGGAGGTGGCGGCGGAGGCGGAGGCGGAGCCGGCCTCAACGGTGTTACTCCGTACAGTCACAACATGGGTGCGCCAGGTGGCGATGCGGGGAGCATCGCCAGAGCTGGAAGCAATGCGTACTACGACTCAACAATTAAGGGTGGCGGTAGTGGAGGGCTCTCTGGTCCGGGCGGCCCTGGCGGAACTGGTGGAACGCCTGGTTCAGACGCAAACATGAATGTGGGCGGCGCAGGTGGCGTCGCAACAAACTCAGGTGGCGGCGGTGGCGGAGGGTATCGCGGCGGCGGCGGTGGCGCAGGAGCCGGAAACACCACAGGTGGCGCCGGTGGTGGAGCTGGGTCTACGTGGGTCGACACCAACATTGCGACAAACACTTCTCTCACTACTGCCTCTGCAGAAGGCGATGGCAGCGTTGTTATTACATATGCTCTGCCTGTTACCGCAACATTGGTGTCGAGTAATTCAACGCCTACGTATGGTGATTCCATCACTCTCACAGCAACCGTGAGCAATAGCGCGGTTACAGGAACCGTCACATTCAAAGATGGTGCAACAACTATCGGAACAGCTTCACCAACTTCCGGAGTCGCGACATTCTCCACTTCATCGCTTGCTGTAGGTACTCACTCTCTTTCTGCTGTGTATGGCGGTGACAGTAATTACGGTGCCGCTACTACATCATCGATGACGGTCACCGTTTCAGCAATTGCTACAACCACGGCGTTGTCCCCGAGCGTCAGTTCTGCTGCTTCCGGAGCATCCATCACGTTGACGGGAACTATTTCGCCCAGTGCTGCAACGGGAACCATCACGTTTAAAGATGGAACAACCATCATCAATACATGCACGCCCATCTCGGGCACATGCAACATTTCCGTGAACAACTTGACTATTGGTTCGCATACGTTGACCGCCGTGTATGGCGGCGGTGGAAACTACAGCGGCTCAACATCGTCGCAATTAACCGTTACCATCGCGGCTTTGGCCACAACAATCAATTTCACCTCGGTATACGGCCCTGTCTACAACGAGGCATCTGTCTTTCTCGGAACAGCCGCCAAGATGACAGCAACAGTGAGTCCGTCTGATGCAACCGGCACCGTCACATTTAAAGACGGAACCACCACACTGGGCACGTGCACACTTGTGTCTGCAACGTGTAATTCAACGTACGACAATCTCTCGATAACAGATCACACTTTTACTGCTGAGTACAGCGGCGATGCATCGCATGCCGCATCTACGGCATCAACAACGGCCGTTTCAGTGGTACAAGCGGCACCATCAGTGAGCGCAGTAACGACAACAGTTCCCGCCACCGCAAAAGTCGGCAAGAAACTGGCCAAGGGCAAGAAGGCTCGACTCAAGACATTCATAAAACCAACCGCTGGAGCCAAACTGCAGTGGAAAGCAAAGGGTGGTTGCAAGGTGTCGGGAACCTATTTGGTAGCACCAAAGAAGGTCACCACGTGCACACTTACTTTGAAGCAGACAGTCACGAAAACTGTTGGTGGTAAGAAAAAGTCCACCGTTTCAACCTCTTCTATCGCCGTGACAGTCTTCTAGTAGTGCGTTACTCCACAACACGTTCAAATTCTCTAGGCAGTAAGTTGGGTGTATGAGCACCAGCACATTTACCGTCAAAGGAATGACATGCGGCAATTGCGTCAAGCACGTCACTGAAGAACTCAACACCATCGCAGGCGTCACCAATGTCGACATCACTCTTGAGACAGGCGCTGTCGTTATCACCAGCGATGCAGAAGTTTCAGCCGCAGATGTAGAAGCAGCTGTTACCGAAGCCGGCTACGAACTCGTTCACTAATGACACACGAAGAAGCAATGCGTGTTGCGTTGCAAGAAGCAGCCATAGCTGCAGCTAACGGCGATGTACCCGTTGGTGCAGTGATCTTGCACAACGGGGAAATTATTGCGCAACGTCACAACGAGCGCGAAGCAAGCAATGATCCCACTGCACACGCTGAAGTTCTCGCATTGCAAGATGCCAGCAAGAAACTCAATAGTTGGCGCCTCAGCGAATGCACCCTTGTGGTCACTCTCGAACCTTGTGTTATGTGCGCTGGCGCAACTCAGTCAGCGCGTATCGGTCGCCTTGTCTATGGTGCCGCCAATTTCGAAGCGGGAGCTACCGCAACGTTGTACAACGTGATGAGTGACCCTCGGCTCGGACACAACCCTCCCGTCGAGCACGGCGTCTTGGCAGACGAATCCGCCGCGCTCCTCAAGGAATTCTTCGCCTCAAAGCGTTCGTAGAAAAGAGCAAATATGAAAGCAGCATTGCAAAAATTGGCTATTGCCTTCGCAGCTGTTGACCTCGCGTTAGTCGCCATCACTGTGGTCTCAAAAATTACAGACCCCACCTGGCCCGCGGTTTTCTCGGTGGTTTTGTTCTCGGCAAATGCCGCCGCGATCTTGTCGTTGAGAAAGCAGTCATAAACGCCGATAGCGTTTATTGACGGAAGGGTGCTAGAGCGGCCGAATAGGACGGTCTCGAAAACCGTTGTGGTGAATAGCCACCGTGGGTTCAAATCCCACCTCTTCCGCCACGCGACCCGGCTCCGGCCGGGTCGTTTTTGTCTTATGGGGTGAAGATGTCTGCGGCGTTGTTCCAACTCTGACCCATTATGAAGATGCGACCATCGTTCAACAAGGTGGATGATTGCGTGTACCTCTCGTAGTTCATGTGAGCGGCCTCCATCTGCATCATGTTGGTGGTGGGGTTGTACATCATGATCTCAGATTGAATGGTGCCGTAGCCATCCGAACCGCCGATAAAGGCAACTCGACCATCTTGCAGCACCTGAAGTGTGAGTCCGCCACGACCTTCGAAGAAATGTGGAAGCGACGAGTCAGCAGCGAAGGTGTTGGTAGTCGGATCAAAGATTTCAATGTGAGCAAGGCCAATTGCACCTGACCAGCCACCAGCAATCAATATTCGACCGTCGGGGAGAACGACGGATTCAGCAGCCCGTCGCGCGTGGTTCATTACGGATGTCACCGCACTCCACGAATTGTTCGCCACGTTATAAATTCGCGCTGAATTGAGAGTTGTGTTGCCGGCGTATCCACCAGCCACCAGAACATTCCCGTTTGGCATTACTGCGGCGGTGGTCTCAAGTATTCCATCTGCCATCGGGGCGGCTGCACTGAAAGTGTCCGTAGCGGGATCATAAATTTCTGTCGTTGTTAATGCAGTTCCCGAGGCTGATATTCCTCCACCAATCAATACTTTT
This sequence comes from uncultured Bifidobacterium sp., assembly GCA_964432845.1. Lineage (GTDB taxonomy): Bacteria > Actinomycetota > Acidimicrobiia > Acidimicrobiales > Ilumatobacteraceae > UBA2093. The sequence goes on from CAYSPE010000011.1 coordinate 29,034, forward strand.
CCGTTCTGTAGCAACACCATGAAATGGGCTCTGCGCGAAGTTCCTGGTGCGCCGGTTGTGTACGACCATGTGTTCGTAGACGGGTCAAAAAGTTCAGCAGTGGAACGGGTCGACCAAATGGTTCCGGTGTAGTAGGAACCTCCCACTACCAGCACTTTCCCGTTGTTGAGGCGAACACCCGGTGCCCAGATTCGTGTCTCATTCATGTCACCAACTCGTGTGAACCGATTGGTTGCTGGGTTATACGTATCGGTCGCTACTGATCCATAGTTAGTGTATGAACCGAAGACAAGAACTCTGCCGTCCGCGAGAGTGATGGACATGCTGCCGTCGTATCGGTCTGCCGATGAACCATTTATTGACAAGGTGATTGTCCCCGTCGTTGCAGTCACTGATACCGAATGGCTTCTGTCGGTACCAGCAAGGTTGGTGACCGTCAATGTAAACGTTGTTGTAGACGTGAGAGTGAGCGCTATTGATTGACCGCTCGTGACCGCCACGTTGCCGGGAGTGATAACGCCAACACCACCGCTGAAAACGGGAGTGAAAGTGGTGGATTCGCCAACCACGACCGTGGTTCTGTCTGGCGAAAACGTAGTGATAACTGGAGCCGCAACCACCGTGACCACTGCGGCATGACTGTCTTGCACTGAAGTCTGGCCGTTGCGAGCACTGGTGACTTGCAATGTGTAAGTTCCGGCAACGCTCGCTAAATAGCTTTGGCTGGTGGCCCCGCTCACAGGTGATCCATCGCGAAACCACTGGTACGACACCACTATGTCGTTGGCACCGGAAACTCCGACATTCAAATATTTTGATAAGCCGCTAGTGACGTAGATATCGGAAGGTTGCGAAGTGATGACGGCGGTTCGAATCGTCAGCGAGACAGTGGTCGACGTTGTTGTCACGGTTGTGCCGCTATATGTGCTCGTCACTACAACTTTGTAATTACCTGCGTCTGATGCAACGTACGTGGAACTCCATGCACCGACTATCGCTATGTCGTTGAAGTACCACTGATAACCCAAGGTGCCTGAACCAGTTGCAGTAACAGAAAATGTGTTGCTGTTTCCAAGCAGCGGGTTGGCGCTTACTGGTTGAGAAGTAATGGAGACAGTGTTGTTACTGGGTGCCGTAGTTGTGGTCGTGGTGGTTCCCGTGGGGACAGTAGTGGTGCTGCTCGGTGCAACCGTTGTGGTTGTACTGATTCGTGGAACTACAACAATGGTTGCAGTTGCAGTAACAGTGCTGCAAGCACCATTGCTAACGGTCAATGTATAAGTAGTGGTCACCGTCGGTGTGATGGTGATGGCAGTGGTATTCGGAAGTGAGCCAATACCTTGATCTACGGTGGCAGTTGTGCCTGCGTAATAGGCCCACAAGTACGTGGAGTCGCCTTCGTTGATTTGTGATGTACCCGTGAAGAAGTAGGTGATTGTCGGGGCACTCGGGATTGTCGTCGTGGTGGTGGACGACGAGGCAGGAGGCTGCGTTGTTGTGGTGGTGGTGTTTGCGGGAATCACTGTGATGGTGACTGTTGCGGTGGTGGTGTGGCCTGCGCCGTTTGAAACGGTGAGTGTGTAGGTGGTGGTGACGGTTGGGCTGATGTCGATGGCAAGTGCGTTTTGTATTGCACCGACTCCGTGGTCTACTGATCCGCTGACTCCGGTGTAGGAGGTCCAGAGGTATGTGGTTTGTCCTTCGGTGATGGTGTTCACGCCGGAGAAGAACAGCGCGATTGATGCTGGCGCCACTGTTGTGGATGTGGTGGACGTTGTGGTGGTGTTGTTTGCGGGAATCACTGTGACGGTGACTGTTGCGGTGGTGGTGTGGCCTGCGCCGTTTGAAACGGTGAGTGTGTAG
>CAYSPE010000011.1:30996-37043 GCA_964432845.1 uncultured Bifidobacterium sp.
GCTGACTCCGGTGTAGGAGGTCCAGAGGTATGTGGTTTGTCCTTCGGTGATGGTGGGTACTCCAGAGAAGAACAAGGCAATGGAGGACGGTGCAACGGTTGTTGTGGTCGTCGTCGTTGTAGTGGTAGTGGTGGACGTTGTTGTTGATGATGATGTCGTAGTGGTCGTCGGCACTGTTGTACTAGTTGTTGTTGAGTTCGGTGGGGAAGTAGAGCTTGAACTCGTTGATGAAGATGTTGTCGTTGAAGTAGGTGTTGAACTAGTTGTCACTGTTGAGTTGGTCTCTGAAGAAATACCCGGGCTAGTTGACGCGATAACTGGAGTGGTGGCCACTGGTGCACTGATGGCAATTGGCTGTAATCGAAAACTCTTTCCGACAAAACCCTTGGGACACGATGCACCAGCGCGCCACACAATCTGTCGAGTAGAAGCCTTGGTACAAACACTCAGTCCACTTGGTTGAATCTTCGTTTCAGCCGAGACACTGCGAGATGGGCAAGCACCGCCAGCTGCATACTTCAGAGATTTCGTACTGGTAATACACAGAGTGTTGGGGGCAAGAACAGAGAGCACAAACTTCTTTTCAGATTTCGAACAGTTGTTGGCTGAGGTGGTGGCCATCACGATGGATGCGCGACTAATGCAGATAGATGACGGAGATGCTCCTAAGGCTGGGGCTGTGTTGCTATTCAGCGAACAGAGGAGGGCCAGCGCACCGATGAGGGCACACCCCAGAACCCGAGGGAGCCGTTGGGACTGTCTTGTGGCTCGCGGGATGGTCGCCATATGGCAACCGTACCCTTAATTGGATAAAACATACAAGTAGATGTTTTATCTATGTATGTCATTTTGAGGGTCTGAGAACGGCCCGCAAAGTGCCAATTGCCGCCTTTTCCCATTGCTCATCAAGGGTTTCGTCGTCGGAAATATCAACCAAAATTCGCCCCACGAGCATCGACTGGATGACGTACGCAAGACCTAAGAGAGGCTCCACTGGGTCGGCCAATCCGCGATCCTTCACCTTTTGAAGGAGGCGGGCGAGTTGTTCGCTGCCCCATTGCTGGTCTTTGGCGAGAACCTCGCGAATGGCCGAAGCACTATTTGCAGCAGCGAGAGAAGAAATGCGTCGTGCTCGAAGTTGGCGATTCTCGCCGGAGCGAAAGGCACGCATACCCAATTCGATGAGTGCGAATGCTTCTTCGCCTGAGTTGAGATTGTCGATTGCTGCTTCAAAATCAGCAGCACCGCGTTCCAGTGATCGCATGGTGCGCGAGGTTTCCAAAGCAGCAATCACCGCATCTCGACCACCGAAGTGGTGGTAGACGGAACTGCGCGCAACTCCGGATGTTTCAATCATGCGATCAAGATTGAAATTGGCGAGGCCGTGCTCTGCCATTTCTGCCTCTGCAGCAGCGAGAATTTTTTCAATGGTTTTTAACCCATCGGCACGCTTTCGCTTGGGCGAAGAGTCTGTATTTATTGACTTCTTCTCAGTGCCCATAGGGGCAATGCTAACGGTGGGAGGTGGCCCCCGGACCAAGCTTGCGGGTCACGTTGTGCGCCGTCACCACTTCGCCACAGCAATCGCACACCAAACGAGCATGAGTGACGTGGCCACAATCGTGCACCAATTCAAGTGGAGCTCCATTGGGAGCTTCCCATTCGTCGCCCCATTGCCGAACGGCAACGAGTACATCGTGTAATGCCACACCTTTCTTGGTGAGGCGATATTCCTCAAAGCCGCGTTCTACTGGAACCTTCTTAAGAACGCCGCGTTCCACCAATGTGTTGAGTCGATCAGTGAGGACTTTCTTACTGATTCCAAGGTCTTCACGTATCTGCTCAAAACGGCGAATGCCCATAAAGACGTCGCGCACAATGAGAAGGGTCCACCATTCGCCCACAATGTCGAGGGTGCGGGCTATGGAACAGTTCATGGAGTCCAATGGCGTGCGCTTCATACTTTTGAGTCTAGTCTCTTTAAGGAACTAGAACAAGCGGCAGGCATCTCACAAGGAAATTGCATGAGCACGACTGAAACAACAACAACTGAATGGCACAAGACATCGTGCATTTTGTGCGAATCAAACTGCGGCATTGAAATCAAACTTGATGGTCGCGAGTTCGTACGCATTCGTGGAAACAAAGATCACGTGGAGTCCGCTGGATATACATGTGAAAAGGCATTGCGTCTGAATCACTATCAAAACCATCGCGCTCGACTGACCTCTCCCATGCGCCGAAAAGCCGATGGCACCTATGAAGAGATTGATTGGGATACGGCCATTCGCGAAATTGCAGAGAAGCTCGCGCACGTGCGCGACACGTGGGGTGGCGACAAGATCTTCCGTTACGGCGGCGGAGGATTAGGGAACCATCTCAATGGTTTGTACGGCGGTGCCTTGCTGAGTGCTCTTGGTTCTATCTATCGCGCAACTGCCATCTCTCAAGAAAAGACAGGCGAGGCATATGTAGAGGCGCGATTATACGGAGCACACACACGACCAGAACCGAGTGAAGCCGAGGTGATGATTTTCTTGGGGAAGAATCCGTGGCAATCACACGGATTTCCACATGCTCGCAAAACCATGCAAGCAATGGAGAAAGACCCAAACCGCGCCATGGTGGTCATCGATCCGAAGCGCACTAAGACAGCTGAAATGGCTGACTTCCACCTGCGAGTTCGCCCGGGCACTGACGCATTTTGTATTGCGGCTCTACTCGGAATTTTGTATCGCATCAATGGTTTCAATCAGCAATTCATGTCAGAGCATCTCGACGATGTACAACCGGTCCTTGATGTAATTGCGCAGGTTCCGGTTGAGGATTACGCACAACGATGCAATATTCCGATGGAGCAACTAGAGGCAGTGGCGCAACGTATTGCTGCAGCAAAGACAGTTGGAATCTTGGAAGATCTCGGAATTGAGATGGGGCCGAACTCCACACTCATTTCGTACCTACACCGACTTATTTGGTTGTTGAAAGGAAGTTGGGCCATACCAGGTGGAAATCATCCACACTCCAACTTCAACGCATTGGGTGGTTCAGGCGATGGGTCCGCTTCGAAGAGCAAAAACACGCGCTCGAAAGTCACTCCGGTCACTGGCGCCAAGATCATCATGGGGCTGATTCCGTGCAACTCAATTCCCGATGAGATTCTCACTGATCACCCGGATCGTTTCCGCGCCTTCATTATTGAAAGTGGCAACCCTGTTCACTCGATGGCTGATTCGAAGAAATTCCGTGAAGCAATGCGCGCTGTGGAGTTCAGCTTGGTGATTGACGTTGCCATGACCGAAACCGCACGTCAGGCGGATTACGTATTGCCTGCTGCATCGCAGTATGAAAAGCCAGAAGCAGTGTTTTTCAATTTCCATTTTCCTGACAATGTGTTCAACCTTCGCAAACCAGTCGTGGAACCACTGGAAGGAACCTTGCCCGAAGCGGAAATCAGCGCACGAATTGCCGAAGCAATGGGTTTGTACAACCTAGATGATCTTGCGCCACTTCGAGAAGCAGCTCACAAGGGACTTGCCGAGTTTGGTGTGGAGTTCATGACATTTATGGCCAACAACCCAAGTCTCAACAAAGTGGGACCACTCATCTTGTATCGCACTTTGGGTGAGGCATTGCCAAAGGGAATGGCACCAGCCGCAGCACTGTGGTTTACCTCGCACGGCGTTGCCAATAATTTTCCAACACAAGTACGTCGCGCCGGAATTGATGATTCAACAATGTCGCTCGGTGATGCTCTATTCACAAAAGTGCTCGAAAGTGGAGACGGAGTGGTGTTCACTCGGCACACGTACGAAGAAGCGTGGTCGTTGGCGCGAGTGAATGACAAGAAGATTCGCCTCAACATTCCAGATCTCTTGGAGTTGTTTGCTGCTCTCCCCAGTAAACCTGCAACATACGCATCAAAGGAATTTCCCTTTATCTTGTCAGCGGGAGAACGTCGATCTAATACGGCGAACGGTATTTATCGTGATCCGTCATGGCGTAAGAGCGACCACGAAGGTGGCCTCGCCATTCACCCCAACGATGCAATCGCTCTCGGACTCAATGATGGCGATCGCGTTCGCATTGTGACAGCAGCAGGGTCAGCAGAACCAGTGGTGTTGTTCGATGAAGATATGTACGAAGGTCATATCTCGCTTCCGAATGGCTTTGGGTTGGACTTCCCTGATGAAAAAGGCGAACACTTCCGCTATGGCATTGCGCCGAACGAACTCACATCATTGGAGTGGAAGGATGAGATTGCAGGTACGCCATGGCACAAACATGTGCCAGCGCGCTTGGAACTCATCTCGTAACACGAAAAGGTCTCACATATTCATTCATCCAAGGGGGAACATCACATGAATACGACAGAAACGAAAACATTCAATCCGTGGTCCACATTCGTCGTGTGCGCGATTGCGTCATATATTTCTGCGCTTGACATGTCCATTGTGAACGTTGCGTTCTTCGAAATTGGGAAGAGTTTCCCTGAAGATTCAAAGGCCACTATTGCGTGGGTCGTTACGGCGTATTCCATCTTGTTCGGATCACTGTTGGTGGTGTCGGGACGCATGGCCGACCGAGTGGGGCGCAAGAAGTTCTTCTTGTACGGCACATCGTTGTTCCTCGCTGGTTCCTTGCTATGCGCGCTTGCATCCACCATGTCGCTACTCATTGCAGGTCGGGCCATTCAAGGAATCGGTGGCGCAATGATGACGCCGGCTTCCATGGGATTGTTGCTGGCTGCATTCCCCGCTGAAAAGCGCGGACAAGCAGTGGCTTGGACTGGATCCATCGGCGCGTTGGGTGTTGCGTCAGGTCCTACCATCGGAGCATTCATGGTGTCGTCATTTGGATGGCGAAGTGCTTTTTGGATCAATGTTCCCATCTGTGCACTCACCATTGTTTTGGCAGTGAAGATGACGCGCGAGTCAGAGAAGTTAGATACTGCTCAACCCGACGTAACAGCAGCGGTGTTGTTCACTGCAGCCGTTGCATCATTGGTATACGGCATCTCTGAGGCGCAGGCACTGGGCTGGTCGGATACAAAAGTTCTTGTGCTGTTCGGAGCAGCCATTCTCCTGGGATTAGGTGTGGTGCAACGGTCAGTGAGCCATCACAATCCGTTGTTGCCACCTGCATTGTTCAAAGAACGCACTTTCACCGCGGCCAATATTTCCACCTTTCTTTTCGGAGCTGCGTTTAGCGGAAACATTCTGAACAACGTGTTATTCCAACGAACCATCTGGGGATTCAGTGCCACGAAAGCTGGCTGGTTCTCGGTGCTATCGCCTGTCACCGTTGCATTGGTGTCGATGTACACCGGCAAGAAGATGGCAACAATTGGTTATCGCAAGTTGTTGTTGGGCGGCCCCCTTGTTGTTGCACTCACCATCTTTGGTTCCACCGTTTTGTTGCACACCAATCCCACGCCGTGGTTCCCATGGTTGCCGTTGATGTTCATTCTCGGTGTGGGACTCGGTAGCACATTCCCTGCGTTGTCGGCTTCCACCGTTTTGCGCTTGCCGCAGCAACAGTTTGCGTTGGGTGGTGCCATTAACAACACCTTCCGTCAAGTTGGTGCAGCAGTGGGCGTTGCGCTTGTTGTCACTGTTCAAACCAGTTCAAAGGGTATTGACGGATTCCGTAACGGTTGGCGCGTCGCTATTGTTTTTGCTTTGTTGGCTGCAGTTGTATCCCTGTTGCAACCAAAGCACGTGACGCCGAAGGAATAACTAACCCTTGTGGTCGAGGTCGTATTCGGCCATGAAATATGGGTAGTTAGGGTCAAATTCGGTAAGCGGTTTCGGATTCGGCACACGGCCAATGGGTCGTGTGCCGTTTCCAGTAATGCCTAATCGTTCATCGCCCAAATCCGCACGCCATTCATTGGCTGCTTTACTGAGACGCGCAACAACTTCAGGGTGTTGATCAAAAACATTGTGCGTCTCTGACATGTCATTGCCCAGGTCATACAACTCGTTCACGTCTTTCTTCAATTTTGCAAAATGCAATTTCCATCGGTGATCTCGAATCGCCTCGAG
>CAYSPE010000012.1:0-35456 GCA_964432845.1 uncultured Bifidobacterium sp.
TACGAAATCACCTTCCGCCAAGACTTGGCGGCATTGGCGAATCAGTTGTTACAACGCGGTAAATAACCCGCGCGTTACTTCACTGCAGCAAGAGCCTTCTGCACCAGGGCGCGCGCTTGTGCAAGTTTTGTTTGGTACGTGCTGAAGTCGGGCGGTGACTTTGCAAGTGCAGCGTCTGCTTCTTTGAACAATGTTTCTGCCTGTTGCAGCATTTGCGCTGGCGTTGTTGCGTTCAATGCCGGCGCAGTTGTGGTGGGTGAACCAGGAACAGTTGACGAAGTCGGCGTGTTGTTGCCGCCTACGCGGTCACCTAAGTTCACGTTGAAACCGGGAAACAATTGCATGATCACGTTGGTGAGGCTGTCGCCAATCACTGATTGACCGTTGTACGAAGCGAGCACTTTACGAACGAACACTTGCTTTGCATCGTTGCCGTCGGGAAGCACGAACATGGGTCGGATGTACACCAGGCCTTTACCGACGGGAACAATCTGCAAGTCGCCGTACGTAACGCGCGAACCGCGTTGGTCAAGCGGAGTGATTGTCTGCGAGATAGTTGGCTCACTTTCGAACTCCGATGCAACCGTTGCAGGGCCAGGAGGCAATGGTGATTTCACGTCGTAAATAGTGATCTTTCCATAGGTTTTTGGATCACTAGAGACCACCATGAACGAACGCAATTCCTTACGGCTGTCATCGGCAGAGAAGGGCACGAACGGACGCACCATGGCGAACTCACCAAGGTCTGTCTTTGCATTTGGTGCGTGGAAGATGGAGTAATACGGACTGAATCGAACAACATTGGCGTCAGTTGCGTTGATGCTGTCTACTGCACCGGCAACCGTGGCGGCAGATGTTGTTCCGGCCGAATTCGATGATTCGGGCTCGCTTGGTGGGGCTTGCGCAACGCTCCACGCCGCATCGCGGTTGAAGAACAAAGTGGCATCATCAAATTGGTAACGACCAAACATGTTGGTTTGCACGCGGAACAGATCTTCGGGATAGCGGAAGTGCGCAGCAAGTTCGGCAGGAATAGTGGACTTCTTCGCGAACAGGTTGGGGAATGCTGCGTTCCACATGCGTGCGATGGGGTCCTTGGTGTCAACCAAATACAAGGTGACATCACCGCTGTACGCATCAACAACAGCCTTCACACTGTTGCGCACATAATTGAACGAATGATTCAGCCCGCTGTTGTCACTGAGTTGTGAGGTGTTCGCTGTTTCGGCGTATGGATACTTGTTTGTGGTGGTGAATGCATCCACTACCCACTTGATGTCGCCGTTCACCACTACTGGGTACGGGTCAGAATCAAGATGAAGGAATGGCGCAATCTTTGCCACTCTGTCGCGCACGCTGCGTACCAACAACATCCGCGAGTCATTTGTAATGAGACTGGAACCGAACAAATTGAATTCGCCGAAGTTCAAAGCCATCGCCACTCGGCGCGTGAAACTGTTGATCACAATTCCACCCTTGCCCGTGAACGAACTTTGCGTGGCACCAGGGCACTTTTGCTCTTTCTGTGCGGTGTTCACCACGGAGTACCCACTGAGGCCATCTCCGAAATACACCTGAGGCTTCTTCACTCCCAAGTCAACGTACGAGGGACGTCCGTCGTCGGTAGCCAAGCTGGCCGGTGCAGCAATAACTCCGCAACCGTGTGTGTACAACAGGTGTTGAGACACCCACGTACGGTTCGGAATACCAGACGGGTTCAATTCGCGAGATGCAATGAGCACCTGCTGCATACGTCCATCGATGGCGTAACGGTCAACGTCGAGGTCGTTCACTGTGTAGAACGAAGTGAGGCCCTGGTCAAGTGCAAAACGATCTTTCATTTGCACGGGGTCGAGTTGACGCACATCGCGCAAAGCAACATCGTTTGCGGTGACGTCGGCAGTAGACACCGAGGAGAAAGTGGTGGCAACGCGATCAACCTTGGAGATACCCATGGCCGCCTTTGTTGCACGAATATTGCGTTGAATATATGGAAGCTCACGAGTGGAGACATTTGGCTGCACCACAAAACGTTGAATGATTGCGGGATACACGGTGCCAGCAACGATTGCTACCACTACCCACAAACCAACTGCCATCGCAGGAATGCGCCAACCGCGCTGGCGAATGTTCCACAACAACAATGCAGTAACAGCAAGTGAAACAAGAATCATGAGGTTGATGGCCGGCAACTGTGCGTTCACATCGGTATATAACGCACCGCGAACCACGCCTCGTTCTGAGCCTGTGAGTTCGTATTTCGACAACCAATACCCAGCAGCACGCAACAAGGTGCCGCCCGCCAAAAGAACACTGATATGTACTTTCGCTTGCGGAGTCACTCGCTGCAAACGATCTTGCGGGCGGATGCTTCCGTTAATGAAGTGAAATGCAATGGTGGCCAGCGTTACCAGCACCAGGGCTCCGAATGTCCAATTCACTACAAATTGAGCGAACGGCAAACGGAAAACATAGAACCCAACGTTGGCTTTGAATTGAGGATCTCCAACAGAAAATGCTTGGCGATTGCGGAACATGAGCCAGTCCTGCCATGCACCGGAAGCAGGTAGTCCGAGCATTGCAGCAAGAAGCAACGCCAATGCAATTCGCAACTTCCCACGGCTCTTTGCTGTTGCTTCACGAATGCGAATAATTGCCTGGTCTTCGGGCGTATTAGGCAAGGTGAGTGGCGCGAGTCGATCGGCCAACATGAGATTCACCCACAGCACAATGAACGCACCGATAGTGAAGATGAGCGCAAGTTCTATCTTGCTGCGCATGATGCCCCAATACACATCGCTGCGGCCAACGCTGTTGAACCACAACACATTCACGTAGAACGATGACAATCCTTTGGCGCTGAAGATCAGCAACAACACCAGGGCGATAACAGACGACAAGATGATGCGTCCACGGGACGGCTTGCCGAAGTTAGGGATGCGGATGGTGGGACCACCAGGTCCGCGTGGGGGAAGATCTGAGGCGTTACGCATTCATCAGGACGCTAGTCCTGATTAGGCCCAACAAGACAGCGACATCCAGGATGTGCGGGAGGATGATTATGTCCCGTGGGGAAATTGTCACCACGCTTCACAGCCCCACCCAGGGCGTTGTCGTCACATTCACTGCAACATTTGGTGACCGGATCGACCATCCACGTGACTTCGCTGCCTGGCTCCAAAGACAAGAACCCGCCCTTGCTGTAGGCCGAGCACGCGATGTCATCGACATGGCTATCAAGGTCATCGAGTTTCCATTTGCGGTACACGTCACGCATGAGGCTTGTAAGGATCTCTCGGTCTCCTTCAGCTTCACCAATGGCGATACGGGTGTCTTCTCGGAAACCAGCCACAAGTCCCTGTGCAATGGTGGCGGCAACGTGGCTGCCAATCGCCTTCTGGGTGACACGACGACTAGAGCCCCCTGCATGCTTGACGGACTTGGCGCCGTCACTGGCAGCAGCCATGGTTTCTTCGGTCACCGACGCCGCATATCGCTGCGACTGCTCTTCAACCGTGCCCAAAATGGCATCGATTTCCAATGACGAGCGCTTTCCGCGAAGGTGTTGCAGCACTTCGTTCTGCTCGTCGGCCAATACGCGCTTCAGCTTGCGCGACATAGATGCCACGAGAGGGGCCAGCGCTTCGTCACGAGCCTCAAACTTCTTGGGGTCAGCCTTCACCACCGGAGCTGCTGGCTTGGGGGCCTCAAACTTCTTGGCAGGCTTGTCTGCCTTGGCTTCAACGGGAGTCTCTGGTTTCGCTTCGGTCGCCTTGGCTGCAACCGCAGCGGTTGACGAGGCGCGAAGCTTGGCAAAAATATCGTCAGCGCCAGTTGATGGTGCTGCTTCTTTCTTTGATGCACGTTCTGCATCTTTGGCTGCTTGTTCGGCTGCCTTTTCAGCGGCGAGTTCCGCTTTCAGTTCTGCAAGCACTTCCTCACTAATGATCTCGTCGACCGGTGCAGACGCAACTTCTGTTGTTGCAATTTGTTCATCGATCTCGGGGACATCTGTTGCCTTACGAGAACGACCAAAGAGCGAAACAACATTTGTTTGTTGCTCTTCTTCAACTGCTGCGTTTACGACTTCAACAACTGCAGGTTCTTCCTGCACAATTTCTGTTTCTGCTTCGGGCGTGACATGAACAGGATGTTCCATGTCAATAACCGATGTGGTTACTTCTTCGACAATTTCTTCAATTGCTTCGTTGATAATTTCTTCAACAGTTTCGATCGCAACTTCTTCTTCGAAATCAAAAACAGTCGTGGATGATGTTTCAACTTCTGCGAGAACAGGTGTCGGTGCAAACTCTTCTTCTGGCGCGTCCTGGTCATATGCCTTCACTGAAGGGTGTGCAGGGTTCACGATAGGAACAGGACCAGTGGTTGGTTGCAAATCCACAATGAATTCAGGCTCATCGTGCGCATCAGTGAGACCTTTCAACACATCTTCACTTGCCAAACGAGCACGTTCAAATGCATTCAACAAACGATCACGACCGTGAAGCAATTGTTCGATTTGCCCGCGAGCTGCGTCACGGCGACGTGACAATTCGGACAAAACTTTCTCGCGATATTCACGAGCTTCATTCACCATGTCACGGCCCTGCTGCTTGGCCATTTCAATCTCTTGCTCCGCATCGTGCTGAGCATCTTCATGAATGCGAGCCGCTTCCACCATTGCGTTCTCACGAATACGTGCAGCATCTTCAGCTGCATCTTTCACCAAACGAGTGGCTGACTCTTCGGCGCGTTCGCGGATTTGTGCACTTGCATCCCGTGCAGTTGACAACACCCGCGCTGCCTCTTCACCCAACAAGGTGGTGACAGTTTCCTCATCAAGGCGCCCTGGAGCAGACATGCCGCGGGTTTGCATACCTCGAAGTTCGCTTTCAAGGAAACGTTCGCGTTCTTGCAGGCGGGCCAATTCCGCAGCCACCATGCGCAAGAAGTCGCGCACTTCGCCTTGGTCAAACCCGCGACGACTGGTGGGGAACGCCGCTGAACCCACCGCTGCGGGTGAAGATGGGTCGGGACGTGAGAAAGAAATAGCCATTTGGCTTCCACAGTAGGGTCCCGCAGGGGTCCATTTGTGGCATTATCCACAGGCTGAGGGTCTCCTACAGCCTTCCACCGCCATGAGTTCGCAACACAGCGAGGGCGTCGTCCAGGGTTGCGACCTCCACGATGGACACGTTTTTCCCCGCAGCTTTTTGAGCCCGAGCTACTTCTGCTTTGGTTTGGCCAGCCGGCACCAAAAACAAGCGGGCACCAGCTTCTCTTACCGCAACCGCCTTCTGTTCAAGCGCACCAATAGCTCCTACTTGGCCCAATTCGTTGATGGTGCCCGTCGCGGCCACTTGCGTATTTCCCATGAGGTTGCCAGGGGTGAGTTCATCGAGCAGGGCGAGAGTAAAGGCAAGACCCGCAGATGGACCGCCTATATCGGCGGTGGAAATGTTTACTTCAAAAGGAAGGCTCACCGTGCGTGTGTCGGCCGGCGTGAATCCGATGATCGCCTTACCTTTCACATCGGGACTTTCCATCAGTTGCACTACACGTTTTTCTGCAGCCTTCTTTTTTGTGCCTTGCGGTGAATAGGGAATGACAGACAGCGTCACTTTGTCGCCGATTTTGTGCGTCTGTAGTTCTTGTCCCAAGGCAGTGAGAGTGGGAGTAGAAACTCCATTTACGGCTGCAATGGTCTCCCCCACATGCAGCACGTTGCATGCCGACAAGGCCGATGCATTTTCAGTACACACCAGTTGTTCAACGAGAGCTACGCCTTCACTAATTGATGCCGGTTTTCCAAGCTTTTTCAGAGCTACGTATTCGGCAATTTGCTTAGCGCTGTACATGGCCTGATAGCCCAGTCGCTGTACGGAACTCGGTGTTTGTGTGCCGAAGTGTTCGGTGTACGTATCGACCACCACATGAGGTTCGATCCAGGCAATTAATGCGTCGAGCACTGACAACTTTCCCGTTTGCGCCGTTACAAATCGGATGCTGTTGGTGGTGCGGTATCGCTGCGGTGACTTCTCGCCTTTTTCGACTGAAAATGCGATGCGTGGAGCGACCCGTGATGCTGCCCCCGGTGCTAGTTCGTACCGTTGAATTCGAACAAGCGACATAACAAGGATGCTCAACAAAACAATCCATGACAATGTCAACAACGGAAGCGCCACATAAAGAGTTCGCTCGCGCGACGATGTGCGCCGAGGTGTGGTGTGTACGCTGTCGTCAGTCATGTTTGCGGATGTTTCGTTTGTGTCAATGGTGTCGATGTCGGCAACGGGTGTCGCTGTTCGGGCTGTATGGGCAATTGTGCTTGCGCTGGTGGCACTTGCAGCAATTGACCGTATGAAGCCTGCCACGCCGCGGCGTCCTATTCCTGTGCGGGTCGATAATAAATCCACCGCGTTGTATCGCGAGCCCGATCGAAATCAGCGTCGTCGCGCTGCACTCCAATTGACAGGTGGGGCCATTGTTCTCGGTGCATTAGTGGCATCCCTCATCGGTTTTGCCTTTGCCATCGTGCTTGAAGCCGTTGGCGGACTCTTGCGGTCGTAACCGTGTCGTCACAACACCGATACCTCGTCATTGAGGCCGGGTTCACCCGCAACGAACCAGTTGCTCGCGAGGCGCTCACTTCCACCGATGCATTGCTCCGAGTGTCCGCACTTCATGCCCTTCACCGCATGCAATCTCTATCCGATGCCGACATTTCAGTTGCGCTGTCAGACGTGGATCCACGCGTACGTCGTTGCGCAGTTGAACTTGCTTCAGAATTTCCCAATGTTGAAATTGTCCATTTGATCCAAGATGACGACGTGTTCGTTGCAGAGATGACCGCATGGAGTTTGGGCGAGCGTTCGCCAATTTCTGATGCACAAATAGATGCACTCATTGCCAACACCACCTCACATTCAGAGCCTGTGGTTCGAGAAGCGTGTGCCGCGGCGTTAGGTTCGCTCGGCGATGAACGCGGACTGCAGGCGATTCTCGCCGCTTGTAGCGACAAACCAGCAGTTCGACGTCGCGCTGTCCTTGCATTGGCTCCATTTGAAGGCGAACAGGTTGACGCAGCTCTTCAACATGCATTGCAAGACAATGATTGGCAAGTTCGCCAAAACGCCGAGGTGTTGTTGCACCCGCGCGATTAATTCATTTTCTTACGCGCAGCAACTCGAGCCTTTTCACATGCGTCTCGAACGAGGCAACCCTCAACGTGATCATTCACTAGACCCATTGATTGCATAAATGAATACACCGTTGTCGGGCCGACGAATTTCCACCCACGCTTTTTTAGGTCTTTCGAGAGCGCGACAGATGATGGGGACGTTGAAACAAAACCCATGGGATGATCACTGATCCCATCTCGTCCGTACGGAATATCGGGTGCATACTTCCAGATGTAGCGAGAGAGTGACCCTGTTTCCTCGAGCAACTCCAACGCGCGCGCTGCATTGTTGATAGTTGCTTCAATTTTCCCTCGATGGCGAATGATGCCGGAATTTTGCAGCAAGCGCTGAATATCTCTCTCTGTAAATCGCGCCACAGTGTCTAGGTCGAACTGCGCGAAAGCCTCACGAAAATTCTCTCGCTTGCGAAGCACCGTGATCCACGCCAACCCTGATTGAAATCCTTCGAGGCATAACTTCTCGTACAAAGCAGTGTCGTCAAGAACTGGTCTGCCCCATTCTTTGTCGTGATACGCAACGTATTGCGCGTCATCGCCTGGCCACCAGCATCGATGGGTCCCCTTCCCAGCGGGGCGCAAGTATTCGTTGGTCATTAATTCAGCGTAGAACATGGGTTTCTCCACCTAGTTGCTGACTACAACAAACGACTACGGTGGCGCCCATGGCAACTGAATCAGGTGTTCCAGGGTTTACGAAGTCGCGCCTCACGTTGGTGCTGGGCGCGCTCATGATGGCGGTGATGTTGGCCTCGCTCGAGACTTCCATCATCTCCACCGCTCTTCCCAAGATCATTGGCGAATTTCACGCCTTTGAGAGTTACTCGTGGGTGGGAACGGCGTACATCGTCACATCTGCAATCTCTACACCCATACTCGGAAAGTTGTCCGACATCTACGGTCGGCGACTCATCTTCCAAACAACAATGGTGGTCTTCCTCATCGGCTGTATTGCGTGTGGTTCGGCTCAGTCAATCGGTCAACTCATTGCTGCACGAGCCTTGCAAGGTATGGGAGGCGGCGGTGTACAAGCACTGGCATTTGCAGTCTTGGGCGATGTCATTCCGCCACGTGAACGAGGACGATATGTCGGCTACTTCACACTCTCCTTTGTTGGTTCTTCTCTTTTGGGACCACTCGTAGGTGGCTTCATCATCGACCATTTTTCTTGGGAGTGGATCTTCTACTTCAACATTCCGTTCATCATTTTGGTGATCGCGGTATGTCACAACGCACTTCGCCTACCGTTCAAGCGCAAGGATGCTCGTATCGACTTTGTCGGTGCCGGATTGCTGAGCGCGACAATTGGATGTTTGATGATTGCTCTTGAATTCGGACGTAAAGGCTGGACTCAGCAAAATGTGTTGCTTTTGTTTGCTGCAGCTTGTGTTGGGCTTGCAGCATTCATTTATGTTGAGCAACGCGTTGCAGAACCAATGATTCCGTTGCGATTGTTTTCTAATTCCATTGTGCGTGGCAGCGCATTGCTGGGATTCTGCGCCAGTGTTTCCACATACGGCGCGGGAACATTTTTGTCCTTGTACTTCCAAGACTCATTGTTCGTATCACCGACCGAAAGTGGACTGCGTTCGGCACCCCAGATGCTTGGTGTTACAGCAGCGACTTTCGGAATTGGCCGACTTATTGCAAAGTCGGGCAAGTACAAGCGTTTCCCCATGATTGGCGCAGTATTGAGTTGCATTGGACTTTTATGTGTTGCCCAAATTGATGGCAGCACCAAGTACATCGTGTTGGTAGTTCCCATGATCATCATGGGATTCGGCACGGCTTCAATTTTCACCACCACTTCCATTGCAAGCCAGAACGCCGTCGAGTTCCACGACCTTGGTGTCACCACTGCAACTGTGATGTTCTTTCGTTCGCTTGGCGGTTCCATCAGCTTGGCAATTTTCGGAACCATCTTGAACTCCACCATTCGTTCCGAGATTCCGAAGCGAACAGGGATCGCTGCAGATAAGGCGGCAAGCATTATTCGTTCTCCACAGGACATTCAGAAACTTCCACCTCTTCAAAAACAAGCGGTTGTCGACAGCATTGCCATGGGCGTCAGCACTATTTATTACCTGTGCGCCGCTGTGGCAGTTGTGGCATTTGTTCTGGCAGTTTTGCTGCCGGAGAAAGAACTGCGTGGCAGAGCTGGTCTGTCTGATGCGATGGAAGGCGGACATTAGGTCCGACGAAAATTGGGTGACACACCGAATTTGTAGGGTGTACATCAGTGTGAAGTGATAATCACGGTTCACCAATCGGCTTGCAGAAAGCCCAGTCATTCCTTTCACATCGGAGGAGTATGGGCCAATTACCGATTGCCCCCGAAGGCGTATGTGAGTCCATCAGTCGGTTGAGCAATTGCGACGTATCGCAACTCACGTCTGAATCTGTTCGCCAGGCGCTTGATGAACTCGCATCATTTTCTGCATGGATAGAAACGTCACGACTGACGCTGACTCGACGATTGCAGCAATTATCTCTGCATTCTTCAGCGGTCTCGCCTACAGATATTTTGTCGTCCACGCACGGAGCGACGCGTGCAGAAACTCGGCGAATGTTGTCGCGCGTTGACACTTTGAACTTGGTTCCGCAATTAGAAGAAGCGTTATTTAATGGCGATGTGTCTGTGGCACATGTCGATGCTGTTACTTCAGCATTTTCTCAACTTGAAGATCATGAACGTGCGCAGGTGGCTGAGCGAGGTGAATGGATGAATATGGTTGCATCACATTCCACTCCCGACAATTTTGCCCGTGCTGTTCGCCACGCAGTTCGACAATTGCATGATGATGAGGGCCTCGCAGTTCTCGAGCGTCAGCGCAAGCGCACATATTTGCGTCATTGGGTCGACCGTGATTCAGGCATGGTGTGTGTTCGTGGCGAGTTTGATCCCGAGCGCGGACTTCGCATCATCGGTCGCCTGCAAAACACTGTCGAAAAGTTGTTCCGCGGATACACAGTCGACGGAGAAGTTCGCTCACTCGATCATCTTCGGGCACTGAGCTTGTGTGCACTAGTCGACGATGCGCCAGATGGCGTCACCACGTTGCATTCAGGGGCATCGCGTGCCGAAGTAAGCGTCATTGTCGACCTCGAAACTTTGCAACGCGGACTACATAAACACTCCGTCCTTCACACGGGCGCAAATGTTGACCTTCCGGTTGAAACTGTGCGGCGAATGGCATGTGAGGCAAAGATTATTCCGATTGTTTTTGACTCAAACGGGGTGGTACTAGATCTCGGCCGCAGCACACGTCTCGCGTCGCGTCATCAGCGTCGTGCTCTTGAAGCCATGTACACCTCGTGCGCAATGCCTAATTGCCATGTCCCTGTCGCCCAGTGCCAACCACATCACATCGAGTATTGGACTATGGGCGGCAACACAGATCTCAAAAACCTCATTCCACTATGCGCCCACCACCATCGGTGCGTGCATGAAGGCGGATGGAAGCTTGAAATCATTGGCGCCTCACGTGGGTTACGAGTGCGCGAACCAGGCCGCACGGCTGTCACGTTCTCTATGCCCGATTCGGTACGAATGCGGCAGTGAATGTATGGGCACTCATTGCGGCAGTAGCGTGTCACACCTATGGCACGCGTAAGTACATATCTCAATTTTCCTGGTACCACCGAAGAGGCGTTCAATTTCTACAAGCAAGTCTTTGGCACGGAGTTCGAGGGCCCCATCATGCGCTTCAGCGACTTACCCGCAGAGGCGCACGCACCAGGTATGTCCGCTGCCGACATGAACTGCATCATGAACATTGCACTGCCAATCTTGGGCGGCCACATTCTCATGGCAACAGACGCGCTTGAATCCACAGGACGTACCGTCACCGTGGGCAATAACACCACCATTTCACTGGAGCCTGATACCAAAGAAGACGTCGATCGTCTGTATGCGGCATTGTCGCAAGGTTCCACTGAATGTGTGCCGCCCACGCAGATGCCGTGGGGTGCATATTGGAGCGTGTGCCTTGATCGTTTTGGCATTCGCTGGATGATTACAACATCCAACTGATTCCTACGAGTTGCGATTTATTCCGAATTTTTATTGATATGACTTCATCCGCATCATCCTCGCTTCAACGATTTGATGCTGACACACCACCATCTGTTCTTTGCAATGCAATTCGTGAAGATGGTGGAATTGTGGTGCGGCAGTTGCTAAAAGGCGATGAGGTGAACTCAATTGATGCACAACTCGACCCATATGTTTCTCGACGTTCGCCTGGGTTCCATCACGATGATTCAGACACTGCGTTCTACGGTGGAAATACAAAACGAATTCAAGGCCTTGCGGCAAAAAGTACTGCCTTTGTTGAGACCGTATTGCTCAACGATGTCTTAGAAAATATTGCAGACGAGTTACTGCTGCCCAATTGCGGTAATTATTGGATGAGCCAAGCCGAAACAATATTCATTGGTCCCGGCAATTCTGCCCAGGTGCTGCACCGTGACGATGTCAATTGGTCTCAAGCTGCGTCATTGGGCATTGATCTACAAGTATCTGCTTTGGTCGCCCTTGGTGATTATGACGCAGAGGTTGGCGCCACAATGGTGATTCCGCGTACGCATCTCACTCACGGCAATGAATCCACTTCATACAACCCATCAGATGCGGTACCAGTAGAGATGCAACCGGGCGACGCACTTATTTACTTGGGCAGTTTGATACATGGAGGCGGAGCCAACACCACCGTTAATCGTGTCCGAAAAGCTCTCTACATTGGCTTCTTGTTGGGATGGCTAACTCCAGAAGAGGCAGTACCTCAATCGATTACCGAAGATGTTGCGCGACATTTACCTGCACGCGCCCGAGAGCTATTGGGTTGGGCCAACATTCATGGCAACGCTGCTAGTGAAGGCGTCCATGCTGCGGTGCAATTGTGGCAACTTGACCGAGATGACCTCGAAAAATTCGACGGCCTCTTTATTCAACGTTAAACATCACCCATGTCAGTGGGACCGACGAAATAATTGCGTAACTTCTATGTATGGCAACACTTGAAGGTACATACGTCCCCAGCGCATCAGAATGGGTGAGCAGCCAAGTAGAACTGTACGAGCGCACTGGCGGCAAAGAAGGCAACACGCTTCGCGACACCGGGATGCCCGTCATCATCGTCACTATGCGTGGAGCAAAGACCGGAAATGTACGCAAGATTGCACTCATGCGTGTTGAACACAATGGAGAATACGCACTTGTCGCTTCACGGGGAGGCACGCCAGTTAATCCAGAGTGGTATCACAACTTGCTCGCACACCCCACTGAGGTGCTGATACAAGATGGTCCCGAGGCACTTCCGTTTACAGTTCGTGAAGTGAAGGGCGACGAGTACACCACCTGGTGGAATCGCTCAGCCGAGGCATTTCCGACGTATAACGATTACAAAGCGCAGACCGACCGAGTCATTCCCGTACTCATTGCAACCCCAAAGGGTTGATCAAAAAAAGTTTCAGTACTTCGCCATTTTCTTCACGCCGTTTGCAAACATTTTCTTGCTGACCAGCGCGGTGATAGGCGCAAGGAAACGAGGAAGCCACTTCACGGCTACGTCTTCCCGCCAGGTCACCATGGTGTGGTTGCTGTCTTTGCCTGGTCGAACTGAGAACTCAGCTTCGCCCACCAAGATGGGTCCGAGTTTTGCCACAATGCTTGAGCCAGTGTTGCCGTTGAACTCACCGGACAACTGATGCATACGGTCTTCGAGAACTAATGGGCGAATTCCACTCCAAGCAACAAATCGAGCGGGATCATTTCTGTCCACTTCAATTCGTGTCATGGGAATCCACTTACTGTGACTTGGCCAATCGGTTAATCGATTCCAAGCCTCTTGAGGGGTGAGGGGCACTTCTACGTCGGCCGTGAATGTGACTCGTGCTTGCTGTCGTGCCATAGGCACACGATAGGAAGACTTCTTACAAAACACACATAGTTTTCTTACCTGGTTCTTGTGTTTGCAGGAGACACTCATTACACCGCTACATGCGAGACATCACATACGAAAGACCCGACTAGTCCCCCTGCTGGTCGGGTCTTTCCATGTTCATAAAGTGATAGACAGACCCAAAGGAGACCCGCATGTCTGAACACATTCCAGGATCACAAGAGTGGCTCAATCAGGTGTCAGAGCCAATTATTGAGCCCCTCTTGCCCATTGTTGATCCTCACCATCATTTATGGCCAGAAGGTGGTGCGCTTCAGTACGGAATGGACGAGCTTCGTGGCGATGTTCAATCGGGGCACAACATTGTGCAGACAGTTTTCATGGAATGCGGTGCAGCGTACGACCGAACAAAAGGTGACGACTTCGCTCCGGTTACTGAAACAGCATTTGTGGCCAAAGTGTCACAAGAAGATCCTCAACATCTCATTTCTGGAATTGTTGGGCATATCGACCTCCGTCTCGCACACCGCGACGACCTGCTCGATGCACACATTGAAGCGGGAGGTGGTTTATTCCGCGGAATTCGCCATGCTTTGTCGCGCGCAGATTTCCCTGAAGGACTACGAATTCCTGGTCGCGCACCAAAAGACTTATATAAAGACCCAGAATTTCAAAATGGGGTTCGTCGCTTAGGCGAGCGTGGACTCACATACGACTCGTGGCATTACCACTACCAAAACATTGAATTCTTAGAACTCGCGCGTGCAGTTCCCGAAACAACCATGGTTCTTGATCACTTTGGCACTCCCCTTCTTGCACATCATTTTGCCGGCCAAGAAGATCGCATATTCGAACAATGGAAGAACGACATCTCAGCGATTGCGGCGTGTGCCAACACTGTGGCCAAAGTGGGCGGAATTGCCATGCCTGACAACGGAATTGGGTGGCACGAGGCAGAGCGACCCCCTACATCGGATGAATACGTTGCTCGTCTCGGAAAGTTTTATACGTACATCATCGATACGTTTGGTCCCGAACGATGCATGTTGGAGTCCAATTTCCCAATTGACAGGTACTCGCTGAGCTATCACGTGTATTGGAACGCCATGAAGAAAGTAACTGCACAATATTCATCTACCGAACGAACTGCTCTCTTCTCTGGCACAGCGCAGCGCGTGTACTCCTTGGCGAAAGTGAATTAGGCGAAACGCTTCATCATCCAAGTGTTGTTAAAGACAACACCATCACGATGCTTTTTGTAGCGATCGTGCATTCGATAACCAAGTTGCTCAAGACGATGAACGGCGGGTTCGGATGCGTCTACCCATAACGCGGTCATATCAAGTTGGCGAACCCTGTCCTCTATCGACCGAACCAATAATTTCCCAACGCCACGCTTCTTGAAATCTGGAGATACGTACCACAGGTCAAGTTCGCCCGCAGTTTCTCCTCGTTCTATCAGCGTTGCGAAACCAGCCACTTCATTGTTCATTTCTGCAATCATCACAAATGAGGTTGCGCATACGTCGCGCATTCGATCCTCGGTCATGGCCTGCAGCCACACGTCAATTTGTTCGGGCGAATATCCTGACTCTCCGACGGCAGCAATAGCGACACGTTCCATTTCTGCAGCGTCGTCGGCATTTCCAATTCGTAAATGTGGTACCGGTGAATTGTGGCCCTTGCTCATGACTGTTCCCCAGAAACGAACCGATTTTCGTACGTAACGTTTCCCACCTGGATGGAATATTCGGAATAGTACGAAGCAATGCCCTCTCGTTGGGCTCGTTGATGTTCCGGATGGTCGCGCCATGCATTATGCGATTCGATGTCTGCAAACGTGACGATGGTGACTCGTTCCCCATCTGGCGACGAAAAGGTCTTGCTATCTAGGTAACCGGGCATTCCTTGGGCGAGAGCAGACATTTCGTCGGCCGTCTTTGAATACTCCGCCACATTTTCTTGACGAAGCCGATTTCTGAAAATCGTTATGACATGGTTGCTCATAAATTTCCTCGTGATTCACAAGGTAAAGCGATACACGTTCGTATCTCGAGCCACGAAACCAAGGCGCTGATACAAGCGGTTCGCTGCTTCACGACTGGGCCGTGAAGTGAGTTCAACGGTGATGGCACCCCGTGCGCGCGCTTCATCTAAAGCCGCCTTGTTCAGAGCCTCTCCCACACCGTGCCCACGCGCTTCGTTGTCGACAACAACGTCTTCAATCCATGCACGCACGCCCGTGGGAATTCGAAATGTTGCAAGAGTGAGTGAACCAACAATGGCCCCATTAACTCGCGCAATAAACAAGACACTCGATTCAGACGTGACAATGTCCTCAAGTTGTGATGCGCTTGGAGGCGGGTTCGACGATGACAGTTGGGGAATCAGCAGCTCAAAGGCGGATACGAGTTCTGAAGTAACACTGGAAGCCTTCTCAACAACGACTGTCATGTCGTCCACCTTGCCACATTTATAGGAAAAACCTCGGGAAATTGAAGAAAATCGGCCACTTCCCCATCGCATCGGCAAATGGAAAGTTCGTTCAGAAGTGACCATTTTGGGCGATAGATTTTTGTCGTAATGACGGCTTCAGATCACGTTCGCTGGCTTTCCGAACCACGGTTGCACAACCCAACGGTCATCGCCGCTTTCAGTGGCTGGAACGATGCGGCCGATGCAGCGAGCACTGCGATTCGCACACTTGTTGACGCGTGGCACGCCGAACCACTGGCCGAAATTGATCCTGAAGAGTTCACCGACTTTGCCACCATTCGTCCGTCCGTGCGCCTAAATAGTGCATCGCAACGAAGCATCGTGTGGCCAAAAGTGTCGCTGTGGCACGCCAGCACACCTGGTGCCGATGTCATTCTCATCCTCGGACCAGAGCCAAGTCTGAAATGGCGATTGTTCACAGAGCAAATCATCGCTGTGGCAGCTCGATTTGAGGCCAGCATGGTTCTCACTCTTGGCGCACTTCTCGCCGACGTCTCTCATCGGTCCGATGTACAGGTAATGGGCACAGCAAACGACGACACAATGATCGAACGTTTCGACCTTCAGCGTTCGCGATACGAGGGCCCCACTGGCATCATCAGCGTGTTGCACGATGCCTGCAATCACTCGTCCATTCCATCGGCGTCGTTGTGGGCTGCTTGCCCCGCCATAGCTTCTCAAATTCCTTCGCCAAAGGCAGCTAGCGCACTTATCGCTCGCGCCGGTGAAATTATCGGGACCCCTGTCCCCTTGGGTGCCCTGCACAATCAAGTTGTCGCGTACGACAACAAAGTGGAAGAAATGATCGATGAAGATGAAGATCTTCGAGAATATGTTGAACGCCTAGAAGCATTGGGCGACGATGCATTTGGCATCGATGATCCTCATCAATTGCAGTTCGACTTTGAGTCAGAAGAAGACATCGAAGAAGAATCACACGCGCTGGTCGACGAGGTCGAACAGTTCTTGCGTGATCAAGACAACTAGTCGTTACTTCTTTTCGTCACGCCACATCTTTTCGCGTGGCGCATCAAAAGTTGCTGGCGTGGTGACTCCATCAATGGCAGCGAACGCCATGTCTCCCCACCACTGAGCACCGGCGGTAGGAGTTGGCAATTCATCTCGTCCAAACCAACCAACATCCCCTGTTTCTAGGGGATGACCCTGCAAAGTTCCGCCGGTTGCTTTCATATGGAACAACAACATGTACATGCCAAAACGCGAGAAGCCCATTCGCATGCCATCGACCACACCAAGTAGTTGCAAAGGTTCGGCATGGATTCCGGTTTCTTCCTCCACCTCTTTCATTGCAACTTCAGCGGGTGAATATCCGACATCGGCCCATCCAGTGGGATACAGCCACACACCACTGTCTTTTCGTTGTACCAACAGAATCTGGCCTTCGTCATTTCCCACGATGCAGCCAATCGCGACTTTCGGGGTGACATAACCAGGTACACCTTCGCCAACAGATTCCATCCATTCCTGAACGAAATGGTCTTGTTCTCGACGAATCTCTAACGCTTCGTCTGTTGCAGCTTTAATATCAGCCGCAACTTTCAGAACTTCTTCGTATCGCTCCTTTTCGTACAGGCTCTGGGTGAACCCCATGCCTGTTCGGGCAATCGCCGCAAGGGTTTCGCTCCATCGAATGAGGTCACGGGTGAAGTCTGTTGGCTGTGCATCGCTCACACACCCACCATAGTGCGACCGTCAACGAGGAGTTTCCCCAAGCACATAGAGAATCGCGCGGCTTACTTCTTTCTTGTACGAATCGTCGTCGATTTGATTGCCATCTTGTTGGCGCACATAGAAGGAGTCCACTACTTCGTGACCGAGTGTTAGCACCCGCGCATGACGAATGTCTAGACCAAGGTCAGCGATTGCTTTCGTAATCTTGTGCAGCACTCCCACCATGTCGGGTGCGCGCACTTCCAAGAATGTTGCATTCGATGAAGCGGTGTCGTCAAAACGAACCGATGGAGGTAGAGGCTTCTCCGCTGATAACGCACGCCGCGGACGAGCGGTAGCTGCTCTGTCGGCCAATCTCGAGTCCAATGCAAGACGTCCAGACAGCGCAAGTTGCAAGTTGTTGATGATGGGTGTCCAATCAATGTCACCATGCGCATTTGTCACACGAAACTCTGACGCGGCCATCCCTTGTTCATCTGAGTGAGCTTCGGCCCCCAACACGTCCAGACCATGCAACGCAAGAACACCAGCAACCTTGCTGAACGTTCCGGGCCGGTCAGGGCTGACAACGGTGATGCGATCGGGTTCAGTGCGAGTCGCAAAAGAACCAGTGGCCATCAACTCAAGAACCTCGGCATCAGGGAACAGTCGCCACATGACTTCATGAACATCACCGCCACCGATGACATGTCGAACACGATCGACCAATAGATCAATAAGTTCGGCCTTCCACGGGCTCCATGCCGAAGGGCCAGTTGCCAAAGAATCTGATTCCGTCAGAGCGTGCAACAAATCGAGTGCGGTTACCGACTTCACTTTTTCAGCAACCATGGTGATGGTTGCATCGTCGGAAAGATCTCGCCGAGTTGCCGTATCAGCAAGTAATAAATGTTGGGCAATCATGAGCGTCACCATTGCGGCGTCGGAATCAGACAGACCCATGCGCTGTGCAATCTCAGCAAACTTCTCCACTCCGACATCGGTGTGATCTCCGGGGTAACCCTTTCCAATGTCGTGAAACAGTGCGCCCAACATTAAAAGGTCAGGACGGGATACTCGATCAACCATGGTTGCCGCATTCGCCACCGTCTGCCACAAATGCCTGTCGACCGTATAGCGATGAAATGCATTGCGCTGTGGTTTACTTCGAACGGGCGCCCATTCTGGCAGTACCCGCACCAGCAAGTTGCGCTGATCAAGCGCTTCCAAGACCGGTATCGCGGCCTCGCCCTCTAACAACAACGCAATGAGATCATCACTTGCACCGGCGGGCCAAGGATTTGGCCAGATGGGAGATTGAGTACCGAGGCGATCAAGGGAATCTCTGTTGATTCGTGCGCGAAGACGAGCCGCAATTGTCGCGACGCGTAATAGCAACGTGGGGTCCTCAGCAATATCAACGGAATCATCGAGGTGGACTTCACCATTGAGTAGCAGTACTCCTGGCGCCATTGGCTGCGGAGTTGACGACCGATTTCCCGGCGGATCTAGTTGAGCCCACGCCTCATCAGCAATCCACGCCACACGACGGCCAAGTTCAGCGACCGCGGCCATGAGCGCATCGTCAGATTCAAATCCGGACATTTCGGCTACAGGAGCCTGATCTTCCAACCGCAATATCTCAGTTGGTCTCTTCGAATGTCGATGAAGCGACACACGGACGTTCAATAACACTTCATTGGCACGCTGCAAAAGAGTTTGATCTTCGAACGACAATCGAAGTCCAGCGAGTTGTGCCCATTGCAGTGCATGAATATCGCGAAGCCCTCCCCACCCTTCTTTGAGGTTTGGCTCCAAAAGAAATGCGACTTCACCGTCTTTTGCATAACGCTCGATGGTGCGCGCATGAAGTTCAACAAGCCAATCTCGACCGCGCTTTTTCCAACTCTCAAGTCCTTCAGCGATGACTTCATGACCCAATTTTTCATTGCCGGCGATGACGCGCGCGGTGAGCAACGCAGTAGCAGTATCCAAATCGGTCGCGCACATGTTTGCGGTTTCTTTGGGTGTACGAACAGCGTGACCAAGTTTTACTTTTGCATCCCAAATGGGATACCAGATACGAGATGCGATATCGCCAATGTTCTTTACGCCGTTGTGTACGAGTAATACGTCAAGGTCGCTCTCTGGCGCTAACTCACGGCGGCCATATCCACCAACGGCAATGAGGGCGATGTCTCCGGCCTTCTTCTCGCCCTGCACTGCCTCGTCAAATGTCTGTTGCAACCACTCGTCAGTTGCATCCGCGAGCGCAAAGCAGGCATCAATTCCGCGCAGCGATTGGTTGTTGATGATCTCAACGCGGGCGCTCATTACTGCAGCTTTCCTTCATTGCGTCGGCGTGTCAGAACAGTCGCAGCTTTCCATGCACCCCAGGCAATTCCAGCATCATGCACTTCGTCGCCGAGATCCTTCCACGTCAATGGACCTATCGCGTAAATGTCGTGAGGCATAGCCTCGATTTCAAACTGGTCACGCAGTGGAGTTTCAACTTCGTACGTCTGAAGAAGCGTGTTGGCGCCCACGGTGGACAAACGAATGACGTGCAAAGGATTCGAACGTTGAGCGTCTACGTCGGTGGCCAACAAGTCGAGAAGTTGCGAATCCAAAGTACGAAGGCACTGATGAACAGTGTTACCTATCTCAGCGGCGGGCACTTTCCCGTTAGCCAATTGGGCAACTCGAGTACCGAGCCATTCGGGGTACGAGCGATGAATCACATGAAAGAGGACCTTTGGATATTCCTCTAGGTCATCGGGCGATGTCTCGTTTTTCATGCTGATGGCGAGTGTATGGAGCCTCAGAACACCCTGACCACCACGAAACAAACTCGCAACATAACGTTCCCGAACGCATCGCATTATCAGCCTGTCGGTACTTCACAAGTACGATTGCGCAAGCACATTTGGAGGCAAGAATGTCGTTTCAACCCACTACTCCAGCAGGATTTCCCGGAACCATCGCACGAACGATTTCGGAATCCACTCCCCACTGGCCCGAACACAACAACGGCAAGGGAAAGCCCAACATTCTCATCGTTCTTCTCGATGATGTGGGGTTCGCTGACTTCGGGTGTTACGGCTCCGAGATCAAAACCCCCACCATCG
This sequence comes from uncultured Bifidobacterium sp., assembly GCA_964432845.1. Classification (GTDB taxonomy): domain Bacteria; phylum Actinomycetota; class Acidimicrobiia; order Acidimicrobiales; family Ilumatobacteraceae; genus UBA2093. Next base: position 20,397 of record CAYSPE010000012.1, read on the forward strand.
ATTCCATCGCCAACAATGGTCTTCGATTCTCAGGCTTTCATACAACGGCCATGTGCTCCACCACACGCGCCGCTCTCATCACAGGGCGTAATCACCACTCAGTCGGCGTGGGTTGTTTGGCCAACTTTGACAGCGGCTACCCCGGCTACCGCGGAAAGATTGCGAAGGAGGCTGGAACGCTTGGTGAGATTCTGCGGCCGCACGGATACCGCAATTACATGGTGGGTAAATGGCATGTCACTCCTCTCACTGAGACTGGCCCCACCGGACCATTCGATGGTTGGCCACTAGCGCGCGGCTTTGATCGTTTCTACGGATTCCTCGACGCAGAGACCGATCAATTCAGCCCTGAAGTGGTGCGTGACAACACACACGTCACTGCTCCAGGCACATATTGGACTGGCTATCACCTCACCGAAGACCTGTGCGATAACGCCATCACATATTTGGCAGAACACACTGCCGGTGCACCCGATAACCCTTTCTTCATGTTGCTTGCACCCGGTGCATGTCACGCGCCTCATCAGGCTCCGATTGAATACATTGACCGTTGTGAGACATATTTCCAAGATGGTTGGGACGCATGTCGCGAACGTCGACTCGCCAACCAAATCAAGCTCGGATTAGTCCCAGAAGGCACCGAACTTCCTCCGCGAAACGATTTTGTTTTTCCATGGGAGAACATTCCTGCAGAGCAAAAACCATTGTTCATTCGTTTGATGGCGGCGTATGCGGCCATGTTGGAACACTTTGACGATCACTTGGCGCGCGTCATCAATCAACTGCGCAACTCAGGTCAACTTGACAACACCATCATCATGGTGATGAGCGACAACGGTGCCAGCCAAGAAGGCGGAGCATTCGGTTTTGTCAACGCAATGGCGCCATACAACTTGGTCGCCGAGACCATGGAAGAGAAGTTGGCCAAGATCAACACCTTGGGTGGACCCGATACACATAGCAACTTCCCGTGGGGTTGGGCAATGGCGTCCAACACCCCACTTAAGCGGTACAAGCAAAACACCCACAGCGGCGGAATTCGCGATCCATTCGTTATTAGTTGGCCCGGAAGAATTACCGATGTCGGTGGGCTTCGCCACAACTTCTGCCACGCAGTCGATGTTGCCCCCACACTTCTTGAAGCATTGGGCCTTGAACTTCCTGACCACGTCAATGGCATTGCGCAAATGCCCATTGAAGGAACTTCATTTGCACCCCTGTTAACCGACCCTTCAGCAACGGTGCATCGAGGACCACAGTATTTTGAGATGTTCGGCCACAGAGGCATTGTCGCTGACGGGTGGAAAGCAGTTGCCTACCACCAAATGGGAACCCAGTTTGAAGACGACAAGTGGGAGTTGTACCACTTGGCAGAAGATTTCAATGAGTGTCACGACCTCGCGGAATCGCAGCCAGAAAAACTGAATGAACTCATCGATCTCTGGTGGAAAGAAGCCGACAAACATAAGGTTCTCCCACTCGACGATCGATTCGCTCCACGATTTGCTGAGAATGCCGAACGACATACCGGAGAGCGCACCAACTTCACCTTCTGGAAGGGTATGGGTCACCTACCTTCTGATGTTGCGCCAGACCTTCGTAGTCGCTCGTACAGCATTACGGCCCACATCAACGTGCCAGAACAAGGATGCGAAGGAGTTCTTATCTCGCACGGCGACCTCACCACTGGTTACAGCCTTTTCATTCGCGACGGATATCTCGAACACGACCTCAACGTTGGCGGCACGCACCAGATGTTGAAGTCAGATCGCAAAGTACCCGCTGGCGCTCACCAAGTAGGCGTACGCATGAAACGAGATGGGAACCATGGCACTCTCACAATGTTCATTGACGATGTCATCGTGGGAGAAATGACCACAGAAAACATATTCTGGATTCTTATTTCATGGTCCGGCCTTGACATCGGACTTGATCGCGGAACACCGGTGAGCTTCTACGAGTCACCTTTCGCCTTCACCGGAGAACTCACAAAAGTGGTGGTTGACCTGAGCGAAGACCAAGTGCTCGATTTCCATGGCAGCAGTCGCGCCACAATGGCGCGCGACTAATCATCAACCGCGAGCAGGCACATCGCGGAATGCGATGTCTTTGTCTGTCTCTGGTTCTTTTGGCAACCCCAGTACTCGTTCACCGATGATGTTGCGCTGAATCTGATCAGTGCCGCCCCCAATGGAAAAGAAGTAGGCATTGAGTTGCGAATAGTTATGCGCATATTCCACGGAATCTTCTTCACCCAACAACGTGGCATTCATTCCAAGAAGATGTCCCTGAATACGGGCCGCATAATGCAAAATCTCAGCCATATTTAGTTTGCCGAGCGACGCTAAGGGCGATGCACTGCCAGCTTCGGCCGCCGCACGCGCACGTTCACCATTCCATTCGTTTGTCATACGGCGGCAATACAACTTCATGAGTTCCTGACGGAAGTGATGGTCGCTCTGCTTTCCCATCTTCTTCGCCAATGAAATGAGAGATGTGTCGGCCATCGGAATTGATCCGTGTGCTGCTGCGGTAGCACCTCGGGTAGAACGCACCGCGGGGCCACGACGTCCTCCACCCATTGCAATACGTTCGTACATAAGTGCTGTCTGCAGCACCATCCAACCAGCATTCAGATCACCAAGTCGATGAGTATCAGGAACACGGGCTTCGGTGATGAACACCTCATTGAATCGAGCGTCACCTGTCGCCTGACGCAGTGGGCGAACCTCCACGCCTGCCTGCTTCATCGGTAACCAGAAGAAAGTGATGCCACGATGTTTTGGTTGATCCCAATCAGTGCGTGCAATCAACATCCCGTAGTCGGCAGCTTTTGCTCCGGATGTCCACACTTTCTGACCATTGACTATCCACTCGGCGCCATCGCGCACGGCGCTCGTGCGAATACCAGCAAGGTCAGAACCTGCACCTGGTTCGCTGTACAACAAACACATGGCAACCTCGTCCATAAGCAGTTTGCGCATGAACTGGCTCTTCAACTCATCGCTGCCGTACGCAAGCATGGTGCCCGCCCACAAGTTTGTCTTGTCTTGACCTGGCCCGGGAACGCCACGCTCGAGAAACAACGCTTCGACGGCAGAAGCATCATCGTCGTTCAACCCACGTCCGAACCATTGAGTTGGCCATCTCAAAGCAGCCCATCCTGAATCAATGACTAATTCACGCCATGCATCGGGGTCGCCGTTGGGATCCCAGTTCTTAGCAATGAACTCTTCGGCCTCGTTCAGCACGTTGCTCATGATTCCCCCTCACTGCTACGGACAGTGATTTCAGATTAGACCGACTATTTCTGAGTTGCCGAAGCGTGGCCAGCTGTTGCGGCCAGCAAACCAAGGGCGATGAATACTCCGCCCGAAATGTAACGACGAATAAACGGAAGGGCACGACCGCGCAACAGCAGATCTCGCAATGCACTGGCAACCAAAGTGAGAGAACCATTAAAGAGAGTTGCCATAATTACAAATTCTGCACCCAGTACCAACGACTGCAGCGTGGCGTGTTCGGCGTTCGGGTTCACAAACTGCGGAAAAATTGAGAGAAAAAACAACGCCGTCTTCGGATTCAGCGCATTCACCACAATTCCCTGACGAAATGCATACCGCCGTGAGACATGAGACGTATCTGCACCAAGTTCTGACGGAACGGTCATGAGCGTGCGCACGCCGGTGTACAACAAATACGCCACGCCAGCCCACTTCACAATGTTGAATAGAGATGCTGAAGTTGCGAGCACAGCGCTGAGACCAAGCGCTGCAAACAAGGCTTGGATAGCGTCGCCGACTTCAAGTCCGGCCACCGACGCCAAAGCAACATCTCGACCATCAGAGATACTGCGGTTCAAAATATAAATGACCGCAGGCCCAGGAATAAAGAGCAACGCCAAGGTTGCAGCACCAAAAGCAAGAAGTGTGGAGAGTTCGGGCACAACACAAGGGTACCCACGGCGCCGCAATAGAGTCGTGCCATGAAGGCATTGGTGTTCCACGGTCCACGCGATATTCGATTCGAGTCATATCCAGACCCCCAACTCACCATCGCGAACGCGGTCATTCTTAAAGTCACGAAATGCAGTATTTGCGGAAGCGACCTGCACATCTATCACGGCGACAAAATCGGTAAAACCGACTACTCCGCCGATGTTGACCCCTTCTGTGTCGGTCATGAGTTCATCGGTGAAGTAGTTGAAGCTGGCGCCGATGTATTCCACTTCCGTAAGGGCGACCGTGTCATCGCAGCTGGTGGATCCGGATGTGGCACATGCGATGCATGTCGCTCTCGTATCGGTCGATGCGCCCTCTCCAATGCATTCGGACTCAGTACCAATTTGCAGGGCGGACAGGCCGAATTCGTGCAAGTACCCAACGCCGATACAACGCTCATGAAAATCCCCGACGGCGTGAACGACGATCAAGCAGTACTACTTACCGATGCGCTCGCAACAGCTCACTTCGGGGTCAGCCGCGCCGACATTGCACCAGGAGACCGCGTGGCAATTGTTGGCCTCGGCCCCATCGGTCTGCTTGGAGTGGAATTGGCGTTCATCAACGGTGCCTCACAAGTTTTCGCCATTGATCCAGTAGAAACGCGACGCAAACAAGCCGCCATTCTTGGCGCCATTGCACTTCATCCCGATGAGGCCCGTCGTGCAATTAGCGAACACACAAGAGGACGCAATTGCGATCGCGTCTTTGAAGCATCTGGTGCACGCGCATCAATTGAACTTGTTCCCACTCTTTTGCGCCACGGCGGTAACGCATCGTTCATTGGTCTCCCACAGGGAGGCACCGGTTTCCCCATGCACCAAATGATTTATCGCAATCTCACCGTACGTGCTGGCATTGCCAACGTCACTGCACAATGGGCAGACCTCATTCCACTTCTTCAATCGGGTCGGTTGAAGGGCGAAGGACTCTTCTCGCACCGAATGTCCTTGTCAGAAGGGACAGAGGGCTATCGAATGTTTGATGCACGCGAAGATGGCGTTCTAAAAATTATGTTCAACGTTGAACAATGACTCGAATTTCTGTAGTCGGAAACTCAGGCTCCGGTAAATCTACGTTTGCCAAAAATCTTGCGCGCACGCTTCGGTGCACGCACATAGAACTCGACAGCATTTTTCATCAGCCGAATTGGTCCGAATTGCCCGCCGATGAATTTCGAAGAATCGTTGAGGAAAGAACCAGCAACGAAAACTGGGTCGCATGTGGCAATTATCGCCAAGTGATTGACATCGTGTGGAAACGAGCGGACACCATCATTGTGTTTGATCTTCCCCGACGCGTTGTCATGTGGCGAGTTGTGAAGCGCACAGTACGGCGATGGCTCACGCGAGAAGAATTATGGAACGGAAACCACGAACCATTCCGAAATTTCATCTCATTGCATAACCCTGAAAAGTCCATTATCTCGTGGGCGTGGACGAAGCACAGCCACTACCACCGCCTGTTTCACGCCGCCGCTGAAAGTGACAGCACCGACACCCATTGGGTGTTCTTTACATCTCGTCGGGACGCGCAGAAATATTTAGATCACTGTTCCGACAGAACCTGAGTTCGTCACCACCGGCAAGCCATCTGCGGCCCATGCCTGCATGCCACCTGTCATGTTCACAGCATTCAATCCACGAGAGATGAGCCAAGCCGCAACTTTGCCCGATCGATTCCCTGATCGACAGATACAGATAATTTTTCGGTTCTTATCAAATGTCCCCGCTGCCGCTGGCAAATCGGCCATTGCAATATGTGTTGCAGATGCATCGTGGCCCGCTTCCCATTCGTCAAGCTCTCGCACGTCGAGGTGAAGAGATTCAGTATCCCTGGCAGCATCAGCCGGAGAGATTAATGGCATTGATGACGGAATGTTTGCGTTTGACCAGGCTGTGTAGCCACCTACTAGGTCGCTCACGTCGGCGAAACCATGTGAACGCAACAAGCTTGCAGCAATTGATGAGCGGTATCCACCAGCACAGAACACAACCGTCGGTGCGTTTTTGTCCAATTCATCCAGACTTCGAAGTAGAGCAGGGAGACTCACATTTCTGGCTCCAGGCACCGTTCCCAACTCAACTTCACCTGCATTGCGCACGTCAATAGTGACCAAGCTCTTCACCGATGCAATTCGTTCGGTGAATGATTCCACCGGTAGACGTGATGCTTGGGACACCTTGTCAGGTCGTTCCAAGAATGCGGCGATCGGATTATTCAGTGCGCCAATCACATTGTCGAACCCAATTCGGCCCAAGCGAATTTTTGCCTCTGATTCGGTTCCAGGATCAGTCACCAAGATGATGGGCGTACCTGGTTCCATCACTTCGCCCACGTACTCCGCGAATCGACCACTCAATCCCACATTGATAGAACCGGCGAGATGACCCGAAGCAAAAGCCATGTCGTCGCGTGAGTCAATAACCACAGCACCGCCTGATTGATGCATCAGCACTTCGTCGATTGTCAAACGAGCAACATCGCTGTCTTCGTTCAACAATGTGTGTGATTCGCGATTCTTCGTCGCTGCAAATAGGAAATACAACGGCGCCACTGTTTGACCTTGCGTTACTACATCAACAAAGTCCTCCACCACCATGGGTGCCAACGCGTAATTGAAACGTTTTTGTTCACCGATAGTGGAAACCGTTTCGGTGGAGAGGTTCTTGCCACAAGCAGAACCTGCGCCGTGTGCTGGGTACACCAATGTTGAATCAGGCAATACCATCAACTTGGTGTGTAGTGATTCGTACAACTGTCGTGCTAAATCATCGGCGTTGTGCCCCACGGCAGACAACAAATCGGGGCGTCCCACATCTCCGATGAATAGCGTGTCACCTGTAAGAACACTCACTGGCTCACCGCCAGCTTCTTCGCGCACCACAACACAGATTGATTCAGGTGTGTGGCCCGGCGTTTCCAAAATCTCAAGGTCAACAATGCCAAGAGAGAGATGTTCACCATGCTTCATTGCTCGAATCGGAAAGCCCACTCGCCCCGCTGCTTCAGATCCGTAGACAATGGTTGCGCCTGTGAGTGATGCAAGTTCAAGATGCCCAGACAAGAAGTCAGCATGGAAGTGCGTTTCAATCACGGTGTCAATGGTGAAACCGTTCGCGGCAGCGTCACTCACATATTCAGACACGTCACGCTGTGGGTCCACCACCACTGCTCGTCCTGTGGTGCGGTCACCCAACAGGTAACTCGCGTGCGACAAACAGGCCAGGTAGTACTGCTTGAAAAAGAGTGGTTGCTTTGTCATGGTTTTCAGCATACCCTAGGGGGTATGTGTAGACAAGTGACATGCAAGAAATGTGGCCGTCCTAGCTGGGCAGGCTGCGGAGCCCACGTAGAACAAGTGCTTGGTCATGTGGCCAAACAAGACCGTTGCCAGTGCAACTCATCTTCTGCCCCATCACAGCCAGAACCCGCTGCAAAGCGTCGTTTCTTTCGTCGATAGAAGGCAAAAACCCCATGGAAATTCGTGAAGAAGTAAAGGCTGATTTGCACAAGCGCCTCCGTCGTATCGAAGGTCAAGTGCGCGGCATTCAGGCAATGCTCGAAGAAGACCGCGAGTGCCGTGACATTGTCACTCAACTCGCAGCGGCCACCAAAGCACTCGAACAGGTGGGCTTCAAAATGCTCGCTTCCGGCCTCGCCTCATGTTTGGAAAATCCTGAGAAGTCAGCCGCCGAGGGTTACTCACTCGACGTTGTCGAGAAGATGTTCCTCAAACTCTCGTAAATACAAAACCTATTCCTCATCAACTCACAAGAAGATCATGAACAACATTCCCTCCACCCACGCCCCATCCCCCATGCCTGATGAGAAGGCTCTCTTTTCTCGCCTGGCTGCTTCTATGGCTCGACATCGCCGAGTGGTCATGCTCGTTTGGCTAGTAATCACTCTTGCTGCAGCACCCCTGGCTATTTCTCTCACCAAAGCTCTTTCTGGCGCGGGTTGGGATGCCAAAGGTTCCACCGCTGAGAAAGTTCGTCTTGAACTTCGTAAGGACTTCCCAGCGCTTGGCGCAGAGAATCCAGTGGTGGTCGTACACCAAAATGTTCCGTTCTCACAAGATTCATCTGCGATTACAAATCTTGTGACGACACTTGCAGATGGACCACATGTCATCGGCGTAGTGAATCCGCTCCAAATGCCTGCAGAAGCCGGAATGATCTCACGCGACGGAAAAACTGCATTAATTCCCGTCGCTCAAGACATTAACGACGAAGCGGAACGGCCAGAATTTGCCGGTTTGCTCGGTACGTATGTGAAACACACTGATCTCCCAAGCGGCGTCACGGCGAACGTAACTGGTGAATGGCCGGTATGGAGCGACTTCAACAAAATGAATGAATCTGCTCTTCACAAAGCAGAGTTAGTAAGTGGACTCCCTACTCTTGTGATGTTGTTCATTGCATTTGGCGCAGCAATCGCAGCTGGTATTCCACTCATTCTCGCTATTGCTGGCATCGCCGTCGGGTTTGCAAGCCTTCACATGTTGTCGTGGATCTTTCCAATCTCTGTTTGGTCTATGAACTTCTCAATGATGATCGGACTTGCTGTTGGTATCGATTACAGCCTCTTCATTGTCAGTCGCTATCGCGAAGAAAGAGAAGAAGGGAAAGATGCAATTCATGCGATCGAAGGAGCACTCTCTACTTCAGGAAAGGCGGTATTTCTTTCCGCTCTCACCGTGATTCTCTCCCTTGCTGCCGTGTTCCTTGTACCAGTCATGGTCTTCCAAACAATGGCCCTTGGCATGATCATCTCCGTTATTGCTGTAGCGCTTGCTGCTCTCACGCTTCTCCCCGCCGTACTCGTTGCTATGGGCGACAAAGTCTTGGTGAAAAAGGGTGAGAAAGATGCCGATATCGAAGCTGAAGGTCGGTGGGCACGATGGACTGGTGCTGCTCTTAAACGACCCGGTCGAGTTCTTGCGATTGGAATCGCGGTTCTCGGTGCGCTCATCGTTCCTGCATTTGGAATGAAGTTGGGTATGCCAGGCGCACGTGTGGTTGACCCTGGCCACACAAGTCGTGACGGCTACGACACAATGGTGGCCGCCTTTGGGCCCGGTGCTGCTGCACCTGCATTCATCACGGTCAATGGCGCAGATGCCAACACCGTCATCGCTGAGGCCAAGAAGGTCAAGAACGTCGTCGATGTTCGTATCGTTACTCAGCCGGCCCCATCAGGTCGGGTAGTTGTTCGGGTCATTCCTGGCACGCCAATTGATGATTCAGCAACATCAACCATGGTTTCGCAGCTTCGTGAAACCATGAAGACTGCAGTACCTAATGCTCTAGTGGGTGGCCCGTCGGCTCAAAACCACGACCTCACGGGCGTGCTCACAGGTCGAGCACCATACGCAATCGGACTCATCTTGCTGGTGGCGTTCCTCCTTCTGCTCATTGTGTTCCGCAGCCTCGTGATTGCACTGTTCTCTATCGTGATGAACCTCTTCACAGTGGGTGCCGCATTTGGTTTTGCAACCATCGTGTTCCAACACGGTTTTGGCGCAGGACTTATCGGAATTGATCACCAGGGCTTTGTTGACGCGTGGGCGCCACTGTTCTTCTTTGCTCTTCTGTTCGGTCTCTCGATGGACTACCAATTGTTCCTGCTAGCAGCAATTAAAGAGCGTTATCAAGCAACTGGTGACACCAGCCGTGCGATCTCCGAAGGAATTTCGCGCACTGGACGACCCATCACCAACGCCGCGGTCATCATGATCATTGTTTTCATCGCATTTGGTGTCACTGGTCCTATCCCACCAACAGAGCTGGGTCTCACCCTCGCAATGGCCGTACTGCTCGACGCAACGGTTGTCCGAGTGATGTTGGTGCCCGCCACCATGGCTCTACTTAAGGAAAAGAACTGGTACGCACCTAAGTGGTTGCTCAAAGTTCTCCCTCACGTCAACTTCAGTCACTAGCAACTACGCACCGTAAGGAAATTATGCAATCAACAAATAACAAGTGGCCACTTGAAAGATTTCTCTTTCTCATGGCCGGAACAATGACAATTCTCAGTGCCGTCTTGAGTGCAACCGTGAGCCCGTGGTTCCTCTTGCTCACCGCATTTGTTGGCGTTAACCAATGGATGTTCACCACCATCGGTAACTGTCCTGCTTCATTTGTTCTCCGCAAATTCGGTGTGCAATCACAATGCAAGTGGTGAAGCAGCGCTCGTGAGCAATGGTCATTGGGATTCGGCGTATTCCACTAAAGCGCCTACCGAACGTTCCTGGACTGAACCACTCCCTGCCGATTCACTACGACTAGTCAACGAAAGCAACCTCGCAAAGAGCGCTGCCATCATTGATATTGGTGGAGGCGCATCTCACCTTGTTGATGAGTTGTTGAAGCAGGACTACTCCGATATCACTCTCCTCGACATTTCGCAGTCGGCCATTGATGAAACTCAGAAGAGGTTAGGAAATTCAATTTCCTACATCTGTGCAGATATCACGCAGTGGGGACCCATGTCGAAGTACCACCTGTGGCACGACCGCGCAGTATTTCACTTTCTCACCACGCAAGAGCAACAACACAGGTACTTTGAAACGCTGCGCACAGCCACGAGCACGGGTTCGCAGGTCATCATTGCCACCTTTGCGCCAACTGGTCCAGAATCATGTTCAGGATTGCCGGTGCAACGTTGGTCGCAAGATGAACTTGCACTCTTTCTTTCTCCTCTTTGCCACATAGTGAGCACGTACGAAACAATTCACACCACGCCGTGGGGAAGCACGCAGCCATTTACATGGGTGCATGCCCGACGAAACTAACGCAACACAGATTGGTACGGTGGCGCAATGTCATTGACTGAGTTCTCTCGCGACCATATATCGCGTCGCCAAGCCATCAAACTTCTTGGTGGTGGCGCAGCATTAGCGGTACTTGCCGGGTGCGGTCCGTTCAGCAGTGGTTCCACTGGAAGCAAAGAAGTACCCACACCACATGGTGGTAAGACGTTTACTCAACCAGCTGAAATAGTGAGCAAAGACGGCCTCATCAGCGTTGATCTCACAGCAGCTGAATCAATGCTTGATTGGAACAACGACCAGCGTTTTGCCCTCACTTATAACGGTGGCGTCCACGGTCCCACTCTTCGAGCGCGCCCCGGTGACACCCTTACGGTGAATTTCACCAACAATTTGAACGAGCCCACCAACTTGCACACTCATGGCTTGCACGTCTCTCCGAGTGGTTCTGCAGACAACGTGTTTCGCATGATTGACCCAGGCGACACTCAGACGTATCAATATGAAATTCCCGCCAATCATCCCAGCGGCACGTACTGGTATCACCCGCATCATCACGGTCGTTCCGCACCGCAACTGTCCGGTGGTCTCGCCGGGGTCATCATCATCGAAGACGATGTAGACCAAACACCTTTTCTCAAGAACACCACCGAACGGGTCATTGTTCTTAGTGATCCTTCCATTGGTGCCGACAGTTCTGTCATTGAAGTTTCAACTGCAACTAAACAGGCCGGTCGTGAAGGCGATGTGGTGTTGGTGAATGGCGTGTACCAGCCCTCATTCTCTGCCAACACAGGCGATACTGAATTGTGGCGCATCGTCAATGCCAGTTCGTCTCGCTATCACATGCTTACCCTTCATGGCACTGACATGTTGCACGTTGGTAACGGTCAAGAGCGATTCAGTACTGCCATCAAACGCACCGAGCTTTTGCTGACGCCGGGCCAACGGCGCGAGCTTCTCGTACAAGTGGGAAATGCAGGCGCCATCACGTTGAAATCCACCACCGTGAACCGCGGCATGCAAATGGGTGGAATGGGCAACGGAAATGGCATGAGTGGCATGATGCATGGGAATTCCTACAAGGACGAAACCATCACCTTGCTCACCATGAACGCAACTGGTGCTACTGCTTCATTTCCCACCATCGTCCCCGTCATTAACCCTCATCCCACTTCTCTTCCGAAATCGGTCGACAAAACACGCCGCATCTCGTTCGGCGCCATGGGCATGGGCAATGGCGAGTTCGTGATCGACGGCAAATCATTTGACCCCGAACGCATCGACTACTCCGCACAATTGGGCACGGTGGAAGATTGGGTCATCGTGAATCAATCGATGATGACTCACCCATTCCACCTACACGTATGGCCATTTCAAGTCATCAAGGTCAGCGATGGTTCAACACCGCCAGAAGGTTGGTACGACACGGTGAATGTTCCCGCCGGACAATCAGTCACTATCCGAATTCCGTTTAATGACTTCGACGGAAAAACCGTGTATCACTGCCACATTCTCGATCATGAAGATCTTGGGATGATGGGCATCATCAATGTTCAGTAACTACTGAACGCGACAGAATTAAATCTGGTGGATGAGTTCCTCGACCGGAGTAACCATTCCCACGTAAAACGCACCGAACTCCGCATACACAGCAGATGCCTCGTCGTAACGCATGGTGTACACCACATCTTTTAGGTCATCAGGGTTCACAGCAAACAATGTGACTCCCCACTCGTAGTCATCAAGACCGGTGGAACCAGTAACAAGCTGAATGACGCGTCCGGCAAATGTGCGGCCACTCTTGCCGTGTTCTTCCATGAGTTCTTTGCGCTTGTCGAAATCAAGTGTGAACCAATTGTCCTTGTGCTCACGCTTCTTTGACATGGGATAGAAGCACCATGCATTCTTTCCAGCTGGTGGAAGCTGCGGATACAAGCGTGCATTCAACATTTCTTGTGGCATGCCCTTGGCATATTCCGACACTTCGGTAATGGAGACGTAGCTATCAACAATTTCCAGGCCTGAATGCTGAATACCAGTTTGCAGCGCCTTCAATTCGCGCATGTCAGAGGCAAGACCCATGATTGCAACATCTGCTTTGTGACCCAACATTGCCACGGTAATCACCGTGACGCCTGCGGATTCGGCCTTCTTTACCGCAGCCACCAATTGATCCCCATTGAAATCGGGAAAGGGCTTGCAGAACAGGTGGATGACGCCGAGACCGACTGAAGGTGACATGGGTTCGCTCATGACACCCAACCTACCTGTGGCTTAGCGACGGGCGACCACAGCGGCGGCAAAACGGGCCGGCGCATCAGCATCTAAATGCACGTACAGCGATGGTTCGGCTAGTTCAAGTTCCATCAATACGGGAAATCCACCCGATCCGCGCACCACATCGACTCGTGCATACAACGGTGCCGCACCAAATTTTTGCACCACGTACTCAATGACCGCCTCACCCAACTCACGCTCAGCTGCGCGCGGTGTGCGCTCAGAAATATTCTCTTCGGTGAATAATCCGTTCTTGGTGTTTTCGCCAGTGGACAAAATTGCACCCTTGCGAAATGCGTGGCTGTATTCGCCGTTGAAATACAACATGCCAGTCTCGCCTTGTTCGTCAATAAAACGTTGATACGGCTGCACCATGGCAACCTTGCCTGCATCTATCAGCGCGCCCAAGTGAGCAGCCGCCTTCACCGGAGATTCCTCATGACGCTCGGTGTTGTTCGAACCGGCACTGACCGTTGGCTTCACCACGATGTCTTTTTCCAACATGCCATCGTTCGACACCAACACAATGTCTTCCGCTCCACGCACATACCGCGTTGGGATGATGGGAATTCCTGCTGCGTCTAATTCACCCAAGTACACCTTGTCGGTGTTCCAGCCAATGACATCAGCCGAGTTGTGTAGCACCGTTAACGAAGACACTGCGTCCAACCACGTCACAAACTCGTTGTACCGACGGTGGTAATCCCATGGAGAGCGCACGATGGCACTGTCATACGAGGACCACTTCACCGCAGAATCGTCCCAATTCTCCACAGTGGCAACGACACCACGATCACCCAACGCACGAACAAGAAAAGGAAGGTCCGTGTCGTGTTCGCGGGCTTCTGCACAACTCACTAATGCAACTGTTTTTGGCACATGACCGAGGCTACCTACGCACGATTGAGTCGCTCACAAAACAAAAGGCCCGCGGATTTCTCCGCGGGCCTTTTCAGTTCTAACGAACAGACGATTTAGAAGTCGTCCATTCCACCGCCGTGGCTGTGACCGCCTGCAGCCTCTTCAGGCTTGTCAGCGATAACGGCTTCGGTGGTGAGGAACAATGCTGCAATGGATGCTGCGTTCTGCAATGCAGAGCGAGTCACCTTTGCTGCGTCGATAACGCCAAGCTTCACGAGGTCTTCGTACTCGCCGGTTGCAGCGTTGAGACCCTCGGTGCCCTTCAGGCTCTTCACCTTGGCAACGACGACGCCACCTTCCATGCCAGCGTTCTCAGCGATTTGCTTGAGTGGGCCTTCGAGTGAACGTGCCACCATGCGAGCGCCTGTTTGCTCATCGCCCGACAACTTTTCAGCTGCCGCAGTGACTGCGTCTTGTGCGCGAAGCAATGCGACGCCGCCGCCAGGAACAACACCCTCTTCAATTGCTGCCTTTGTGGTGCTCACAGCATCTTCGATGCGGTGCTTCTTTTCCTTGAGTTCAACTTCGGTGGCTGCGCCGACCTTGAGAACTGCAACGCCACCAGACAACTTGGCGAGACGCTCTTGCAACTTCTCACGGTCGTAATCGGAATCGGTGTTATCGATTTCGGTCTTGATCTGGTTGATACGGCCCTTGATGTCTTCTTCAGCACCAATGCCCTCGATGATGGTGGTTTCGTCCTTGGTAATAACGACGCGCTTTGCACGACCAAGAAGATCGAGTGTTGCGTTCTCCAACTTGAGACCAACTTCTTCGCTGATGACCTGGCCACCAGTGAGAATTGCGATGTCCTGCAACATTGCCTTGCGGCGATCGCCAAAGCCTGGAGCCTTGACTGCTGCACTCTTGAAGGTGCCGCGAATCTTGTTGACCACGAGTGTGGCGAGTGCTTCGCCTTCAATGTCTTCAGCAATAATCACGAGTGGCTTTCCGCTCTGCATGACCTTTTCAAGCACAGGCAACATGTCGCGAACGTTGGTGATCTTGCCGGAAACAAGCAGCAAGTACGCGTCATCGAGTTGTGCTTCCATGCGGTCTGCGTCGGTGACAAAGTATGGAGAG
>CAYSPE010000013.1:0-34982 GCA_964432845.1 uncultured Bifidobacterium sp.
CTGATCGCTGATGCTCGTAGAACTCTTCATTGAAAACCTCGGAATAATTGAGTCGTCGCGGCTCACCTTCGACCGCGGATTCACTGCATTCACCGGAGAGACAGGCGCGGGGAAAACCATGATTGTCGAAGCCATCAATTTGGTGGTGGGTCGACGTGCTGAAACCTCGGTGATTCGAGATGGCGCCGATGAAGCTCGAGTCGAGGCTCGCTTTATCCAGACCATCGATGGAGATGAACAAGAGGTCATCTTGTGCAGGGTGATTTCTCGCGAGGGGAGAAGTCGTGCCTATGTCAACGACCGAATGGCCACCGTTACTACTCTTGCGGAATTAGGTGAACAACTAGTTGATATCCACGGTCAACACGCGCATCAGCGGTTGCTGACGGCCTCGGTGCAAAGAGAATCTTTGGATTCGTTTGGTGATATTGATTTGTCCAAATTGAAGGCAGCGCGAGAAGCTGTCACGCAGATTGAGGCCAACCTGGCTGCTTTGGGTGGCGACGAGAAATCACGCGCTCGAGAAATTGATTTGTTGCAATTCCAATGCGAGGAAATTGAGTCCGCTCATCTACGACACGACGACGAAGACAGTGAACTGTCACGCGAAGAAGATGCCCTGTCCGACGTGGTGCGTCACCAAGAAGCATTGATGACTGCAGCAACATTGCTGTCTGGTGATGGCGCAGTAGTCGAGCAGTTATCGCAGGCGCTGAAGGCTCTGAACCCAGTCTCTTCTCTGCCAGAAATAGTCGAGCGATTGTCCGCCCTTTTGGCCGAAGCTGAAGACCTGGCGCGGGTGGTTCGAGACACCGCAGAGGGAACCGAAGAGAATCCAGAACGTCTCGAAGAGATCCGACTTCGTCGCCAGACGCTACGTGATCTCATGCGCAAATACGGCGACACGCTGGGTGATGTCATTGCGTTTGGGCGTGAGGCCAGAGAGCGCCTCGACGAACTCACGGGCTATGCCGAGCGAGTGTCGCACCTCGAGCATGAGCGTACGAATGCGATGGCTCAATTGCTGAAGTGTCAAAAAGAAGTGGGGCGCCAGCGTCGAGAAGTGGCCCCACGTCTGGCTGCAGCTGTGGAAAAGCATCTTCGAACCTTGGCTCTCCCAAATGCCTCCGTGCAGATTTCGGTGGGGGATGAGTCCACTGATCCTGCGGGAGAATCAGTGGTGTTCATGCTCACGGCAAACCCGGGAAGCGCTCCACAGCCGCTCACGAAGGTGGCAAGTGGTGGAGAATTGGCACGAGTCATGTTGGCCCTGCGCCTTGTGTTGAGCGATGACCCAGCAACCATGGTTTTTGACGAAGTTGATGCAGGTATCGGCGGATCTGCAGCGGTTGCTGTCGCTACGGCCTTGAGAGAGCTCGGCTCCCGCCATCAAGTTTTTGCAGTGACGCACTTGCCACAAGTTGCTGCTTCTGCCCACCATCACATCGTTGTCTCGAAAACAGTGAAATCCGGTCGCACCTATGGTGCTGCCAAGCAGGTGGCAACATCGGACCGGGCCAGTGAGATAGCTCGAATGCTGTCTGGTGGTGTGGCCGATGAATCGGCGACCGCACATGCTCACGACTTATTGGAGTCCCTAGGGTCCTCCAAGTCGCGAAAGGGCCGCGCGAAGTAACGATTGCTTGGCGGCGCTGCCACATGCGTTATGCTGAAATCCCGTTAGCAGTTTCAGTCTGGCGGGAGTTTCAATGCCAAAGCACATTTTCGTGACGGGTGGCGTTGCAAGTTCACTCGGCAAAGGTTTGACCGCATCTTCTTTGGGTCGATTGCTCAAGATGCGTGGTTTGCGTGTCACCATGCAAAAACTGGATCCCTACATCAACGTTGACCCGGGAACCATGAATCCGTTCGAGCACGGCGAAGTGTTTGTCACCGATGATGGTGGTGAGACCGACCTCGACTTGGGTCACTATGAGCGATTCATTGACGAAAATCTCACTCGTAGTTCAAACGCAACAACGGGCTCGATCTACCAGGCAGTTCTCGCTGCTGAGCGCCGCGGTGACTATCTGGGCAAGACAGTGCAAGTCATTCCGCACGTCACTGACGAAATTAAGCGCCGTATCAAGCGGATTGCCACTGAGGACACCGACGTGGTGATTACCGAGGTGGGGGGCACGGTTGGAGACATTGAGATTCTTCCGTTTCTAGAGGCAATTCGTCAGTTCCGAAATGAAGCGGGGCGCGACAACGTGTGTTACCTGCATGTCACTTTGGTTCCGTTCATTGGGCCAAGTGGCGAGCAAAAAACGAAGCCAACTCAGCACAGCGTGACCGAATTACGTTCACGTGGCATTCAGCCCGACGTCATTGTCTGCCGTAGCGAAGAACCGTTGAGCACTGGACTCAAGCGAAAGATTTCGCATATGTGTGACGTTGATGCAAATGCTGTGATCAACGCTGCCGATGCACGCAACATTTACGAGTTGCCACTCATCTTGCACGAAGAGGGTCTTGACACGGTCGTGTGTGATGTGTTGCGAATCGATGGTGAAGTTGACCTCTCAACATGGGAGTCATTGGTCGCCCAAGTTGATGCTGCAGTGAAGCCTGTGAAGATCGGTCTCATCGGAAAATATGTTGAGTTGCAAGATGCGTACTTGTCTGTTGTTGAGTCGCTGAAGCATGCTGGGTTCTTTCACGGTGCCAAAGTGGAGATTGACTGGATTCAGGCAGAAGACGTTGAGGGCTTATTGGCCTCTGGTCGTTTAGCCGGCCTTGACGGAATGGTGATTCCTGGTGGATTCGGCGCTCGCGGCATTGAAGGAAAGATTGCTGCGGCAGAATTCTCGCGTGAAAATCTGGTTCCATGTCTTGGCATCTGCTTGGGCATGCAGGTGATGACAATTGAATTTGCGCGCCACGTACTGGGTATGACAGATGCAAATAGCACCGAGTTCGATGCTTCCACCACTAACCCCGTCATCGACCTGATGAACGAACAACGCGATGTCACCACAATGGGTGGAACCATGCGTTTGGGTGCCTATTACGCGGTGCTCGAGCCTGGTACCAAAGTTGCTGCTGCGTACGGTGAAAGTGTTGTCAGTGAACGTCACCGTCACCGATATGAATTCAATTACAACTTCCGTTCTCGTTTCGAAGAGTCCGGTTTTGTATGTAGCGGAACTTCTCCTGATAAGCGTTTGGTTGAATTCATCGAACTCACTGACCATCCTTATTGGGTTGCAACACAAGCGCATCCTGAGTTCAAGAGTCGCCCCGATCGTCCGCATCCTTTGTTTCGCGAACTCATTGGTGCGGCGTTAATCAACCGCGAAAAGCGTCTTACGGGCGCATCGGTTGCAACCAACGCCTAATTTCATGGCCGATTTTGAGGCCTCACGAGACGAAGTCGTTCACTCGTGGGCGATGTTCCAACTCATTCGACGTTGGGTGAAATCGCCATTCGGTGAAACATTTGAACGGACATATGTGTCCACGCCCGGAGCCGTTGCATGTGTGGCACTCACTGATGCAAACAATGTGGTTTTGGTTTCGCAGTACAGAGCCACTTTTAATGACTTCGTGTTAGAGCTGCCTGCAGGAATGCGTGATGTCGAAGGTGAAGATCCAGAGGTCACGGCAGCGCGTGAGTTAACGGAAGAAACCGGATACGTTGCTGGCGACATGGACTTCCTTGGTCGTTGCTTTTCGTCTCCTGGTGTAACCGATTCTGTTGTCGAGGTGTACCTGGCAACTCAACTTACGCCAGGAGTTGCGCAACCTCACGGCCCCGAGGAACAATCTTTGCGCGTCGTAGAGTTCTCATTGCAGCATGCTCTGCAAATGGTGGAAAGTGGTTCCATTCGCGATGCGAAGACTGCGTACGGGCTTATGTTGATGGCCCGCACGCACCCTCATCTCGTACATTGAAGTGATGGCCGTGAACGCTGAATCCGAGGGGTTGGTTGACTCATTCCTTCAATGGATGGCTGTGGAAAGAGGACGTGCCATCAACACGGTGAATTCGTACCGACGCGATCTCCGTCGATATGTTGACTTTTTGACACAACGATCAGCAACTTTGATTTCTGCACACGAAGAAGATGTGGAAGCGTTTATTCGTTCTCTCCAGTCAGACGGGGAAGCAGCGGCTAGTACTGCGCGACGATTGGCAGCTGTGCGCATGCTGCATTCGTATTTGGTGTCCGAAGATCTCCGCTCGGATAATCCGGGTGCGCATGTAGAAGGAGTCAAGGTTTCTGCTGGCGTGCCCAAGCCATTGTCGATGGATGAAGTGAGTTCGTTGCTTGCCACCGCAACAGGGGAGTCCGCGCTCGAAATGCGAGATAGAGCTCTTCTTGAGTTTTTATACGCCACAGGCGCACGTATTTCAGAGGCATGCGACCTGAATCTCGATGACCTCGATTTGTCGGCCCGCGTCGTTCGCTTGTTCGGAAAGGGTTCGAAAGAACGCGTGGTGCCGTTTGGTCGCTTGGCTGAAGAACAGTTGCGGTCGTATCTTTCGTTTGGTGGCAGAGGTCAATTGGTCCCCGACGTGTGGGCCCGTTCTGGCGACCGTGAAGCAGTATTTCTCACGAATAGAGGACGTCGTCTCAATCGACAGAAAGCTTGGAATATTGTGCGCGACGCTGGCCGAAAAGCGGGAATTAGCAGAGAGCTTTCGCCTCACGTCTTGCGGCACTCATGTGCCACGCACATGTTGGAGCACGGTGCTGATTTGCGCATTGTGCAGGAGATGCTTGGCCATGCCACCATTTCAACCACGCAGATTTACACAAAAGTTTCTCAAGAGAGATTGTGGAATGTCTATCGCGATGCGCATCCGAGAGCGAGGGGATAGTGGATTCAATTGTTCATCTAGCAAAGCGCGCATGGAACTCGAAAGACAATCGACCAATTAGTGGTCACCATGTTGAAAGAGCAGAGCGATTGCTGAATCACGATGAATTTGCGTTGTGGTGGGCGATGGCTCCGCGTGATCAGGCGCATTCAATTGAAGTTCTCGATCGTTTCTTGGCGATTATTCCTTGGGCCAAGAGAGAAGAACAGGCGGCCGCTCTATTGCACGATGTGGGAAAGAATGCATCGCACCTCAATTGGCCCCTGCGAATTATGGCCACCATTGTTGGGCCTCGTGGAAAGAGATTCCGTTTGTACCACATGCACGAAGAAATTGGTGTTCAGATGTTGTCGGACATATCCGATGATCGCACTCTCGCATTGTTGCGCGGTGTGGCGAACGACGATGTTCAGGCTGCTCTGAAGGCGGCAGACAATACTTAGATTCGTGGCAGTAGGCCAATTGCGGCGTGTGCTCGGCTCAATGTTCGCGAAGCAACTTCTCTCGCTCGGTCATTACCAATCGACAAGAGGCGGGCAAGTTCTCCACGGTCGTTCATGAGTTCGTTGTATTTCATGCGCACTGGTTCAATGAGTGCCACCACAGCATCTCCGGCATCCTTCTTGAGTGGGCCGTATTGGGTGTACTGGCCAACAAGCGATTCAACGGTTGTGTTTGACGCCGCGGCCAAAATATCGAGCAGGTTCGCAACCCCTGGTTTGTTCTCGCGGTCATATGCAACAACACCGTCGGAGTCGGTCACGGCACGCTTGAATTTCTTTTCAATGGTGGTGTTGTCGTCAAGCATGTAGATGATGCCACTGTCGGTGGCCGCTGACTTAGACATTTTTGAAGTGGGATCTTGTAGATCCATGACACGAGCGCCCGCCTTGGGATGGACCGATTTGGGCAACACGAATGTGTCGCCGAATCGATGATTAAAGCGGATCGCAATATCGCGCGTGATCTCGACATGCTGGCGTTGGTCTTCGCCCACTGGCACCTCGTCGGCGTCGTACAACAAAATGTCGGCCGCCTGAAGCGCGGGATATGTAAATAGGCCCGCGGAGATGAAGTCGCCTTCTCGTTTGGCTGACTTGTCTTTGAACTGGGTCATACGGCTGAGTTCGCCATAAGACACCGTGCATTCCATAATCCACGACAGCTCAGAATGTTCATGAATGTGGCTCTGAACGAACACCGTGGCCACATTTGGATCAAGTCCGACGGCGAACAGCATGGCCGCAAGCTCGATGGTCTGGTTTCCGAGTACGCCTGGCTTATCGGTGATAGTGAGGGCATGGAGGTCGACGATGCCGTGGTACACGTCTCCGTCGTGTTGGCCACTCACCCAGTTGACGAGAGCGCCCAAATAGTTGCCCAAATGGACAGAACCGGTGGGTTGGATGCAGGAAAGGACTCTGGGCACGCTGAAAACGCTACTTCCTGAGACGTCATCGGGCACTAGTAATTGGGAATCGGGTGAGGTGGGGCAAGTACCATGTTTAGGTGGCAATTGAAGTAGCAACCCCGGTCTTTGACGGTCCGCTTGACCTATTGCTGCACCTCATCATGCGTGAGGAAGTAGATATCCACGAAATCAAGCTTTCGTCAATTGTTGATGCCTATCTTGCAGAACTTGCCAAGATGCAAGAACTCGACTTGGAGATTGCTACCGAGTTTTTGCTCATTGCTGCCACTCTGATTGAGATTAAAGCTCGCCGTCTACTGCCAGGCAAAGAAAATGTTGACCTTGATGAGGAACTGGCATTGTGGGAGGAGCGCGACCTTCTTCTTGCTCGTTTGCTGGAATGCAAGACCTTCAAAGATGTTGCCAAAATTCTTGCGGAATTTGTCGACGACGCCGACCGCGTGTACGGACGATCCGTTGGACCTGACGAGCGATTCGACTCAGTCACCCCGGATTTGTTGGAAGGCATCACCATCCAAAAACTGGAGAAGGGATTCCTGAGCGCAATCACTCCGAAGCCGAGACTCGAAATCAATCTGTTCCATGTGAATCCCATTCGTTTCACGGTGGCTGAAGCGGTGGAAGAGTTGATGGACGAATTGCCGCGTATGGGTTCATCGTCGTTCCGACGTCTCACTTCGGACCTCGTAGAGCGATTGGAAATTGTTGTGCGTTTCCTTGCTCTGCTTGAAATGTACAAACAGGGATTTATTGAAATTGAGCAAAGTGACCGTTTCGGCGACATTGTTGTTCAGTGGACCGGCCAAGGGCCAGGCGCAAACGAAACGATGGAGATTGATTCATATGAAGGCTGAAGTCACAGAAGAGATCGTGCGCGCAGTAGAAGCAATTTTGATGGTGGCGCAAGAACCTGTGCCCACAGATCTCATTGCGCAATTGGTGGAGATTCCAAGTGCCACCATCGAAGCAGTGTGTCTTCGACTAGCCGAAACGTATGAAGTTGCTGGCCATGGTTTTCAGGTAGCGAAAGTTGCAGGTGGATGGCGGTTCCAAACACATCCTGATATGGCGCCATACGTCGAGCGATTCATTCTTGATGGACAACGTGCGCGACTGTCGGGTGCCGCACTTGAAACACTGGCGATCATTGCGTACAAACAGCCAATTTCACGTCTGCAAATTGCGTCGATTCGTGGTGTTGATCCCGACGCAGTCATGCGTACATTGCATGGGCGGGCGTACATCGCCCCAGTGAGTCGCGACAGCGGTCCGGGACAAGCAGTGATGTGGGGAACAACTCAATTGTTCCTTGAGAAATTGGGTCTTGCATCGCTTGACGATTTGCCGCCCATCGCCTCGTTCGTTCCCGATGCCAGTCTTGTGGAAGCGTTGGAAAAGACATTGCGACTTGAGCCAGATGCACCCGTTGCGGTTGATGAATCTTCAGAAGAATCCTCAGAAATCTCTGAGGGCGAATAAAGATGTCTTCCACCCCGCCGGGAGGCGCGGTTCCTGAACCACCACTGTGGGAGCAGATGGTGGAGAACGCTCGTCTCGCTGAAGGTGAGCGTTTGCAAAAGGTTCTCGCTCGTGCTGGTTTTGGTTCACGACGGATTTGCGAAGAACTCATAGAGGACGGACGCGTCACAGTGAACGGCGAAGTTGCAGTGTTGGGTCGTCGAGTGGACGTTGAGAACGACATTGTCTGCGTCGATGGAGCCCCGGTTGGTCTATTGCCCGGGTTGGTCTATTACTTGTTGAATAAACCAGAGGGAGTTGTCACCACTTCGTTTGACACCCATGATCGGGAGACGGTTGTCGACCTTGTCCCGGCCGAACCGCGAGTGTTCTCTGTCGGACGGTTGGACATAGATACCACGGGGCTATTGATTCTCACCAACGATGGTCAACTCACTCAGTTTTTGACTCATCCGAGCCATGGCGTTGAGAAGGAATACATCGCAGAAGTTAGTTGTGGTCCAAAGGGTGTTTCGCATGGTGCGTTGCGAGCACTTCGTGAGGGGATTGAGTTGGAGGATGGCCTCACGGCGCCCGCAGAGGTTGGCCAGCTTGAACCTGGTGTGCTGCGCATCGTTATTCATGAAGGCCGTAATAGGCAAGTGCGTCGCATGTGTGATGCAGTGGGATACCCGGTGAAAAGGCTTGTGAGAACTCGTATTGGACCTCTTCGAGATACAAAATTGCGTCCCGGTCAGTGGCGTGAATTGACCACAGATGAAGTGCTCGCGTTATCGAGGGCAGTAGCCCAAGACGTCACGGGTACCATGTAACTTCTCGTATGAACTCGCACGTTTCGCCCCGCGCCAATGTTGTAGGACTAGGTCTCATTGGTGGGTCCATCGCTCTTGCGTTACGAGGCTTGGGCTTTGAGGTTGGTGGAGTTGATGCTCGTGAGACAACGGTTGATGTCGCCGTGTCTCGAGGAATCCTTTCTCAGTCCGGTCTCTTTCCAGATTCAATTGTCACTTTTGTTGCGACTCCGGTCGGTACCGTGGCCGACGAAGTACGGTCGGCGCTTCTGCTTACTACTGGTGTCGTGACTGACGTTGGGTCTGTGAAGTCGCATGTTGCGCGTGAAGTTCACGACCCTCGGTTTGTACCCGGACACCCAATGGCTGGGTCGGAGTTAGACGGCTTAGATGGCGCTGACGCCACCATGTTTGAAAGTGCAACATGGGTGTTGACGCCGAATGAGTCGTCCACGGATGAGAGTTTTGCAGTGGTCGCAAATATTGTCTCGCGAATGGGTGCAGAAGTTGTTGCGCTCGATCCTGAACGTCACGATGATGTCGTTGCGGTAGTTAGTCATGTTCCGCATCTCACGGCCGCAACTTTGATGGGTTTGGCCGACGATCGCTCGGAGGAGCATTTGGCTCTCCTTCGATTGGCGGCAGGCGGATTCCGCGACATGACTCGTATTGCATCAGGGCGACCAGGTATTTGGCTTGACATTTGTGAACAGAATCAGAATGCGATTGTTCGCACCCTCGACTCATTGATTTCTGGTTTGAGCGAAATGCGAGATGTGGTTGCATCGTCTAATCGCGATGAGCTCTTCACGCGCCTAGAGAAAGCTCGGCGCGCTCGAATGAATTTGCCAGCAGGAGCTGGTCCTGTCGAATCGCTGGTGGAAGTTCGCATCCCCATCCCAGACAGGCCGGGATCTGCCGCGGATGTATTCACCCTGTCAGGTGAACTCAGTGTCAACATCTATGACTTTGAAGTAGTGCATTCGGTGGAAGGCGACCGCGGCGTTATGGTGATTGTTATCCGCGCTGAACATGCAGAGATGTTCCGTGGCGGTCTCATTGCTCGCGGTTTCCGTCCGTCTGTTCATCCGATGTCATGAGTATCGTCAAAATCTCTCCTACTCCTGGCCCACTCGATGCAGTGATTCGGGTGCCCGGTTCCAAGAGCGTCGCCAATCGTGCATTGGTTTGCGCCATGTTGGCAAAAGGCGAAAGCGTTGTCAGCGGCCTACCCGACGGTGATGACACTGCTGTCGTAGTGGCGGTGTTGGAGGAGAGCAATCGCCTGCGACATCTCAACAACGAGACAGTGGTGGTGAGTGGGGATTCAATGGGTTCGCTTCCAGGAATCGTTGACGCTCGTCTAGCCGGAACTTCCTCTCGGTTTCTGACAGCTGTGGCTGCAGTTGGCATGGGTACAACAGTCATCGACGGCGAATCGCCATTAAGAGGTCGACCGATGGCAGATTTGCACAACGCGCTGAAGGAATTGGGAGCCGACATCACCCCATTGGGTGAGGATGGACATTTACCTGTGTCAGTGTCGCGGGGTCGTCTGGTTGGTGGTTCTGTTTCCATTCGCGGTGACGTGTCGAGCCAATTTATTTCTGCACTGATGTTGATTGGGCCAGTGTTGCCGGAAGGATTGGAACTTCACATTGAAGGTGAGCTTGTTTCGCGTTCGTATGTTGAGATGACACGCGCTGTTATGCATGCCTTCGGCGCCACAGTGCAATTGACTGAGAACAAAATAATTGTGGCGCCAAGTGGTTATGAAGCTTGCAACTACGTTGTTGAACCTGACTATTCCTCTGCAGCTTTCCCTATCGCGGCTCTTCTCATAGCGGGTGGCACCGTGCGAATCCCACACCTTGCCACTTCCGATATGCAAGGTGATTCCGCAATGGTGGACATAGCAAAATCAATGGGGGCAACTGTTCATGTAGATGGGTTCGACTTGGTATTTGAACGCGATTGCCAGGGGTCATTAATGCCACTGACCATGAACATGGAAGACTGCTCTGACTTGGTTCCGGCGGTAGTGCTGGCTTGTTCGGTTGCGGGTGGAACATCAGAGTTGACGGGCATCGGGTTTATTCGACAAAAGGAAAGCGACAGACTTGGCGATGTGGCGTCAGAATTGGCGAAAGCCGGCGCGGATATCCGAGTCAACGACGATGGTCTCACTATCTCGGGTGTTAGTAGGTTGAAAAATGCGACCTTTGACACGCATCATGATCATCGATTGGCCATGGCATTCGCTCTTGCGGCACTCTCGTCGGGCGAAACGCGTATCAATGATTCGCACGTAGTGTCCAAGAGTTGGCCCAACTACTTTGAGGATATGGTGTCAATCCTCGGTGAAGCATCACCGCAGAACTAGCCTTTCGTCGGTGGAAGAGACCATTGCCGTTTTTGACGTTGACCGCACGTTGACTGTCCGTGATTGCGTTGTGCCGTTTGTCGTTCGAGTTGCTGGATGGCCGAAAGTCATCTCCACAATTTTGCGACGGATCTCGAGAGTGGTTCCACTGGTGTTAAAGCGAGATCGCGACGGATTGAAGTTGCTCTTTGTGCAGGAGTTGTTTGCTGGCCGAGACGTGGTCGAGGTCGACATAGCAGGGGTTGCGTTTGCCGATCACGTGGTGAATAACTGGATGCGTGAGGATTCATGTCGCCGATTGCGGTGGCACCAGTCCGAGGGCCACATCGTGGTATTGGTGTCAGCATCTTTGCATCCGTACTTGGTTCCCCTCGGAGATCTCCTCGAGGTTGATGCCGTTTTATGCGCAACATTGGCCGCACATGACGGAACTTACACAGGCGAACTGGTGGGCCCCAATTGTCGTGGCGTTGAAAAAGTCAACCGAATTGCCGAATGGTGCAAAGATGCGGGATTGGATACGCAGGACGTTTGTTTTGCATATGGTGACTCATCTGGCGATGAGCCCATGTTGGCGATGGCAGCTCACTCCGTATGGGTAGGCAAAAAAGAGATTGAGATGGTTCCACAATGATCAAAGCTCTTCTGAAAGAAGCTCGCCCTAATCAGTGGACCAAGAATGTTCTCGTTTTCGCGGCTCCGGGGGCGCTCGGTGTGCTTAATGAATGGCACGCGCTCTCGCAAACTTTGGTGGTATTTGTTGCCTTCTGCTTGGCGGCAAGTGGCACGTATTACTGGAATGACATCAAGGATGTTGCTCAAGACAGGTTGCATCCCAAAAAGAAGAACCGTCCCATAGCCAGTGGAGCAATTCCACTGCCAGTTGCGCGGGTAGTGGGGACTCTGTTGTTGCTCGGAGGGCCTGCAGTGGCTTTTGCAGTTCGACCTCAGGCAGGCGGCATCGTGGCCCTTTATGCATTCATGACACTGTGCTACAGCACCCGATTGAAGCATGTGCCATTGCTTGACCTTGCAATCGTGAGCGCTGGTTTTGTATTGCGCGCTATGGCTGGTGCTGCTGGCACTCAAACTCCGACGTCTAATTGGTTTGTC
This sequence comes from uncultured Bifidobacterium sp., assembly GCA_964432845.1. Classification (GTDB taxonomy): domain Bacteria; phylum Actinomycetota; class Acidimicrobiia; order Acidimicrobiales; family Ilumatobacteraceae; genus UBA2093. The sequence continues at coordinate 12,027 of CAYSPE010000013.1, forward strand.
ATGTGCACCACATTTGGCTCGTTCTTTATCGTGACAGGCAAACGATTTGCAGAGTTGGTGGAGATGGGTGACCAGGCATCATCCACGCGCGCATCGCTGAAGTCCTACTCGGTGTCGTACTTGCGTCAGGTGCTGGTGATCTCCTGCACGGCGACTGTGGTCACGTATTGCATGTGGGCTTTCGAAAATGCGTCCGCCGCCAACGAAAATTTTCCATTTCACGCATTGTCAATTGTTCCCATGCTCCTCGCATTGTTGAGGTATCTCATGGTTCTTGAAAATGGTGGTGGCGGAGCACCAGAGGAAGTCTTTATTGGCGATCGAGCCATACAGCTATATGGACTTGTATGGGTTGTTGTGTACGGATTGGCCGTTTACGCAGGTAAGTGACTCCCTGACTCAATTGCCGTCGCACGACTACAATTAAGCAATGACATTGCAGCGCCTTTCAGGGTGGGGACGTACGGCGTGGACCGTTGCCGACGTCATCAACTCCAACGACCCCGATTCAATTAAGGCGGCCGTGTTGGGAGCAAACGACCGTGGTGTTATTGCTCGTGGATTGGGTCGTTCGTATGGTGCGGCTGCCCAAAATGCAGGTGGACGAGTTATTGAACTCGCCAATGAATCTGACCCTTTGGGAATCGACGCGGACCTAGATCCAATTTCGGGACTTCTCGATGTTGGCGCCGGAGTAAGTCTTGACTCCATTCTTCGCATGTGTGTGCCTCGAGGGTGGTTTGTCCCTGTCACTCCCGGAACCAGGTTTGTCACAGTGGGTGGAGCAATCGCGTCCGATGTTCACGGAAAGAATCATCATCTCGATGGAAGTTTTGGACAGCATGTTCGGTCCATCACTTTGATGTTGGCCAACGGTGAGATTGTCGAACTGACGCCCAATACGAATCCGGCATGGTTTTGGGCAACTGTTGGCGGCATGGGCCTCACAGGCATTATGTTGCGTGCCACAATCGCAATGTTGCCTATTGAGTCTTCCAAGGTGCGCGTTGAGACAGAACGTCTGGCAAATTTTGAAGCAGTGTGCGATGCGATGGCATCAGACGGTGCCGATGACAGTTATCGATATTCTGTGTGCTGGGTTGATTTGCTGGCCACCGGAACTTCAATGGGTCGAGGCGTACTGACGCGTGGCGATCATGCAACTGCAGCAGAGGTTGAATCTGATGAGCCTTGTGCTTACGACCCCCGGCTCAACATTTCCGCACCTGGTTGGGTTCCGAACGGATTACTAAACAAGTTCTCCATCAAAGTGTTCAACGAAGCGTGGTTCCGCAAAGCTCCAGCGAAGCGTCATGTGGGACTTGAATCAATACCGGCGTTCTTTCATCCGCTCGATGGGGTGAACAAATGGAATCGTTTGTACGGAACGCAAGGGTTCATTCAGTATCAATTCATTGTGCCTCTCGAACGCACAGATGTTCTCCGCAAAGTCATTGAAACGTTCTCTGGCGCAGGTGTTGGGTCATTTCTTGCTGTACTAAAGCGAATGGGTCCACAAAACGAGGCGCCAATGTCTTTCCCTACCGAGGGCTGGACGCTCACTCTCGATATTGCGGCTGGCATCAAAGGTCTTGCTGAGCTCTTGGCAAAAGTTGACACCATGGTCTTAGACGCGGGAGGTCGACATTACTTGGCAAAAGACTCTCATGTTTCTCCCAATGCAGTTCGTCGCGGTTATGCACGACTGGATGAGTGGATGAGTACACAACGCGAAATGGACCCTGAGGGCGTGTGGCGAAGCGATCTCGCTCGTCGCCTGGGTCTCGTGGAACCAAGGAGATAGTGATGAAAAATGGAGTAGGTGTAGCTCAGAACATCGTGTTGTTCGGCGGTACCAGCGATATCGGTCAAGCAATTTTGAAGCGCGTGGTAAAGCCTGGAGTGGCTCACTTGGTGCTTGTTAGTAGAGATATTGAGTCTGCTGCTGAGGTGTCTCAATCTTTGATGTATCAGTATTCAGACCTCGAAGTTCATCATGTCCGGTACGACGCTTCGGATGCGGAGTCAATTGTCCATGTAGTGAATGAAGTAGTGGATGCAATTGGCGATATCGACGTTGCGATTCTTGCTCAGGGTGTTCTTAATGAGGGCCACGATTACTACGCAGATCCGGCGGGGGTTGTGCCCATGGCGTCGGTCAATTTCACTGGCAAATTGGTACTCATGTACAGCCTTGCTGCTCGAATGAAGGCGCAAGGATACGGAAAAATTGTTTTGCTTTCGTCAGTCGCAGGTGAGCGCGTGCGAAAGGGGAATCCTGCGTACGGCGCCACCAAGGCGGGTATAGACGGTTTTGCGCTTGCGTTAGATCACGAACTTGAAGGAACAGGCGCCTCGGTTCTTGTGGTGCGACCCGGCTTTGTGACCACAAAGATGACGGCTGGTATGTCAAAGGCCCCGTTCTCCACTGACGCAGAGACAGTGGCCAAGATTGTTGAAAAGGGAATTGCATCCAATAGCAAGGTTGTATGGGCTCCCGGCATTCTTCAATGGATGTTCTTGGTGCTGAAGAACTTGCCAATTGCGGTGTGGCGTCGGCTTCCTCTGTAAATCAGGGGATAGCGGCTCGAACTCCGTATAGGCCCGTTACAGCTACTAGTCCGGTTGCAAGCACTAACGCTGCAACTGGCCACCACTTGTCGTCATCATCGCGCAGTGCTCGTGCTACTGGGAAGATGAGTGGGAATGCGGTGTACAAGAACCGTGGTCGTGCTGTAACAGTGGCAGGAATAAGCATGAGCCCTAGTACGACCGCGGAATATGCCAAGTACATCAGCGGCAGTCGGTACTTGTAAAGAAAGTACAACGCAATAAACATTGCAAACATTGATGCAGCCGTGAGTACTGACGTAGGACTACTCGTTGGATGCAGGAAGAAATCGGCGGTTCTGCTCACTGCAGTAGCCCCAAAACTCGTTCCTTCTTTCCATGCCTCGCGTTGGACTCGGAACCAGGCTGCGTTCTCTCCGGTGTGGAACCGCAAGAACACCATGAATCCAACGAATCCCCACGGAGCAAGGAGGGGAGCGACCAGCGACTTCCATTCCCGATCGTGTTTTATAGCAACAAAGGCTGCGGCAGCGCACGCGGCTACAAGCGCAATGCCGTTGGGGCGGCATGCGGTGCCAAGGGATGCCAATAGGCCTGCGATCACCCAAGATTTCTGGCGCAGGGCGATAAAACACAGACAAGCAATTGTGAGCAAGAGTGCTTCGCTGTAGGCGAAGCTCAGAACAAAGCTTCCTGGGAACAAAGCAGCAATGATCATTGCCTTTTCGGCCGTGCGATCATCGAACAAGCCGCGGCAGAGATACCCAACGAGGAAGATGAATATTCCACCCAAAACGAGGTTGATGAAGAGTGCGACGCTGACAGGTCCACCAGGAATCAACAAATCGATGTAGTGGACGAGTCGGGGGTACAAAGGAAAGAACGCCGCACGAGCATCTGGAACCAAGTACGTAACGTTCGGCATGATGTGATGTGGGTAGCCACGTCGCACAACATCGAGATACCAGTGACCGTCCCAGCTGTCGAAAACTTGGGCGAGGCCATTGAGTCCACCGACGGGCTCTTCGTCGTTGACGCGTGCAAACACTGCCTGGGCTGCCACGGTGATGGCGGCACCCATCACTGCAAAGAATCGAGACAATGCGTAGGCCATTGCACCTCGGCGCAGCGCCCGACCCCATGGGTCAGAAGACGGCGGAAGGACTCGAGAAAGGGGTTGTGTTTCCATAGTTTCCCTAAAGACGGGTGATGGAAACAATACGCTGACGCGGACCTCTAGCGGGGGCTCTATGGCCAGCCAATTCGAGCCACCTCATGACGCGATGGCGTTGGCCTGCGTATGGCGACATTTCGGCCACCATTTCTTCGTCGGTTCCTCGGGGTTTTCCTCGTAGGGCCCACGCTGCAGTGTTCTTTACGTGATAGTCGCCCACTTGCAGAGCATCGGGGTCGCCGAACGCCGCACCACCTGCAACTGCGGCTGTCCATTCCCCAACTCCCGGAATACGTCGAAGGGATTGCGTGGCTACCGAAGGAACCATTGTGTCGAATCGGGTTTGGGTGAGCCAATCGAAATGTTTGGCCACGATTCGCAATGTGTCCGCGCGTTTTTTCTCAATGCCATATTCGTGCAAACGAAAGTAGGGAAGCTCGCTCAGCGCCTCGGGCGATGGAGGAAGACGCAATGTGGGATGCGGTCCAGGTGCCGGGGCTCCCATGTCGCGAGTCATTTCGCGCCACTGTCGAAGCGCTTCCACAGCGGTCACTCGTTGGGCAAGAACGGCTGGCAAGAGTTCGTGGTAGGGGGTGAGGGAACGTCCTAAGCGAAGTTGTCCAAACCGCTTTTGCGCAGCCTGCACCGCGGAATGGTGAGGAGTGACAGCAGGAATTACGTCGTTCGCACCCAGCAGGTCTAAAGCGTGAATACGCAGCCAATCGGCTCCCTCGCCATAGGTGAAAATGCGAGGGGTCTCGCTTAAAGGCTTCTGTATCTGAACTGTTGCGGGCCCCATAGGGGTGTAGGTGGCTCTCCAGATATCGCCGTTTTCGATGAGGAACGTCGGATCTAAGGTTCCCTGGCGAAAGGCAAGCACCGTTGCTTGTGTGAGGTCGGGTCGCGCTTCGGTATCGATGATGCCAATGTAGTCGTGGCACGATGGCGTATGGCTGAAGTTGAAATCTCCCAAGTCCGTGATGGCGTTACCGCGCTCACCCTGAATCGTCCAGCGAAATTGAACGCCATGACGAGTGAGATGGTGGAACAGTTGCATGAAGCACTTACTCGTATCTCGCGAGACAGAGACAGCAGAGTTGTCATTCTCACCGGGGCTGGTCGTGGGTTTTGTGCCGGCCTCGATCTGGGTGGATATGGCGAAGCCCCAGGTTTTGAATGGCATAGCTCTATGGAGAAGTCGTTCGCAGTTCAAAAACACATCGCCTCATTAATACCCCGAATGAGGTCTCTGCCGCAGCCCATCATCGCGGCTGTGAACGGCCCGGCCGCTGGAGGCGGATTTGCGTTGGTGCTCGGTTCAGATGTGCGATTGTGTGCGCATTCGGCAAAGTTCAATGCGGCCTTTATTCGTATAGGGCTTTCAGCCTGCGATATCGGTACCAGTTGGTTACTACCGCGGCTCGTCGGCGCCGCACGTGCTCAGGAGCTCATGCTGACCGGTCGTCTGTTTACGGCGGAGGAAGCATTACGGATAGGCCTCGTTGTTGATGCTGTGCCAGATGATGTGCTCATGGACGCCGCCATCGCCAAAGCCGAGGAGATCAAACTGAATACTCCGATCGGCGTGGCGCTGACGAAAGAGGGAATGTGGTCGGCACTAGAGATTCCGGGACTGCAGGCGGCAATCGATATGGAGAATCGCCAGCAGATCATGGCGAGTTTTTCAGATGATGTTCGAGAAACTCGACGGGCGAAGGCGGAAGGTCGCCTGCCGAATTACGGGGCATAGTTCGGTTCTTTACAAATCGTTAGGTCGTTCCAAGGAATCGGAGCAGAGAGTTACTACGGACTAGTTTTATTGCGTGAGCGAACGCGAAATTATGTCCTGGGATACCTTTGGAGTGGCAAGTCGAGAACTGGCCACACAAATTGCTGAGTCTGGCTACGAGCCAGACATCATCTTGGCGATTGCGCGCGGAGGGTTACTTGCTGCCGGTGCTCTCGGTTATGCACTTGCAGTGAAGAACCTCTACACCATGAATGTTGAGTTCTATACAGGTGTAGATGAGCGTTTGCCAGTGCCCATGATCTTGCCGCCAGTACCAGACTTGGTGGAACTTCGTTTTGCACGAGTGCTTATTGTGGACGACGTCGCCGATACCGGTCACACTTTGAAAATTGTTGAGGATTTCTTCAAAGGTCGAGTGAAAGAAGTTCGCTCTGCAGTGCTGTACGAGAAGTCGCACTCAGTAGTGCAGTGCCAATATGTCTGGAAGCACACAGATCTGTGGATCAATTTCCCGTGGAGCGACAAAGATCCAGTTGTTCAACGTGAAGGAATTGTGAAAGACGCCTAGGCGTTACTTCCATTCCTTGATAACTGTGATTGCCGCATTGCGGCCACTGGCACCCCAAACGCCAGCACCCGGAAAAGTGGCAGCGCCTGTGATGTAGAGCCCTTTGATGGGCGTGTGATAGCGAGTGAGTTCTGGTGTCGTTCCAAGGAACGCAGCCAATGGACCTCCGCCAAAACTTGTGGCATGACCCTTCGGTAGATGAAATTCGGTTTCATATCGTGCTGGCGTCATCGTGCGCCACTGTTCTATTGATTCGGAGAATCCTGGTTGCACCAACGATTCGAATTGGCGCAACCATCTCTCTGGCTCTGCAGTGCTTTCCCAGCCTTCGGTGAACGAGTACGGCGTGTACAGGGTCTCAAGACTCAGGACATGCTTGCCGCTCGGTGCGATTGTTGGGTCTACTGCTGAAGGTGTGTTGGTGATCATCGCCATTCGTGGCATTGTTCGACCTTCGTGCATCAATTGTGCGCCACGGTGAAGTTCCACGAGCGATGGGCTGATGATGGTGGTGGAGCCAAGTTCTCTCTTGGTCAAATCAGGGTGGGAGAGTTTCTGTAATACAGGCACTTCAGTCGTCACTGCGTCAATTTTTGATTCGTAGCCTTCGCCTTGAGGTGTGCTCGTCCATCGGTCGATAAGTGATTGGGCGCGTGCTGGCGGATTCTTGAGCCAGCGAAGAAAGGTGCTGTGGGGGTCGCAAGCAGAAACGACAACTCGTGCTGTGACGGTCGCGCCGTCACCGGTTTGTACGGCGCTCACGTTGTTTCCCTCGCACACAATGCCAACGACACGAGTATTTGTCCGCAACATGCCACCAGCATCCAAAAACGATTGTTTGATGCTCTGCGGCAACTGTCCGCTTCCGCCTTTTGGTCGTCCTAATTGCGCAACATGTCGTAAGGCGAATGCGATGGCACCTAAACCTGTGCCCGGTGTTTCGGGAGACAAGCCCCACACCACTGGTCCTTCAACCATGGCCGGTCCGATGATTGATTCATCGCTAAAGAACTGACGCATCACGTCTGCCGCTGACATACGACTGATCTTCAGCATGGTGCCCACTCCGCGACCGCCTCGCTTAGCGACGGAGGCAATAAGGGATCCACGGGAGGGGGGATTACTGGATGCATCAAGGATGAGTTTCGCTACAGGCATCATGGTTGTTGCATATCTCCGGTAACCATCAACTGAACCAGGATGACTGAACGACAGAGCATCAAGTGTTTGCTCTAGGTCATGCCACAACGGCCAGAAATTCTGTGAATTCCAATCGCCATTGATCTGCGGCGGTTCAATGGCGATGTACTCAAGTCCGTGTTCCCGAAGATTGAGTTCGTCTGCAATAGAGGTGGTGCGAAACGTGAGATGGTCGCAGTTGCATATATTGACGCGCGCGCCACCAAATTCTTCGCTGGCGGCGGTTCCTCCCACATCGTTGCGAGCTTCAATAAGAAGCGTGGAGAGTCCGTTTCGTGCCAAATAGGCAGCAGTGATGAGTCCGTTATGCCCAGCCCCGATGACTACGGCGTCAAAGTCGGTTGTACGTTTTCTCGCCATCTTCACATTCTCGCATTCATGTAGCGTGTGACAATGGCTTCTCAATCGCGACTGCTTGGAGAATTGCGTGCACCAGAAATCGCAGCTCGTCTGAGTTCTCAATCCATCGTTGTTCTTCCATTAGGTGCTATTGAACAACATGGACCTCACTTGCCCTTCAACACGGATTTCGTTGTAGCAGATGCCGCGGCGCGTGCGGCAGTGGATCGAGTGGGTCTCGAGACTGACGCGTGGCTTTTGCCGACACTTGCCTACACAAAATCAAATGAACATCTATGGTCAGCCGGAACCATGTCGCTCAGCGCCGAAACACTGATATCGGTGCTTCATGACATTGGTCGAAGTGTTGCGTCGACCCCTGCTCGCAAATTGCTCTTCATCAATGGCCATGGAGGCAACAGTGCACTCGCAGCCATGATGAACCGCGAGATTCGTCTGAAATACGGACTCCAAACATTCTTGGCTCACCCTCACATGCCGGCAGACCAAGGTGGAGCGTCGTCCGAGAATGAACTTGGCATGGGAATACATGGCGGAATGGATGAAACATCTGTGATGCTGCATCTTCGACCCGATCTCGTGGACATGAGCGTGGCTGTCCGGCGAATTCCTGAGAAATTGGCCCAAAACGAGAATGTCAAATTTGGTGGGAAAGTGTCCTTCGGGTGGCTCTCAAACGACTTCTTCGCAGACGGACATATCGGAGATCCCACCGGCGCAAACGCCGAAGTGGGTAAGCGGATGTTTGAGTCCTGTGTTGATTCGTTGGTGCAAACACTACGTGAGATAGCGGTGTTTGATTTCGGACGTTAGTTGTGAAATGAAAAATGGCCGGGACCCACAAGTCCCGGCCATTTCTTTCAGTGGCAATTAACCCAATTTGATGGATGGATCGATGTACTTGTTGGTCACTACGTCTGCAGCAGTGAGTCCATCTTTCACTTTTCCGCCAGTGGCCTTGTAGACAGGCGTCGCGGTAGCGATGAACTTGGTCACGCGGTCAATGTCAAAGGAACCGAGTGTTCCATCGGGGCTATTTGCAACCAGCTTGTCCTTGAGCATTTGCTCAACTGCTGCGGTCGCTTGACCTGCGTCGTAGGCCCAACCGTTGTTGTACTTCTTCACGGCGTCGAGAATGATGGCATTTGCAACGTCAGGCGAATTCACGTAGTCAACCGTGGCCTGTTGAATTACAGGAACCAACGCCTTGAGGCATGAGTCGTACTTTGTGAGATTCGCAGGGGTAGCACCCAGTGATTGTGCGTATGCAGTCCAACCAGCATCGTTGATGTACTGGTACGACACTGGCTTCATCCAGTCCTTCAGAACCTTTGAGTAGAAGTATGGCTCTGCAGTGCCAAATCCTTGTTGTGCGTCTTTTCCGGCCGCAGCAACGAATGCAGCGGGCATTCCGTCGTAGGTGCCATCTGTCTGCTTCTTCTCAAGAATTCCCGAAGCCACCAAGTAGTCCATGTAGGCCGCACCACCGAAGTAGCGAACCTTGACGCCTTTTGCCTTTAGGTCAGCAATGGTCTTTACATCAGGGTACGTCGCGGGATCCCACATAATCATCTGCGGGTTGATGTTGAACGGAGCTACAACAGCAGTGGTGGGGAACTCATCACCCGAGTGAGACACTGCCTCGTCTGTGCTGGTGAATCCCAAGAGAATGTTGGGGTCCTTGTACAACTGTGCGGTGACTTGCGCGTATTCGATTGCTGGGCCACCAGCGCGAATTTCCACCTTGACGCCTGTGGTTTTTCCGCCCGCCATCAGGTCGCCTGTAACGCTCACCTTTGAAGTGTCAACCGTGTATCCGGGGCCGATGAGTTGATACAAGAATCCGTGTTCAGCTTCTGGGTTCCAGTCAGTCTGAATGGAGACAGTGGCCGGACATCCGGCTGCTGCTAAGTCAACGCCTTGTGCTGCCGCGGCAGGCGCTGTTGTGTCTGAGGCGGAGTTGCTGCTGCCACACGCTGCAAGTGCGAGCGATGTGATGACCGCAACTCCGAGGAGTGGTCTGATCTTCATGGGTGGTTCTCCTGTGTGGTGGTGTTTTCTGCGTTGTGGGTCAATGACCCCTAGTGGTGACGTGCCACTTTCCGATGACTGCGCGTGACAGCCAGCCGAAAAAGAGGAACACCACCAGACCTAAACAGCTCGCCATGATGATGGCTGTGATGAGCTCGGGACCCCAGAGCCGGCTGCGGTAGATGTCGATCTGGGCTCCGATTCCGACTACTCCGCCCTGTCGGAAATAGAAGTCACCCACGACTGCGCCGATAACTGCGAGTCCCGCGGAAATACGCAAACCAACAAAAATGTTGGGCATCGCTGCAGGAAACTGAAGTTTGATGAGTCGCGTGATGCGCGAAGCTCCTTGCAAGGTGAAAAGCTCGTGTTGGCTTTTTTCTGCTGACATCAAACCGAACAGTGTGTTGCTCACAATGGGAAAAATCGCAATAAGCACTACGACAAGAACGCGCTGAGTGCGCGCGCCATCGATGAGTGCACGAATAAGCGGGGTCAGGGCGAGGATAGGGGCGCTTTGAATGGCCACTAAATAAGGCCACGTTGCTCGCTCTAGCCAACGGCTTGTGCTCATAATCACGGCAAGTGACATACCGATTGCAATGGTGATGACCAGTCCGATGAGTGCAACTTGAGCTGAGTCCCACAAAGAACGCAGAATCGGTTGCAGTCCTCGGTCGGTGCCTGAATGCCACACCATAAATCCTTCTCGTACAACTCTGTGTGGAACGGGGAGTAGAAATCTCTTTTGTGGGGGAAGTACTACTTGTGCAAAGAAATACCAGAGGCCAATAAAGGCAATGAAGACAACAACGGGACCCGCGTAGTCGCGTACGGAAAATCGTTGTTTTTGGTCATGAACCAGTTCGTCGATCAATGACGCATTGTTTTCGGTGCTCATTGATGTGCTCCCCGAAGTGCATGTGATATCTCTCCGCATAATTCTGCGAATGCGGGGTCATACCTGAGGTCGTGAGAACGAGGGAATGCAAACGGAATACTGAACTCGCGAACGATTCGCCCAGGTCGAGCTGACATGACGAGAACACGCGTTGACATGAACACGGCTTCAGTAATGGAGTGCGTGATGAAGAGCCCCGCAAATCCTTCGTGTTGGAAGAGATTCAGCACCTCACTATTGAGTCGCTCGCGGGTGATTTCGTCGAGAGCTCCGAAAGGCTCGTCAAAAAGGAAGACCTTAGGTTTCATCACCAATGAGCGGGCGAGAGATGCGCGCATGCGCATGCCGCCGGAAAGTTGACGTGGGTATTTCGATTCGAAACCAGATAGGCCAACAAGTTCAATCGCTTCCTTCGCGCGCAGTGCGCGGTCGGCTTTCTCAACGTTGTGGAGTTCGGCAATGAGTTCTACGTTTCGCTGTACTGTGCGCCAAGGCATGAGCGTGGCATCTTGAAAGACGTATCCAATGCTGTTGCGGTCTACCGTGCACGTTCCTCCGGTGTTCTGCTCAAGATTGGACGCGATACGGAGCAAAGTGGATTTGCCGCATCCCGACGGTCCGACGACGGTTACAAATTCACCTGCATTGATCGAGAATGAGATCTCATCTAACGCACGCGTTCCGTCTTCAAACGTCATGGACACGTTGTTGAAATCAAGCAATGAATTTGTCACGCCAGGGTGTGCTTTCTGTTGCGAATATGATCATTCACTACGACGCCGCCATATACAACAAATCTGTCGGGGGGCCCCATCGCAATGGACTCTCGAAGAGTAGCCGCTCGGACACCCACAAGGTTCGCTTTCGCGCCAATGGCAAGAGCGCAGGACTGTCCGTAGACAACTGTATGGGCGTTGGTTGACACTTGAGCGAGAGCAAATGTGGGGCTGACATGTGCCGATGTCACGAGAAGTGAGGCGATCTCTAAAGGGTCGCCTCGGCCCATGAGATTGAATGGGTCCTGCAAATTATCCCCGCCGGAAGCGACGACTACTCCTGTGTCGCTCAGTGTCTGCAGGGGAGTGATTGCTCGAGGGACATTTGTGGTGAAGGCACGCCCTTGGAGGTACAGGTTTGTCTGAGGTAGCGCGGTCACGGAAATTCCTGCAGCAGCAACCTTCTCGGCCACGCGTTTTATGGTTGCTTCATCCTGGGTGGAGAGCGACACGCAGTGGCTCGCATTGACGGGGTGTGTGATCCCGTTCTTCAGCATGGTGTCGGCAAGGTATTCAAGATCGTCGGAGTCGGGTCGCAAGTTCTCGTCGGCGTGTATGTCGAGGGGCAAATTGTTCGAGACTGCAAGCTCGAGCAAGTAATCAATTGCTGCATGGGGGTGTGGATCAAGATGAGGGCAACCACCGACAACGTCTGCTCCGGCCGCAATTGCATCGCGTGCGAGGGAGCGTCTGCTTGCGCTTTCGGGACCAGAAAGTGGCCATTCAAGAAGCATCGCAATTTGGATGTCGATGAAGTGGCGACAAGCTCTTTTGGTTTCCTGTAGTGCCTCAATGTTGAGAAGCTTGGTGTTCACCATGGTGTCGGCGTGTGTGCGAACCGATGTCACTCCGTTTTGCGATAAAAGTGTGGCTGCGCGAGTGGAACGTTCAACAATGTCTTGGAATGTGATGGTGTCTCGAACTGCATGCAATCCATGGATGGCTCCCAGCAAATCTCCCGATGGGTTGATGATGCGATCTGCAAGAAATGCTTTGTCGAGATGTGCGTGTGGTTCGACAAAACTCTCAACGACAATGTGTCCCGAGAGGTTATGAATTTCGTCGGCACTCAGTGACGAGGGGGATATTTCGATATGTGAAACGCGGTCGCCTTCAATCCGGATGTCTACGCACGTGCCATTTGTCAAAGTGGCCGATTGAAGAAGAACACTAGGCATTGAGATCTACACCAATGGCTGTAGTAGCGGAAGAGGTCGACGTTCCATTTTGTCGCCCAGTCGAGGCATTACTTCTTCTGCGAATAGGTGAAGTTGATTGTTCATGTCTTCACGAGTGAGCCCAGGAAAATCAAAGAAGATAGTGAGGTGCTTCAGGTCAAGAAGCTCTTTCCAGAATCCAACAATGTCGACAACATCGTCGATTGATCCGATGGCTTGAATTTTTTGAGTCACCGAATCTTCAATTGTGGGGCAGAAGTCAAATGGAACCTTGGTGCCATCTGCGTTCCGGTAACTAGAGAAGCGACCATACGGCGCGAGGAACGAACAGAATTCGTCATGTCCCGGTTTCCCGCGACGAAGGGCTTCTTCGTGGGTTTTCCCAATATGCATGTTGAGTACTAAACATCGGTCTTCGCCTGGTGCAACGGGCTGACCCATTTCTTCGCGAATTTGGGCATATCGGTCCCATTTGTCTTTTTGGCTCTCGGCGTTCTGAAGCCAGTAGACGGCTTTGTGTCCTGCCCGTGGTACATACTCGATTGTTTCGGGAGACGTGACTGGTTGATAGATGTCGACGTGACGTTCTGGACGCGGAATCAAGGTGATGTCACCCACCGTTGTTCCGCGATCGGGGATGTCGTTTGGTGGGAATTGGAAATGCGTTCCTTGATAGTTGAAGCGTTCGTTGGTCCACGCTTTCTTGATGACTTCCATCGCCTCTTCAAAAATCAGGCGATTTTTCTTGTCATGCTCGACGGACATGGCATTGTCACCCGAGGCAACAACAGTGCCTAGATTCCATGCTTCACGGGGTACGGTGCCGCGTCCTACGCCGAACTCCATACGTCCGCCTGTAATGATGTCAGCGATAGCAAAATCTTCTGCCAACCGAAGTGGATGCCACTGGGGAACAACATTAAACATCTGACCAAGTCGCAGTTCTTTCGTCTGCATTGCGAGATGTTGACCGAACTGAATGAGATTGGGCAGTACTTCGTATCCCTCAAATTGGAAGTGATGCTCAGTGAGCCACATTGTGTCGTAACCAAGCGAATCGGCCGTCCGTGCCCAGTCGACCAGATTGCGGTAGCACTCAATGACCGCATCATTACCGTAGCGACGTGACGTAGGCGAGATGGCGGGGTTGCCTGCATCGGGCATTGGAACGGTGCAAAAAAAGTTCGAATCAACTCGCATGAAGAAAAGGTACTTCAACCACGAGGCACTTCGTACTCCGATTGCGTGAACAAGTTGTTAAGGGGTTGTTTGTCACCAATGTCCGCGAGATGACATCACATCACGTAAAGCGCGAGTGTCGTCAGACATCACGCCATCCACGCCAAGGTCAAGTACATATGCGATTTCAACGGGATCATCAATGGTCCACACATGCATCTGAAGCCCCAGGTCGTGTGCTGCCTTTACTGAACGTTTTGTTACCACAGGAATTCCGGATTGTTTCACAGGTACCTGAGCGGCGTACACCGTAGGTTCGGGTTTGTACGGGGTGTGTACGGTGCAATGTGCGATGAATTTCGCAACTTCTCGTGGTCCCATTGAAGTACACACTTTGTCGCCGAGAGCTGCCCGAATACGTTGGAGACGCGAATCGGAAAAGCTTCCGATGCACACCCGATCCAAACAATCGAACTTCTTGATTGTTGCAACGAGAGGTTCAAGGGCTTCTTCCGATTTGCAATCAATATTGATACGTACGTCTGGCCATGAAGCGAGCAAATCCTCAAGCAGGGGAATTGAGTCAGTTCCGTTGATACGTGCAGTGCTGAGTTCTTCCCATGTGCTTCCTGCAATGGTTCGTTGTTCCCCGCACGTGCGCAGGAGGTCGTCATCATGAAATGCCACAAGAACTCCGTCCTTTGTGGCGTGCACATCGGTTTCTATGTATTCGTATCCCAAATCAATTGCGTCCTGAAAGGCACGCAGGGAGTTCTCGGGCGCCACAGACGTTCCGCCGCGGTGTGCGAACGCTATTGGACCCTTGTGTTCAAGAAATGGGTGCCGTGCTGTCATTAGATGGAGCGACCAGCTGCTGCCCAGTACTCATCTTTCAGCAAGCGCTTGTACAGCTTGCCGGTGGGGTGTCGGGGGAGTTCGGCACGGAAATCGATGCTGCGAGGACACTTCACATCAGCAAGATGTGCCCGGCAATACGAAATGAGTTCTTTCTCGAGTGCTGATGCTTCCTCGGCAGTCGCTGGAAGCGCGACCGGCTGGATAACAGCCTTTACTTCTTCGCCGAAGTCGTCATTCGGAATGCCGAAGACCGCGACGTCAACAACCTTCGGGTGGTTAACGAGAATGTTCTCGGACTCTTGTGGGTAAATGTTGACGCCACCTGAGATAATCATGAACGCTTTGCGGTCAGTGAGATACAGGAAATTGTCTTCGTCAAGGTAACCAACGTCTCCCAGAGTGGACCATCCTCGACCCTTCGGGTCACGGGACGCTTTCGTCTTCTCGGGGTCATTGTGGTACTCAAAGACAGCACTCCCTTCAAAGAAGACTGTGCCCGATTCGCCTTGTGGAAGTTCTTCACCGTTCTCGTCACAAATATGAACAATGCCTTGAATGGCTGTGCCGACGGTGCCGGGATGAGCGAGCCACATTTCACTGTTGCAGTAGACGAAACCATTTCCTTCAGTGCCTGCGTAGTACTCATGGATGATGGGTCCCCACCAGTTGATCATGGCAAGTTTTGTTTCCTTGGGGCATGGTGCCGCTGCATGGATAGCCACTTCGAGAGAAGACACGTCGTACTTATTACGTACCGATTCATCAAGCTTGAGCATGCGAATAAACATGGTGGGAACCACTTGTGTATGGGTGCACTTGTATCTCTCAACAAACGCGAGATAGGACTCAGCATCAAAATGTTCCATCACGACTGTGGTGCCACCTTGTGCATGGACGGACATGTTGAATCGAAGCGGTGCGGCGTGATACAGCGGTGCTGGCGATAGGTACACCATTCCTTCGCGAAATTGGTACAAGCCCACAGTGAGTGCGGCTGCAACACCTACGGCAGAACCAATGGGGTTGCCGGGGAATGGTCGTGAGATTCCCTTGGGCATTCCGGTAGTTCCACTGGAGTACAGCATGTCTGTGCCGTCGACCATGTTTTCAATGACCGTGGTTGACGCTGCGTCAACGATTGTCTCGAATGAGTCGTATCCATCAACTGTGCCGCCGATCATCAGGCGCAAGGTTGCATTGGGGATGTCTCCCGCAATTTCAAGTGCTTGGTCGGCCTTGTATTTCGTTGTAATGAAACCCTTTGCAGCGCAATCATTGATGATGTAAGTGAGTTCGTCGCGGGTAAGACGGCTCGAGCACGCGGTGTAGACCAAGCCGGCGTAGTGGCATCCCCAAATCACTTCCAAGTAACGCGGGTGGTTCTCCATGCACAATGCGATGTGATCACCAGGCTGAAGTCCTGCTCCACGGAGAACGTTGCTGAGTTTGACGGCGCGCTCATGTAATTGGGCATAAGTGGTGACTTCGCCGGTTTCTGCCTGAATGATGGCTGGCCGGTCGGGGTGAGTTGCTGCATGGATGCCTGGATACATGCTTTCCAAACTAGTGAATGACCGCGGTCACAATCGCTTTGGAGGCTCTGCGGTTCGTTAGGTACTGCGTGTGGCTCGTAATGTGAGGAAACCAACTGTTGAGGGGTACGTAATGAGTGAAATCAGCGAAGCACAAGTTCTTAGGATGGCAGAGGAACTCATAGCGGAGTTTCCGCCATCGTCCACTTCCACGGTGGAGTTTCTGGGTGCACAGTTCGACAAAGGTCTTGCTTGGGTGCATTTCCCAGTAGGTCATGGTGGCTTGGGAATTTCGCCCAAGTTCCAGAAGGTGGTGAACGAATGCATCTATGCCGCTGGCGCACCGAATCCGATGTTCCGCAATCCCATCGGTCACGGCATGTGTGGGCCCACTGTTGTGGAGTGGGGTAGCGAGGAACAAAAGAAGCGTTACCTGCGCCCGCTGTTTACCGGCGAAGAAGTGTGGTGCCAATTGTTCTCTGAGCCAGGTTCAGGTTCTGACTTTGCAGGATTGTCTGCCAAAGGCGTGAAAGACGGCGAAGAGTGGATCGCAAATGGTCAGAAGGTGTGGACCACCTTGGCGCACTTGTCTCGTTGGGGCTTGCTTGTTGTTCGTACCGACCCGGAGGCTGTCAAGCATGCGGGACTCACCGCATTTGTGGTGGATATGCAGGCACCCGGAGTTGAAGTGCGACCACTTCGTCAGATGACGGGTGAAGCAGAATTCAACGAGGTCTACTTCACTGACGTGCGAATCCCTCAGTCAGAAATGCTTGGTAATCCTGGAGATGGCTGGCGCGTCAGCCTCACCACTCTCATGAACGAACGAGTCTCCATTGGCGGCGCCATTCCTCAGCGAGGTTCAGGTTCGATCGGGCACGCAGTGAAGGTGTGGAACGAGCTTCCTCAGGACCAAAAGGATCCATCGACACGCGATGAACTAATGAAGTTGTGGAGTCGTGCAGAAGTGCACCGTCTTACCAATATTCGCGCGAATGCATCACGCCGCATGGGCGCTCCTGGTCCCGAAGGCTCCATTGGAAAAATGGAGAGCGCGAACCTCAATAAGGACGTGTACTCATTCGTCATGAATCTCATGGGTGCAGAAGCAATGCTGTACGGCTCATACGAAATGGTGCGACCAGAAAGCGCCATGAGTTTTGAAAATTTGCAGAAGGCTTTCTTGCGCTCGCGTGCAAACTCAATTGAAGGTGGCACCACCGAAGTGATGAAGAACATTCTTGGTGAACGAATTCTTGGCCTTCCCGGCGACGTGCGCGTTGACCGCGACGTTGCGTGGAGCAAAGTTCCTCGTAACTAATCAGCTTGCGTGCGCTAGCAGTACACCGCCATAGGCGGCTGCTAGCGAACACAAGAGTCCAAGTGCTCCTCCGAGACCTTTGGCCAATTTTGATGTGCCTGCTGAATGGATAACGGTGGCAATGGCTGCTGCACCCACCATGAGCATTTTGAACAAGAACGTCACCATGTAGGCAGAGTCTTTGTCTTGTACATGAGTGGTGCTGAGACCCCATGCACCCGTGAAAATAATGACTACAAATGCTGGCCACGCAATTCGTGCGAACGCACGCGCAACGGTGGTGAGGGCTTCAGGCGCTACAGCTCGCAACTTGGGGACGATTCCGGCGAGCACGATCTGTCCGCCAAGCCAAACGGCCACAGCCAAGAGGTGAAGAAAAACGCGAATGGAATTGGCAGTGGGGGAAATCATGGTTCAGAGAGTGCCTCAAGAACACTGCTTGCTGCAAGTGCGCGGTCGTCCATTCCGGGAGTGGACATAATCGAGGCTCCCGACATTGCTGTTATAGCCACATCAATGCTCGATTGAAGATCTCGAATGTTTCGAGGTGGAGGAAAATATTCGTCCTCATCGGTGACGAACACCTCTTCAACTCCCAGACGTGGGGCCAAACGCTCAAGGACGCCTTGCACTAATTCCTCCGGAGCGGAAGCGCCAGCCGTGACTCCGACTGTTCCGGAGATGTCCGAAGGCAATTCGGCAGCAGAATTAACGCGGAACACAGAAGGACATCCGGCCTCGAGGGCGAGGCGTTCAAGCGCGCGAGTGTTGGAACTGTTGGCAGAACCAATGACAACGAAAGCATCAACCATGGGGGCAATATGCATGAGTGCAGATTGTCGATTGGTGGTGGCAAAGCAAAGATCGCTACGTCCCGGAGTCCATACATCAGGAAAACGGTTTCGTACGTGGACCGCAACCTCGTTCCATTCACGGTGCGACAAGGTGGTCTGCGCCAGCATGGCCACAGGTACGTCGAATTGCGGCAGAGCTTCCACCTCTTCAAGAGATTCAACACGCGAGATTGATTGCGGGGCAACAGCCATTGTTCCCACTGCTTCCTCGTGCCCTTCGTGGCCAACATAAATGATGTGATAGCCCTTCCCTGCGCGAGTCTTTACCTCATGATGCACCTTGGTCACTAGCGGACACACTGCGTCAACGACGTAACTACCGCGCTGACGGGCGGCAGAAACTACCTCTGGCGCCGACCCATGGGCTGACAACATGATGGGGGAACCTTCGGGAACCTCGTCAATGGAGTCGACAAAAACAACGCCTTGTGCAATGAAGCGGTCCACAACGATTTTGTTGTGCACAATTTCGTGGTAGCAGTACACGGGCTCGTCGAAAGTACGCACCATCCATGCGAGTGCCTTGATGGCCATCTCGACACCAGCGCAGAATCCGCGGGGAGAGGCTAGGAGAACCTTTTCAACGGTCATATAGGTGTTCTCAGACTACCGATGCGCGCGCCACTAGCCTGTGAACGGTGAGCACAACCGTGGATAATCTTCCGGAGATTTCCGGAGTTGAACCCAATTCTGCGGGTGCTCGAGTCGGTCTCTTGGTCGGTGACCGCATTCTGTCAGTCAACGGAGTGGAGCCTCGCGACATTCTTGAATGGCAGCGAATGGTTGAGTCAGACATTGTCGACGTAACTGTGCTGCGAGGTCGAGAGAGTCTCGAATTTGAAGTTGAACGCCATATGGGGGAGCCGTTTGGGGTTTCCATCAATAGCGCAGTCTTCGATCGAATTCACACATGCGATAACCATTGTGAATTTTGCTTCATCTATCAATTACCCAAAGGGATGAGACGAAGTTTGTATCTGAAAGATGATGACTATCGACTCAGCTTTCTTTTTGGAAATTTCACTACGCTCACGCGGTTCACCGAGGCGGATCTAGAGCGAGTGATTGAGGAACGGTTGTCTCCTTTGTACGTGAGTATTCACGCTACGGATTCTCGTGTTCGGTCAGAGATGCTTCGCAACAACAGAGGCGGATTCAGTTTGCGCTGGATGAAAGCACTGTTGCGTCACGGGATCAACGTGCGTGCGCAAATCGTTCTGTGTCCAGGCGTAAACGACGCAGGCGTGTTGGAAGACACATTGGCAACATTGCTTGAAGAATTCTCCGAAGTTGAGTCAATAGCGATCGTGCCGTTGGGTCTTTCAAAATTCAACACTGAAAGCCGAATGAGAGTCCATAACGCAGAGGAAGCTCGAAACGTGGTGAAAACCGTTGCGCTGTGGCAAGAGAGGTTCGAGGCATGTCTCGGTCGACAACCTATTCATCTTGCAGACGAGTTCTTTCTAGTTGCGGGCACTGACGTGCCACCCGGATCTCACTATGGCGAATACCCAATGCTCGAAGATGGAGTGGGCTTGGTGCGTTCATTTATCGATTCGTTCGCTGGCGTCGGTCCTGACCTGTCGGGACGACACGACGGGTTTTTCTCCTCAGTCGATGTGGCGTCACCCACCGATTATGTTCGATTGGCAAATCCCGCGGCTGAAACTTCCCTTCGAACATCTGCGGTTCCTGTCGCCATTCGTGGTCTGCGTCACAGGACCCATGATTCTGTCGCGGTAGTCACCGGTAGTTATGGGGCCATTTTTCTGCGAAAACTGCTTGATGAGCATGGATACGAAGATATTCGTGTCATCAAGGTGGTGAATCAGCATTTCGGCGGCAACACTGCAGTGGCTGGTTTGATGACGGGCGGCGACCTTCGCTTGGCCATGGCGCAATTACCAGCGAGCACCTTGTTCTTGGTTCCAAACGTTTGCTTGAACAACGGTGTGTTCCTCGATGGAGTCACCATTGATGAACTCACAACTGAATTCAACGTTGAAGTGATTGCCACAAGTGGTGTTGCTTTGCGTCAACGGCTTGATGCCGAAAAAGAAAGATCGGCGCATGTCTGACGAAGAAGTAGAAATCGAATACCCGACAGTCGTCATTGTTGGTCGTCCCAATGTAGGGAAGAGCACGTGGTTCAACCGAGTGATTGGTGAGAGAGCTGCCATCGTTGAAGACCGTCCTGGCGTCACTCGTGACCGCCATCGTCGTTTGGCCAATTGGCTCGGTGTCGATTTTTGGATCGTTGATACTGGCGGTTGGATGCCGAGTGGAACTGAGCTCGACGACAAGGTGAGTCGCCAAGTGGAAGAAGCTGTTCGCGACGCACATCTCGTGTTGTTCATGGTGGACGCATCTGTCGGTGTCACCGATGAAGATGAAATGATTGCGTCATGGCTGCGAAGGTCAAAGGTTCCTGTGTTGCTTGTTGCCAACAAATCCGACAACGACCGTCGTGAACAAGAACGATGGCAATTCATGTCGCTCGGATTCGGTGAACCACAATCGGTCTCTGCTTTGCATGGCCGTCGATCAGGTGACTTCCTTGACGAAGTAATTGCGCGCATTCCTCATGTTGAAACACCCTCGTATGAACCGCTTGCAGCAAAACCTGAAGGTGTACCGCGCGTGGCATTGGTGGGGCGTCCTAATGTGGGCAAAAGCACGCTTTTCAATCGATTGGTGGGTGTTGAGCGGTCCATTGTGCATGACATGCCAGGCACCACACGTGATGCCATCGACACATTGGTAGAGACTCCTGATGGGCCGCTGGTGTTCGTAGATACAGCCGGAATGCGCAAGCGCAGCAAGATTGATGACTCTGCTGAATATTTCTCTCTCGTTCGGGCGCTCAAGGCAATTGACGAAGCTGATGTGGCCATGTTGGTCATCGACTCCACTGTTGGGATTACAAGTCAGGACCAACGACTTGCAGAACGTGTCGATGTTGCTGGTTGTCCCATTTTGATCGTCCTCAATAAGTGGGAGTTGCTGGAGTCTGACGAAAGGCGGGCAGTGGAGGCTGAACTGTCTCGCATGTTGTATTTCATCGATGACGCTCCTGTGTTGAAAGTGTCAGCTCTCACCGGTCTTGGTGTGCATAAGCTGCGACCTGTTTTGCAAGATGCCATCGACCAGTACCACCGTCGCATTCCCACTCGAGATGTCAACAAAGTGATTGCGGCAGCTCAACAAAAGCAACCAGCCGCACATGGTGCTCGCGTGCTGTTTGCTGTGCAGGGTGCAATTGACCCTCCTACGTTCACGCTCTTCGTGAACCGAGACCTCCCGCAGCCTTACGTTCGTTATCTTGAGCGTTCGATTCGAGAAGCTTTTGATTTTGGTTCTACTCCGCTCAAGCTTCGAGTGCGCCGAAAAGGTGATTGAAGATGCCGTGGTGTGAGCCGTGCGCGAAATACTTTGCTCCTTCCTCACTCACAGTCGAGGGCAAGTGTCCACAATGTGGAAATGCCATTGAGGTGCCAAATATCAATGGAGGCCTGACGCCCGACACCCTCGACCTACGAAAGTTGGCTGGTGTTGATGGTGAAAAAGTGCCATGGCACTTCAAACTGCTTGTTGGCTTGCTGTGTATCTACCTTGGATGGCGTATCGTTCAACTCTTTGTTTAGGGTGTTTCCCTGTTCAACGGTAGAGTTGAACCCATTACGGGCTGTAGCGCAGCTTGGTTAGCGCGCTTGTCTGGGGGACAAGAGGTCGTGGGTTCAAATCCCGCCAGCCCGACCATATGTGCGGACGTTTTGTTGGCAATTTCAATACCGACGATTTATTGGCCGAGTTTGAGGCTGCTGCTGCTGATGCTGGCTTAGACATCAAATTTCCCGATGGTCATATTCAATTGGCGCAGAACTTCAATACTGCCCCCACGCAGGCGATACCTGTGGTTCGACTTGAGGAAGGCGCCCTGATTGTTGACGCGATGTTTTGGGGTTTGCTGCCTATCTGGTCGAAAGATCCCTCTGCCGCGTCGAAAATGATCAACGCTCGTTCGGAGACAATCACTGAGAAACCTTCATTCCGAAATCTGGTTCCCAACAATCGTTGCATCATTCCGATGAGTGGCTTTTACGAGTGGGACCGCAGCAACCCAAAGGCAAAGATTCCGTATTACATCACTCGTGCTGATGGTCATCTCATGTTGGGGGCCGGTATTTACACTCGCTCACCACTGCTTGATAACAACAATACGTGCGCGCTCATCACTCGGGAAAGTGTTGAAGACTTGTCGCATATTCATAATCGAAGTCCCGTTGAATTTTCTGCTCACGATGCAATTGAGTGGATGTTGGCATCACCGCCTCCGTTGGAGATGATGTGGAGCCACCAGCAGCCAACTTTTACCACTACCCGCGTGTCAACGCTTGTTAACTCTGTGCGTCACAACGGTCCGGAATTAATTAGGCCATTTCAACCTGAGCCCCAGGAAGATCCCGAGACACTCTTTTAGAGTTCGGCTGAAATCTTTTGAGCATTAAGTTCTAGACGTTCTCGCTCGACGCTCTGGGCCGCATTCGCGAAATTGAGATCATGCATTGACTGTGTAGGAACGAGATGAATATGGCAATGATTGATTTCGTATCCCGCAATCATGAGTCCCACTCGTTCACACGGAAAGGCTTTTTGCAGCGCAAGAGACAACTTGTGTGATACAGAAAAAAGATGTTGTGCAA
>CAYSPE010000014.1:0-33671 GCA_964432845.1 uncultured Bifidobacterium sp.
ATCACCTCTCCTGTTGTCTCTATCGGTGATCGTTGCCTTATTGGGAAGGGAAGCGGCATTGTGGGCCATTTCTCCATCACGATTGGCAATGACGTGTGGACGGGACACCACGTATACATCACGGATCAGAATCATGGTTACGAAGACGCGACCATTCCCATATCTCGACAATCCCAGCCGGAACGCCCGGTTGTCATAGGCGATGGATCATGGCTGGGATTTGGTTCAGTTGTCTTGCCAGGCGTCACGATTGGCAAGCATGTTGTTATCGGAGCGAACTCAGTGGTAACAAAAGATATTCCCGATTACTCCGTCGCAGTGGGGTCACCTGCACGAGTCATTCGACGCTATATCGATGGTCAGTGGATTGCGGTTGATTAAACCGACAAGTCAAGGGGAGGTTGACATGCCTTCATGTCGTTCTCCCGAGCAAATTTTCCGATTCGCTCGCTAATTGGTACTCCTTCAACTTCAGTTTCGGCAAAGAAAGGTCGAGTTGAAGCGGTTCGTAGGGCATTAGCGAAAGCGCGACGATCTTTAATGTATGTGCGATAGTCGGCAATCCACGCGGGAACAATTGCTTTGCCTTTGGCGTCCGAAGGAATGTCCAGAGCAATCTCGTTGATGGCCACTTCCAAAGCATTGGTGGCACGGTCCACGAATTCGGCTTTCTTTCTCAATGCGTTGACATCGTTGGGCCTCATCTCGGTGAGGTCTTGCATTGCAAAGCGAACGTCTTCGGCAACTTTGCACGCCGCCTGCGAGCGCGCCTTCCACGCGTCATCGCCAATCTTGTTGATGCTCTCTCGTGGCGCAAATCCGAACGCATAGACCCACATGGCTCCAATTAGACAGCAAATAAGAGTGAGAAAAACACGCGTAAGAGTGGAACGGTTCATGTGAGAACTTTACGAGACAACTACTAACGAGTTGGACGATATGACAGCAATAAATGACACATTGCTATTCCAATGCCCATAGGGAGCACCCACACACCTAAGTCCAAAGAAAAGGAAAGTGCGTGGTCCAGCGAATACTTCATTGGTCCAAGTAGACCGATCGCAGTGGCCACAATTGCAATTGACGCGCAATATTCCCAACCACCGTTTGGCAAGAAGATGAAAAATCCAACCTTCCAATGAACGGTGGCGATTGCCACAATCATGAGTGCAACAAACGCAACACAAGCCAAAGACGTGAGCAATCCGGCTGCCAGAAGTACGCCCGCCCCAATTTCTGTTCCAGCAGCCAGTCTTGCCTGAGTGCGAGGCCACTTCATGCCGATGCTTTTGAACCAATTGGCAGTGCCATCAAGTCCGTTGTGTCGGACCTTGTTCAGGCCGTGCAAAGCCATGAAGATCCCGAAGGGGAGTCGAAGAAGTAACGAAACAGTGTCAAGGCGGCTCATAGCAACACCTTAGGTGGCACTATCCGTCAATTTGAGAATGACAGAATGCTTGGGTGGGCATGGCGAAACAGCGATCAAAGGTAGCGAAGATGCTCATCGCGTTGCTTGGTGTTCTTTTGATGACCTCGTGCTCGCGTTCTCATTCAACGTTGTGCGATTCGTCGCTCTCGGTGGCCAGCGTTTCCACATTGCTCTCACATGGCTTTGAGAACATCTCAGAATCTCAGTACAGCCAACTAGCTTCCGATCTGCAGACAGCCGCTTCCATCACGAAAGAGACGGTGAAGAACCAAGCAGATAACGCTGACGCTGCACGATTTTCCATCAAACTCAATCATCTTATTTCGATCATGGTGTCGCTTCGCTGGGATTTCAGTAGGGCACTGCTTGATGCTCAGGCAAACGACGCGGCAAAAGACCTAGGGACACCAGAGTCTTTGTTGCAAGCCAATTCTGTTGAGTCGTACCAGATCTCCCAGTGTGGTCTTCCGGGCACAGTTCCAAACGACGAAAGCGTGGAGACACTGCCTACTCCGTCAGTGCCGCAACCAAATGACTCTGAGCCTCCCGTCAGCAAAACTGACCAAGCTTCGCAAAACATTGCGACTGGTCGATTCCTTGCAGAAATTTACGGCGTGCAGGTTTCTGATTCAGAAGCACAATGTTTAGGAGCCGCATTGGACGGTGTAGTGGACGCAAGTTCTGCACAAGAGAACGCCGACCAGTACATCAAACAGTTTCAAAAGGCGTTCAACTTGTGCGGCATCAGTGATGCACAAACAACAAACTCGTAACGGAGAAACGCACACCCTGCATCTAGTGTGATGCCATGGAAATTGTCATACTTCGCCATGCTCAACCAGAATGGACAAAAGATGGTTTTTCAGTTGACAATCCACCCCTCACTGAATTGGGTTTTAGACAGGCTGAATCTCTGGCACGCGCCTTAGAAGTAGAGCGCTTCGACGAAATATTTGTGTCTCCGCTCGTGCGCACCCAACAAACGGCTGCGCCACTCTTGTCCACGAAGAACCATGATTTAGTCATTTCAGATTGGCTTGAAGAGATTCGCAACCCCATTTGGCACGGCACGCCTGAGGAAAAGGCTAATGAAGCCTGGAAGGCTGAAAAATCAAAATCCTCTCACGAGCGCTGGTCCGGCCTAGACGGTGGCGAAGCCGTGAATGACTTCGTGGATCGCATCAACCTCGGTACCAGTCTGTTTCTCGAACAGAACGGTGTTCAACGCTCAGACAATTCTCTACCTGTTTGGCACACAACCTCTCACTTCGACGACGACAAGCGAATTGCTCTTGTTGCTCATGCCGGTACGGGAAGTATTGCTATCTGTCACATGCTTGGGCTTCAGCCAACTCCATGGGAGTGGGAGCGATTGGTTATTGGCCACGCGAGCATTAATCGAATTCGGAGTTTTACGTTAGGTGACGGCATCACTTTCGGGCTGGCCCAATTGTCCAATAACGAGCATCTCGCGCCTCAGGACCGAACGTACTAACACTCGATTCATTAGAAAAGGCTTATTGTTGCTATATGAGCAACAACGATGCCATCAATCCAGACGCCCTGAAGATGTTTTCATTTACCGTCTTCAGCAAATTGGAAGGTGCGGTCACAGCCGGAATGATTCACTTGGGCGACCGCCTAGGTCTTTATGCAGCACTTGCAAACGAGCCTGAAGGAGACACTTCCACATCCTTGGCAATGAAGACAGAGTTGCACGAGAGATGGGTGCGCGAATGGCTACACAATCAAGTGGCAGCTCGAATTGTTTCGTGTGATGATCTCAGCGCTGATATGCCGATTTTTCGACTGACACCCGAAGCAAAGGCTGTATTGGCCACTCCGAACCATCCTGCTTATGGAATGGGAATGTTTCATCGTTTGCCACAAACCATGGCGGCGCTCAATGACATGCCAGAGGCTTTCCGCACCGGTTTGGGTCGCGATTACGACTCACATGGTCCAGAAGGTGCAGTAGGCATCGAGAAGAGTTTTGAGCCGTGGAATCAGAACTACCTCATTCCCTCTGTATTGCCCGCAATGGACGGCTTAAGTGATGACTTGAAATCGGGTGCCAAAGTGGCCGACATTGGTTGCGGAGCGGGTGGGCTCTCGCTTTTGTTGGGGCGCACGTATCCACAAAGCGTCGTGGAGGGATTCGATATTTCTCGCTTCGCGCTTGAGCGTGCGAATGAACGCCTCAGAGAAGACAAACTCACAAATGTTGCTTTCTATGATCCGAGAGAGCACCCAATTGCGGCTGATGGTTCATACGATTTCATTTGTACGTTCGACTGCATTCATGACATGACCCACCCAACCGAGATGATGCGAACCATTCGTGCAGCGCTCAAAGACACCGGACGATGGCTGTTGGTTGACATCAAAGCACACGACACATTGGAACTGAACGTGAGCAAGAACCCAATGGCGCCTCTTCTTTACGGCATCAGTGTTCTCAGTTGTATGTCATCGGCCATGTCAACACCAGACGGCGAAGGGCTCGGAACGCTGGGACTCTCCGGCAATAGAGCAGAGGAGATGGCAAGAGCTGCGGGTTTCACGCGTTTCAGAAAGCTCGACGTTGATCATTCGGTCAACGCTTTTTACGAAATTCGTCCGTAAATGCCAAAGACCTCAGCAGCCCTGGATCAAGGGGACTGCCGAGATCTTTGAAATCTGTCACTACTCTGCAGGAGTTACGAGAGGCGCAGTGTTCTTGCATCCGTTGACGGCAGCAACGATGTTTGTTGGGTCAACTGCATCGCCGCCACCTGGGTGAACTTCAAAGTGAAGGTGGGGGGTATTGGTGTCGCCTGTGTGGCCGGTGTATCCAACAACCTGACCTGCCTTCACCTTGGTGCCCACTGTGATGCCGTCAGCAAGACGGCTCATGTGGCCGTAGAAGAAGTAGGTTCCGTCAGCGGTGGTCAAACGAATACCGTTTCCAGCCAGTTTGTCTGTGCCCACTGTGTACAACTTGGTGATGGTTCCGTCGGCGACTGCGTATTGAAGAGTGCCTTCCTTGGCAATGATGTCTACTCCAAGGTGGAGGCGTCCACCACCGCGTGGGGCGTGCCAGGTATTTTCAAACGAACAGGGTCCTTGAACAGGGAACACAGCAAGCTGAACTGATGGAGCAGCCATCACGCCAAGTTTGATGGCGGTTTGAACATCAAGGATGCCGGTAATGGCAAGTCCCTTAGCAGACTGGAACTTCTGAATTGCAACGAAGGTAGCGCCACCAAAGACTCCGTCAACTCCACCCTTGACTTCGATGCCAGCTGCCACCAAAGCATTTTGAACCCGACGAACGTCATCGCTCTTGTTTCCTCGAACGGGAAGAACCGTAATGAAGTTTTGGACAGCGGCAGCTGAAACGGTTGCGGGTGCAACCGTGGTCGTTGGTGCCGCCACAGGGGCAATCAACTTCAATGCGGCAGCAGTTGTTGCATCAAGAAGGCCATTAACAGGAAGGCCCTTCGCAGTTTGGAAAGCCGAAATTGATGCAGTTGTTCCGGATCCGAACATTCCATCAATTCCGCCCTTCACTGCAATACCAGCTGCAGCAAGTGTCTTTTGAAGCAACAACACGTTGTCGCCCTTATTGCCACGCACTGGCAACGTCTGGACCGTGAAGGGGTACTGAACTGCTACAACAGTTGTTGTAGGGGAAGCAGTGGTGGTGGGAGCTGCGGTCGTTGTGGGGGCCAGAGTGGTTGTTGCGGCATTGGCAACCTTGAGTACTCGTGCGGTGTCGGCGTCGACAACGCCGCTGACCTTCAAACCAACAACCTTTTGAAAACTCTTCAAAGCCTTCAATGTGTTGTTGTCGAACACTCCTGTAGCGCCACCCTTCAATGTGAATCCGTTACGAATGATTGCGGCCTGCACTGCAACAACGTGTGCGCCCTTCTCGCCGAATTTAGGCTGTCCGGGAGCGGTCTTTGCAGAAGCATTTGTGGACTGCGCTGTGGCAGCGTGAGCAACGCCTGGCAATGCAATAAGACCCATCGACGCAATTGCTCCGGCAACTGCCAAACGAATGATGATGTGTGAACGGTTGTGAGACATCTGTCTGCTCCCTTGTTGATCCGGTTAAGGGATCGGCAGGGTTGAGCAGAACTTGAGAAATTTCTCACGGAAAATGTTTTATTGACCACCCAGAGTGGTTATTGTGGGCGCACGACCACCAGTGGTGACGAGAAAACGACTTCTAAGCCCCTAAGAGATGATGTTTGAGGCCTTCGCTGGCCCCGGCCGGCGCCGCATTTACTGGGAATAGCCGTCCGAGATGCCAGTGAACCCTGAAGGAGCATGCGCGCCAAGAACCAAGGTCTCAAGTATTCCGATTCCGTCGTGAGTGGAACCGTCCTCGTTTGTGCAGGTAACCCGACAGAGAGTTTGTGTGTGGAGATTTGTCATTGCCATGGGGTCGTTGACGGGCACAGCAAAACGATCGCCTGACACTTCCAATTCGCCCTTCCAGAATCCGTGGCCCCATTCGGGGTGCAAGTAGCCGAGACCAGACATTTGGAAATGTGTCATCGGCTCAAAATGGAGGTTCGAGGATCCCGAAGCGAATTCGTATCGAAGATCGAAAGCAGTTGATCTACGGGTTCCGTGTTCCCATGTGTATTCATACGTGACCGTATGGGCGTGCTTAATTGTGTCCGGCCCCATCAACATTGCTCCCGAATCGTGCCAACGCTCACCGTCGGCGTATTCGTTGACATCAAATACTGTGCCGAAGTCATCGAAACAGACGGGAGCCCATAACCAGAAGAATTGGGGCTGTTGTGCGAGCGGAGCACCAAGTTGCACACGTTCTCCCACGCTTCGGATTCCCCACGAGCGATCACGCGAGCCAACGAAAGAATCGGAGTCAACGTCAATCTTTTTGCCGTCGACTTCAATCCATCCAGACCATTTACCCAATTGCGTCAATCGCGTGTACCTCATGGTCACCCTGTTGCCTGAACGAACGAGAAAGGGAGGTTCTTCATACGGAAGAGATGTGGCCACATATGTGAGTTCTGCACGAACGCCTTGTCCTGGTGCGTCAACTTTGAGTTGATGTTTTTCCATCGGGACAACAACATCAACCGTTATTGGTCCTACGTGGGTGCACTTCATTCGGTCGAACGGTGCACGTGCGGAGGCTCGCACGTTGATTTGTTCGCCGTTTATTATCACGCTGAATGCAGCATCCATTACATGGCGATTTGGGTACAAACCCATCGCGGCAGCGAAGAATACACTTCCATCTTTCGAATACCCGTTGTAGAAGTACCTGTCGTAATGCCCAGGGTCTCCACTTTCGGTGTGCGCGATGGGCTCATGCGTCTGATGGATAGGGAAGTCGTCAAACGAGGTAATCATGCCTGTGACCGTAGTCATTGACGAGCAATTTCTCGGAATGGGAGAGAAGGGCATTCTGACCTAACCTTCCGTTCATGGCTCGCATTAACGCCAAGACCTACAAAATCGTGACCGGAACGGCCTTTGCATCACTGTGCACGATTGTGGTGACAGGAGCCCTCGTGCGACTCACGGGATCTGGCTTGGGATGCGCCGACTGGCCGCGCTGTTCCGAAACAAAGTTCATCGACGTGTCATCGGGACACACCTTTATTGAGCAGGCCAATCGACTGTTCACTGGAGTCGTATCGATCAGCGTCATTGCTGCAGTTCTGCTGTCTCATTTGGCGACGCCGAAACGCAAAGACCTCATTATGTTGTCATGGTCTCTAGTTTGCGGAGTCATCGCTCAGATAGTGATTGGTGGCGTGGTGGTTCTTACGGGCCTTAATCCGTACGCGAACATGGCTCACTTCCTTGTCTCCATGGTGTTGGTCACTACATCGTTCACTTTGATGCGACGAGCTTCTGCGCCCGCAGATGCTCCCGTCTTTCGCCACGTTGTTCCACGCTTGATGAACAAGCTCTACATGTTGGCGTTTTTCGCCATCACAACAATCATTACCGGAACGGTGGTCACAGCCACGGGTCCTCACGCCGGAAACGAAAACGCGGTGAGATTTGGATTTGAACTGCGGTCGGTTGCTCGTGTGCACAGTATTTCTATGGTGGCAACTCTCTCGCTCATTGTCATGATTGCGGTCATTTCGCGGAAAATGAACACAGATTCATCCTTCAACGACGCAGTCAATGCACTTATAGGGGCGACAACACTCCAAGCAGTGGTTGGATACACCCAGTACTTCACCGAGGTGCCAGCCGCGCTTGTGGCTGTACATATTGCGGGTGCGCTCTTTTTCTACACCGCAGTGCTGAACACGGTTCTTGAGCCGACTACTTGATAATTTTTTGCCTATGAGCCAGTCAGACGAAGTCCTCCTTGAAATCAAAGACAACATTGGAGTGATTACTCTGAATGCACCAGGTCGCATGAACACCATTTCGGCGAAGATGCTCGATCAGATGTCGGAAAAGTTTCTTGAAGCCGACAAGAACCCTTCTGTTCGATGCATTGTGCTCACCGGTGCAGGCAAAGCCTTTTGCGCAGGACTAGACCTTGGATCACAAGCAGGTAAAACCGAAAAGCTCGGCGTACTAGATGATTCCAACTCAAATACGGCAGAATTCGATCTTCGCAATGCTCCACCCATTGTTCTTCACAACATTGATACGCCTGTCATCTGCGCATTGAACGGTGGGGCAGCTGGCTACGGATTAGACATTGCCCTTGGGTGCGACATTCGAGTTGCGGCAGACACTGCGAAAATGGCACCGGGGTTCGCAAAGCGCGGAATTCTCCCCGAAAGCGGCGGCACCTGGCTGTTGCCACGCATCGTGGGCTATTCACGCGCTGCGCAAATTGCGTTTACTGGTCGCACTTTGTTGGCAGATGAGTGCCTAGAACTTGGACTAGTCAATTCAGTAGTTCCGCCAGACCAACTTATGGACGCCGCCATGGAACTGGCAGGAGAGATCGCCGCCAACGCACCACTCGCCGTACGCGCTATCAAGCGCATGATGCGCGCTGCGGAGACTGAAACTTTCGAGCAAAACGTCCACCACGTCTTCCTCCAACTGTTGCCATTGTTCCGTACAAATGACTTCAAAGAAGGCGTAGCCTCGTTCATCGAGAAGCGTCCTCCCAATTTCACGGGCCGTTAAAACCGGGGAGCCGCAGCCTTCTGCAGTCGATCGCGGACTGCATCGCCCAAACCACCCGTAGCGGGCAACACCGCGTACACCGTTTGATAATTCAAGATGTCCGCTGCGCGGAGTGCGTCATACATACGAACTGCGTATTCTTCAGCACTCTCAAAGTTCAGAACCATGCTCTTCAGATTGTGTTCCTCGTCGGTCCTGGCCCTGTCATTTGCTTCATTCAATGTCGAAACAAGAACAATTCGGGCATCCGGTGCGTAGTGGGAGATCATCATTCCTGGTGCACGTGATTCTCCGACAGTATCTGAAGTTGTCAAATGAAGAACTCTTGATATTTCGAGTGCTGTCACGCTTCCGGGTCGTAACACCGTGACGTTGTTGCCGATGCATTCAACAATGGTCGACTCAAGCCCCACCGTGCTCGGGCCACCATCCAAAATGCAGTCGACTTCGTTTTTCAAATCGTTCAGAACATGTTGTGCGGTGGTGGGGCTCACCTTGCCGAACTTGTTGGCAGACGGTGCCACCACTGCATCGTCGACTTGGCGCAACAAGTCCTGTGTAACGGGATGCGAGGGCATTCGAATCGCAACTGATTCGCGGCCACCTGTCACCCATAATCCAATCTCTGATGTCCTCGGGACCAAAATCGTGAGCGGACCTGGCCAAAATTCTTTTGCCAATTTCAGGGCACTATCGTTTAATTGGCCCCACCGCTCGGGTGATGTCTCGGGCGCAATGTGAGCGATCAATGGATGATTTCTCGGACGGCCCTTGATATCAAATATGCGTCCAACGCTCTCTTCGTAATCGGCCCGCGCTGCTAGTCCGTAGACCGTTTCGGTGGGCATACCAATTACTCCACCGTCATTGAGTACGTTCGCGGCAAGGACAACGTCTTGAATGATTCCGTAGCTCATGCCATGAAGTCGAGGATTGCATCTATGAACGCAAACGAATCGGTGGTGGCAAAGTGATCCGTGTTTTTCAACACGACCATTTGTCCGTTGGGAAATGCGCTAGCCAATTTTTCAGAAGGGCCCGCAAAATCTTTGTCTCCGATCACCACTAATACGTCGTTATTGATTCCTCCCAGAACAGAAGGGTCAAGTGGCTCAGAGGGCTTTCGTTTCATGATTGCTGTCAATGCCGCCACGTCATTGCTTCCTGATTGTCCGTAATGCGCGAAGGTGTGAGCAAAGGCGTCATCTTCCGGGGCATTTCCTTCTAATGCGTCGACGATGCGCTTGTTGCCCTCGGGCGGTGACTGTTCGAAGACGCCATCTCCGATGCCAGCAAGGACTACTTTTCCGAATCGGAGAGGAGCAGCTATGAGCGCGCGCAATGTAGTGAGAGCTCCCAAGGAAAATCCCACTACGTCCACAACCGGATACTCAGCGGGCAGATGTTCAAGCATCCATTCGTGCAGATTCTCGTAGGCCGCTGGATCGTGAGGCTTTTCTCGTTCACCATGCCCCAACAAGTTGAAACCAACTGGGTGACGTCCTATGTCCTCAAGGAGGGCATCGATTCCGGGCTTCTGCCAGGTGTCACGAAAGCTGCCTCCCCAGCCATGAATGAGGACAACAGGGTTTCGTTCCGACTGAGCCATACGAACACGGTAGTCTCGTAGCGCCCTATGCGCTTCTTACAAGAACCCCCGGCACACGACCTGACCTATAACGACGTATTTATGGTCCCCAGCATGTCGAATGTGCAGTCCCGTCTCGACGTTGATCTTCGGACACCCGACAACATCGGAACCAGCATCCCCATTGTGGTGGCCAATATGACTGCCGTTGCTGGGCGCCGCATGGCTGAAACCGTTGCCCGTCGAGGCGGCTTAGTGGTTCTACCGCAAGATATCCCGCTCGACATCATCTCCACAGTGGTGCAACACGTGAAGACTAGGCACCATATTTTTGAAACACCCATCACGCTCGGACCCGAGGACACGGTGGGCGAGGCGTTAAGCCTTATCCATAAACGTGCTCACGGTGCAGTCATTGTGGTCGACAGCGACAATCGCCCGCTTGGCATCTTCACGGAACATGATGCCGCTGGTTACGACCGCTTTAGTCAGTTGAAAAACGTCATGAACCACGACATGGTGTTGATTAGTGACGAATCCTCCATCAACGATATTCACGACCAATTAACTGAACAGCGTCTGTCGTTTGCACCAGTTGTGGATGCGTCAGGTTTCCTTGTTGGTGCCATCACGCGCAAAGGTGCGCTGCGCAGCACCATTTACACCCCGGCACTGAATGCAAAAGGTGAATTTCTCACTTCCGTCGCTGTAGGCATCAACGCCGATCCTGCGGGCCGCGCCAAGTCGCTTGTTGAAATGGGTGTCGATGTTCTTGTTATCGACACTGCGCACGGCCATCAAGCAACCATGTTGAAGGCCATCGAAGCAGTGCGAACGGCAGCTCCGAGCACCACCATTGTCGCGGGCAATGTGGTGACGGCACAGGGAACCAAAGATCTCATTTCCGCAGGTGCCGACATTGTGAAGGTCGGAGTGGGCCCTGGCGCTATGTGCACGACACGAATGATGACAGGCGTGGGCCGTCCTCAGTTCAGCGCTGTGCTTGAAAGTGCCGAAGCTGCGCGACAACTCGGCAAGCACGTTTGGGCCGACGGAGGCGTTCGTTACCCGCGTGACGTTGCCCTCGCACTTGCTGCGGGCGCCGCAAGCGTGATGTTTGGTTCATGGCTCGCCGGAACCTACGAGTCTGCTGCCGACACATTGCGTGACACCGAAGGTCGTCTGTACAAAGAGTCATTCGGCATGGCATCGAATCGTGCGGTACGAAACCGAACCCGAACCGAATCCGCATTTGAACGCGCCAAGAAAGAACTCTTCGAGGAAGGAATTAGCACCTCGCGCATGTATCTCGATACACAACGACCCGGTGTTGAAGACATCTTGGATCAAATCGTGGCGGGTGTACGTTCCTCATGCACATATGCAGGCTCATCAAATGTGAATGAATTCCATGAGCGCGCCGTAGTCGGAGTCCAGAGCTCTGCTGGCTACGACGAGGGACGTCCTCTCGGCACCAGCTGGTAACAGTGACTGTTATAGCAATTGACGGACCTGCAGGAGCAGGGAAGTCCACGGTGGCACGCCTGGTCGCAGAACGGACCGGCTTGCCTTACCTAGATACGGGGGCCATGTACCGCTGTATTGCCCACGCAGTCATGAGCAGTGGAGTCAATATGGCAGATGCCGATGCAGTGGGTCTTATTGCGCGGCGCGCACACATCTCGGTCAGCGAAAATATTGTCACTCTCGATGGGGTCGACGTTTCTCACATCATTCGAACTCAAGAAGTCTCTGCAGTCGTCAGCATTATTGCCGCGCACTCTCCCGTTCGAGATGCCATGCGCCTGCAACAACAGAATTGGATTGCGCAGCACCATGGTGGCGTTGTGGAAGGACGAGACATCGGAACTGTGGTGTTTCCACATGCGGAACTAAAGATCTATCTCACAGCGTCGCCTGAAGTGCGGGCTGAGCGTCGCGTTGCGCAAACCGGTGGAGACGTCGAAACCATTGCGGCCAACATTGCCGAGCGAGACAGAATTGACTCGACGAGAGCAGATTCTCCGCTTCGTCCGGCTGACGATGCAATTCATGTCGACTCAAGTAGGCGTGGCGTTGAAGAAGTAGTGAACGAAATAGTTCATCATTTTCACGCATTAGAGAAAGGTGTGTGACATGGCGGAAGTGAGTTCACATTTGGCGGGACAATCTCTCGTCAGTCGATTGTTCTATCGATGCATCAGAGCCCTCGTTGTCGCCCTCGCAGTTGGCTACACCCGCACAAAGGTGGTCGGAAAACACAACATTCCCAAGAATGGTGCGTTTCTCTTGTGTCCGATCCACAGATCAAACATTGATACACCGTTGGCCGCGGCAGTTACAACGCGTCGCTTGCGTTTCATGGGCAAAGATTCATTATGGAAAATGAAGCCAATTGGTGCCATTTTGTCGGCTCTCGGGGCCTTTCCAGTCACTCGAGGAAGCGCGGATCGTGAAGCCCTAAAGCGTTGCATTGCTGTACTGCAAGAGGGTGAACCATTGGTTCTGTTTCCAGAAGGGACACGACAATCAGGTCCCATAGTTCAACCACTCTTTGACGGAGCCGCCTATGTTGCTGTCAAAGCCGGTGTCCCCATCATTCCTGTTGGCATCGGCGGATCTGAAGGAGTAATGCCAAAGGGCTCCAAAATGATTTATCCCCGAAAGTGCGTTGTAGTTGTCGGGGAACCCTTGACCGCACAACTCGATGAAGAAGGTCGCGTCCCACGCTCAGCCGTCAAGGACATCACCCAACAACTTTCGTCAGAATTGCAACGCCTCTATGACGAGGCACAGCGACTTGCCGGAACACCCAATAACTAATTCACTACGACTGCGCGAACGCAGTCATGAGTGCAACCAAATATTCAGGATCGTCCGAACCACACATTTCTCGAGCCGAATGCATTGACAGTTGAGGAATTCCAACATCGATTGCTTCAATACCTAGCTGCGTAGCAGTAATGGGACCGATTGTGGATCCACATGGCATGTTGTTTCGCGACATGAAAACCTGCAGCGGAACCTCGTTGGTCTCAGCGACTGTTCTCAAGAAAGCAGCTCCACGTGCAGATGTGGCGTAACGCTGGTTACCGTTCAATTTCAATGCCGGGCCTTGGTTAGGACGTGGGCCATGACGAGGATCATGTCGTTCTGCGTAATTGGGATGCACTGCATGAGCATTGTCGGCAGACAAACACCACGAGCGTTGGCGCATGTCAAAGATCTCGCCATCTGACAGACCATGGTCGCGGGCTATGCAGGACAACAAAGAGGACAAGATGGGCCCACCCGCTCCGGTCACGCTTTGCGAACCAACCTCCTCATGGTCGTTCAAGACAACAACAACAGTGTTTTGCTGGTCCGAGGAGTTGATGAGAGAAACTATTGATGCCCAGCAGGACACTTGGTTGTCAAGACGGGCACTAACGAGCATTGAGCCGTCTACGCCGAGGATTGCGGCCGGATTGATGTCATACAAGTGTGCATCAAACGCCGAGATATTGGTTGCACCCGAAATCTCCGTCAGCCAATCTTCAAAAATGGGAGCGTGCACACCCCACACGGGGGTGGAGTGTTGATGCTTGTCGAGCAAGAGTCCTCTTTCGGAAACTTCACGATCAAGATGGATAGCTAATTGGGGTACTCGAGCTAACGGTTCATTTACGTTGAACAAAAACTCGTCACCGTTCCTGTCAATGACTCTCCCGGCAAGTCCGAGGTCTCGGTCAAGCCAGGAATTCAACAACAGTCCGCCGTACAACTCCACGCCCAACTGTGCCCATCCATGTTGAGAGATGTCGGGTTGAGCTTGTATTCGAAGATTAGGCGAGTCGGTATGGGCTCCAATGATGCGAAGTGCTCCATGTTTCGTTCCCTGCCTCCACGCAACCAATGATCCGTCTTTGATGAAGTAACCGAATGGTTCAATTGCTGAAGTGAATCCAAGTTGCTGTATCGCACCTGCAGAAGACAGCATTTGTGATGCAGTGCTCACAACATGAAATGGCGTTGGAGAAACATCAAGCCACTCAATGAGCGAGGTGACAGTGGACTCAGCCATGGAAAAGACCAATCGGCAAACCGGTACCGCGCAAGTGGCTGGTTTCATTGATGGAAAGAATGCTTCGGTGGCCAGCGCTCGAGGCCGCTATGCGGTGGATTGACGTGTAGTTGGGATAAAAGAATTGACCTCGAGTTGCGGGCACTTCCAGAACTCTTGCCAAATAGGAATTGATAACGCCGCCATGACAAGTGACAACAACCTTGCCACCCTTGTTTTCGTTGATGATCTTTTCCAGCGACTGGAAAACGCGTTCATTGAATTCGGTTGGGTCCTCGTGAACTCCGTAACCGCCTTCCACCAATTCTTTCCATCTTGGGTCGTTGTTCGCTTTTAATTCTTCAACCGGAATGTATTCATTTGAATGCTGGTCAAACTCGGCAACTCCTTCAACGAGAATCGGCGTCATCGATTTGATCTTCGCCAATGGCTCCGCCGTTTGCACCGCTCGTTTCATCGGACTGGAGTAAATGGCATCAATATGTTCCAGTGCCATGTAGTCGGCAAAGCGTTGAGCTTGCGCCAAACCGTCTGCTGACAATTCAGGATCAGCTGGGCCATCGGTGACTTCGCGGCGAATAGGTAAGGCATGACGTACAAGTATGAGTTCCACTGATATGAGATGATAAAGAAATGTTTGTCCCTGATTCGCATTCATCAGTCGTTTCGGGAATTCATTTGGATATTTCTGGTCCACCCAGCGAAATTTCGGTCCTTCTCGTGCATGGAACGCTCGATAGAGCTGCCGGTATGGCGCGCTTGGCGCGTGAAATTCACCGCTATGCCACAGTGATTCGATACGACAGACGCGGATACGCCCGATCAAATGGCCTCGCGGGGGAGAGAACGATCGAGAGTCACATTCATGATCTCGTCGAGATCGTGGGCGACAGACAAGTGTTCTTGATTGGTCACAGCTTCGGCGGCAATGTGGCCCTCGGTGCTGCAGAGCGGATTCCTCAACAAGTACTTGGGGTTTCCACCTACGAAACTCCTTTGTCGTGGATGTCATGGTGGTCAGGACAATCTGCTGGGGCAGCCGCTATTGCGTCTAGCACCGATGAAGCAGCCGAGAATTTCATGATTCGACTCATTGGTCGAAAGAGATGGGAAGCGCTTCCAGATAAGACAAAAGACGAGCGGCGAAAGGAGGGGCCCACGTTGGTGGCTGAACTAACCAGCTTGCGCCTCGGGCCGCCGTGGGATCCGAAGAAGATTCTCTGTCCGGTCTTGGCTGGAGTAGGGACGAAAGCGTCAGACCATCATCGACGTGGCGCGGAATGGATTGCAGAAAGTGTGACCAACGGAAAGCTGGAGGTGCTACAAGACGCAGGTCACGGAGCTCCCATTAGTCACGCTGGCGAATTTGTACGACAGTTGGTGTGGCCGCATCTAGAACGACACGGAATCACTTACTCAGAGCGTCAACCTTGATGTCGATACTGCGTCCGAAAAATGAGCAACTTGTATTGATTGATCCGCTCGTTGCCTGAGCTTGTACTTTGTCAACACAATCAGTGATGGAGGCGCGTTGTGTATAACCGGCAGCCGCAATCGCCAGAAGAAAGACCAAAGAAATGATCTTTCCAACAATGTTCTTGATGACAACCATCATGATGAGGGCAAGTAGAAGGGACGCTCCAGAGAGGCCCAAAGCCACCGTTTGCAGGGATTTTGCATCAACAATTGCCAAGATCTGAGTCATAAGGACACCATAGATGCCAGAATGCCCCTAGCGTTGACACCATGCCTGGCCAGGAATTCACTGTTGCCATCCTCATTGGCGGGGATAGTTCCCGAATGGGGAGCGACAAAGCGACATTAGAAGTCGACGGAATTGCTATGGCCGAACGAGTCAGCCGAGCAGCTCACGATGCTGGAGCAACAGAAGTTCTCATCATTGGCGGCACACAAAAACGAGCCAGCGGTATCACCGGCACCTGGAAGAAAGATCTTTACGCGGGAGAAGGTCCATTAGGCGGCGTCATTACTGCCCTCAAGAATGCCAGCCATGATTCCGTAGTCGTACTTTCTTGCGACATGCCGTTCATAACGGCCGCAGTCATTGCCAGTCTTGTTCCTCCACTGCAAGAAGCTCAAGCGTCCGTGGGACGCACGGATCGACTCAATTGGTTGTGTGCTGCATGGTCGAAAGCAGAATGCTTGGCAACTCTTCAGTCCGTGTGGAAGCGAAATGAGCGTGCGGTTCACCGAGCAGCAGTGCTGCTCGACGTTGTTGAAGTGCCCGTCCCCGCAGTGGCTGTGCGAAATGTGAATACACCTGAGGACCTCTCGGGCGACGGCGACGCCACTATTGTTTAGCCCGTGTCTATTTCTGAAATAACTGTTAGTGAATTGGCCGACCTCGGCGATGTCTTGGTCGTCGACGTTCGAGAGGTTGAAGAATACCTTGAGGGCCACGTACCAGGGGCGATCAATCTTCCTTCCAGCAGCTTGGCTGAAACCTTTTCCCAAATTCCACAGGCAGACACCGTCTACTTCGTGTGTCATGGAGGCGGACGAAGCGGGCGCGCGTGTGAGTTCTTATCAACCAAGCCCGAATTCTCGGACCGCCAATTGGTCAATGTGCGAGGCGGCACGAGCGGTTGGATTATTGAAGGAAACAGGGTCGTAACAGGTGACAAGCCGAACTGATATCCATTTCGAATGGATTGAAACAAATTCGGCGCTTCAAGAGTTTGTCAGCTACGCACTCGCTTATTCGGAGTACTACTTAGATACCGAGTTTCATCGCGAGAAGACCTACTTCCCGCAGTTAGCACTCGTTCAGATCGCGGTAGGCGATCGCATAGCGCTCATCGATCCCACTGCTGTTGACACCAACATGATGCGCCCCTTACTAGAGAGTGGAGCAACATGTGTATTGCATGCTGCACAACAAGATCTCGACGTTCTTGCCCAGAGTTGTGGCTTCATTCCGTCACGAATCCTTGATACACAGTTATGCGCCGGATTTGTTGGCTATACACAACCGTCCTTGGCATCTTTGTTGCAGTCCTACTTGAAGATCACAGTACCCAAAGGCGATCGACTAACAGATTGGTTGCGTCGCCCGCTCACAAATGACCAGTTGACATACGCAGCATCCGATGTTGCTTATTTAGAAGAGTTGTCAGCAGACATTTTCAGCGAACTGAAGCAGCTAGGTCGAATGCAGTGGGCCGTGGACGCGTGTGAAGAACTTCGCACTCGTCCCACCGGACCTAATCCACCCGGAGATGCATGGTTACGCGTGAAAGATGTTCGAACTCTCAAGGGACGAGCCCGATGGATCGCAAAGCATGTCGCACTATGGCGCGAGGAACGCGCGATGGATCTCGACTTGCCCCCACGACACGTGTTGTCCGATATCGCGGTGTTGGGAATCGCGCAAAAGGCTCCGCGCTCAGCAGACGATCTGCTCCAGACCAGGGGAGTCGACAATCGTCATGCGACGGGAACACAAGGGCGAGCACTCCTCGAGGCAATTGCCGCCGGCGTACGAGAGGCAAGCACAGGTGAACTGACGTTTCCCTCAAGCGATACAGAAGACGTAGACAAATCATTGCGGCCAGCAGTGACCCTGGTCTCGGCGTGGGTGTCGGAGTTGGCGCGCCAAAGCAGCCTCGACGCTGGACTGCTGGGAACCCGGAAAGACATTCTGGATTTATTGGGCGGTTCTCCAACGGCCCGATTGGCACACGGGTGGCGGGCAGAAATTGTTGGCAGAGATATTGAAGACCTTGTGGCGGGCCGTAAGGCACTGACATTTTCCCTCAAGAACGGCACAAACGGCCTCAAATTGATTGATGTTCCATAGGAACAGGTCAATTACCGATATTCGGCATGAGTCCCATGTATCCTATTTCGGACTATCCCTACGGCATTCGTGCCACACACTGTTCGGAGTACGACCATGAAAAAGGGTCGACATCGCCGCTTTGAAGAGGCGCGAAAACTGAAGCAAGCTGGCCCTAGTGCCGCAGACCTTGGTTTTGGCGACTCCTCGCGCAATACCTCACATGACGACGACGACGAATACGCGGCGATTGCCGAGCGGTACGCCGATCTCTTCGACGAAGACGACGAGGACTTTGATGAGTCCTCTGACGCCGAATAAACAGCCGTTCGCGGCTTTTCTACACAGAAACACCCCTCAATGACACTTCTCCGTAATGTCGCCATGGTCGCCCACGTAGACCATGGCAAAACCACCCTTGTAGACACACTTCTCAAAACCACTGGCGCATTTGCTGCACACCAGCAAGTGGTGGACCGGGTTATGGACAGTGATGCCCAAGAACGTGAGCGTGGAATCACCATCTTGGCCAAGGCTGCGCGCATTACGTATGGCGGCGTGCTCATTAACTTGGTGGACACCCCAGGACACGCCGACTTTGGTGGTGAGGTAGAGCGAGCTCTTGCCCTTGTCGACGGCATTGTGTTGCTCGTTGATGCCGCAGAAGGTCCACTTCCACAGACTCGTTACGTTCTTTCGAAGGCACTAGGTCGCGGCCTTCCCGTCATTTTGGTGATCAACAAAGTGGACCGACAAGACGCCCGACCAGAAGAAGTACTCGAAGAAGTCGAGCAGTTGTTCCTCGACATTGCTAGTTCCGATGACCAACTTTCATTCCCCGTCATTTCTGCGGTGGCCCGCGAAGGCCGCGCGATGATGGGTATCGGTATGCCTGCTGCAGATGCTGACCTGTCATGCCTGCTCGAAACAATCATTGAAACTGTTCCACAGCCTCAGGTCGATGCAAGCGCCCCGCTCACGGCACTCGTCACCAACCTGGACGCCTCTGATTATCTGGGTCGTCTCGCCATTGGTCGCGTACATAGCGGCACCATGAAAAAGGGCGACACTGTTGCGTTATGGGGCAAAGACACTGACGGAAACCCCCTGAAGCGTCGAATTGCCCAATTGAGTGTCTTTGATGGAATCGGCCGTACTGAGGTTGAGCAAATTGAAGCGGGCGACCTCTTTGTACTCGCCGGAATACCCGAGGTGGAAGTTGGCGACACCATCTCCTCTGTTGAGGTCACCACGCCATTGCCACGACTCGAAGTGGACGAACCTGTTATTCGTATGAGTTTCGGTGTCAACACATCACCTTTTGCCGGCCGCGAGGGAAAGTACGTCACCAGTCGCCACTTGCGAGATCGCCTGAACAAAGAAATCTTGGGCAATGTCTCCATCAAGATCTCAGACACCGAATCACCCGACGTCACCGCCGTTGCGGGGCGAGGAGAATTGCAGTTGGCAGTTCTTATTGAAAATATGCGTCGCGAAGGTTACGAACTGCAAGTAAGTCGACCTGAAGTAATTACCAAAGAGATCAACGGCAAGAAGCATGAACCCTTGGAGTCGGGTACTTGCGACGTGCCAGATGAATACGTGGGTGCTATTACTCAAGAGCTAGCACCTCGCAAGGGCCGAGTCACAGACTTGCGACCTGGCGACCCAGGTCGCACAATCGTGTCATTTGAAGCCCCATCACGTGGCCTCATCGGTTTCCGTTCAACGTTGATGACCTCAACGCGTGGAACTGCTTTGCTGAACCAAACACACGCAGGCTGGACTCCATGGGCGGGAGAACTTCCTCACCGTTTAGGTGGAGCCATGATTGCCGCCGGTATGGGCAGCACAACTGCCTATGCACTCGACACGTTGCAGATGCGCGGCACCTTGTTCGTGCACCCACAAACTGAGGTGTATGAAGGCATGGTTGTCGGTGAAGGTGCACGTGGCGAAGAGATGGTGGTGAATTGCGTTCGCGCCAAAGAAAAGAACAACATTCGCACACACAGCCACGACGACGGCATCAAGTTGGCTGCCCCCATTGAACACACGCTCGAATCCGCAATTGAATGGATTGGCGATGACGAATTGGTGGAAGTGACACCAAAGAACATTCGCATTCGTAAGCGTGCACTGAGCCTTGAGGATCGCAAGCGCGCCAACAAAAAGGGGTAGAAAGCGGCGCCGGGCGCCGTGATTATTTCTTCTTCAAAGAGGGGTGGGGCAGTGGCACTGCTGTGGGCCTATTCAACAATGTGACCATTGTTTCGTACGACTCTTTGCCCATGATCTCTGTGAGTTCATCTTTGAAAAAGATGTAGGCGGGATCTCTGCCGATAAATGAAATTGATGAATCGGTGCACCACCAACTGAAATCATCTCCACCATCGCCCCAGTCACGACGCTTCCATTCGCGGATGGTGGAGACCACGTATCCACCATCTTCGATGTGTTCTTCCAGACGAACTGGTACCTG
The DNA here is from genome assembly GCA_964432845.1 of uncultured Bifidobacterium sp. Lineage (GTDB taxonomy): Bacteria > Actinomycetota > Acidimicrobiia > Acidimicrobiales > Ilumatobacteraceae > UBA2093. The sequence continues at coordinate 20,505 of CAYSPE010000014.1, forward strand.
CCAACACACGTCTGGCTTCCAATCCATGTGGCGCTCGCCCGCCTCTACCGCAGCTATATGAAAAGCACAGCCTGTGCCGCCTTCAAACCCCGTGGGGTTGTGAAAAATACAAGCTCCATTGACAACCCGAGTCTTTGACTCTCCATCTTTGTTTGTGGTGTACCAGCCCTTGTCCTTGGCCTTGTCTTTATGCTTCCAGTGTTTGGCTTTCAGTCGCTTCACTGACTTGGTCACCGACTTGAGATCTTTCTCGTCGAGAAAATGTGCACCGAAGGAGCAACAACCTTGCATGAGTTCAGGAGTGGGGTCATCGTGGACTCCCTGACAACCCTCGCCGTAAATACATTTAAAACTTGAGCGCAGAAAAGTGGCGTCAATCATCCATGTACGAAGTTCTTTCGAATCTTCAAAACTGATCCATTCGTGGGGTTGGTCTTCTCTCAGCACAAGTAGATACGCTACGCCATGTCTATGCATCAGATGAGCACTATCGCAGAGAAACTTCAGCAAATTTCCGATGAACTCAATGACCTAGCAATGAGCATCCTCAGTGAGGCAATTGCAGACGGAGAAACACAAAGACCACAGGATGAGAAAAGGGTGTCTCAAGCGCGACGGGCAGTGGAGAAAGCCATCCACCATTTGAGCGAATCTAAAACTGATTGATCCAATCAATCAACGGACGTAGGTCGGCGAATCCCTTTGCGTTGTACTCCAACGAGAGTCTGGCCAATTCAACATTGTCTTCGTCTCGTACCTCTACGTCTGAAGCCGCAACTGAAAAGATGTTTCCATCCTTGGACAAGTGACCGAACTTATTCACTAATTCCTGCATCCTCTCGGCGGGAATCATTCTTTGCATTCGCACGTACATTCGGTTATCAACAAATCGAATGGAATGGTAATTCGAATAGAAAGCTGTAATAACCGAAACAGCCTCATGAATGTCATCTGTGATGGTGTACAAAGAAGTGTCAGATTCGGAAATGAGGCCATGTTTGATGAGGAGTGGCTCCATCACATCCATCAACGGACTCCAAAACGGGTCACCAGCAACCTCGAGCATCACGATGGGCACAGGTACCGACTTTGCAGTCTGAGCCAGGGTCAGCAACTCAAAGGTCTCATCCAACGTGCCAAACCCGCCTGGCAGACACAAAAACGCATGTGACTCTTTCACTAACATCAATTTGCGCGTGAAGAAATACCGCATGCTCACGTACTTCTCGTCACCAGCAATGACTGAATTAGCTCCCGTCTCAAATGGAAGACGAATAGAGACTCCTATTGATTTCTCACGGCCCGCACCCAACATGCCGGCTTCCATGATTCCGGGTCCAGCACCTGTAACGACCATGAACCCCGCATCAGCAAGCTCTTTCGCGGTCTGTGCGGTTGTTGAGTAGATCGGGTTATCTGGCGTCGTGCGAGCAGAACCAAAGATGGAAACTTTTGGAACATGTCGGTATGGCGCGAACATGTCAAAGGCTCTGGCCATTTCTTCCACGGCCGATGAAGCAATCTTGATATCAAGTGAGGAAGCATCACCATCAATCAATTCACCCGCAGCGGTGAGCAAGCGCACGACGTGTCGAAGATCCGACGGAGACCTACTCGACTTCTCGAACAGATTGGTAATTCGCCCCAGGGCCGATGTTGGGTCGACTCGTGGTCCCATGTCAGTTAAGCGAGGGCGGCTTTTGCTTCTAGTGCACCGATCAGTTCGTTGAAACTTGCGATAAATGATGCGACTCCTTCATCTTCAAGTTTCTGAGCGATGACGTCGACGTGGACATTGAAATTGGATAGCGAAGACCATTGACGCCGACTCACTTCAACGGAAGCATCAATTGTTCGGGCTATGGTGCCATGATCTGCGAAAGCCTCGAGAGTTGGCTCAGGAAGTGTGTTTACTGTGCGAGGACCAATGAGTTGGTCCACGTACAACGTGTCTTTATATGCGGGGTTCTTGGTGGATGTAGATGCCCACAGTGGACGCTGCACTTGTGCCCCCAGGGCCTCCAATCTCTCCCACCGTGGACCCGAGAATTTCTTCGTAAAAAGGTCGTAGGCAAGACGAGCTTGATTAATGGCGCCTAGACCTCGCAGTGTGAGTGCATCGGGGGACCCGTTTTCATCGAGGACCTTGTCGATCTCATTGTCGACTCGACTAATGAAGAAGCTTGCGACACTTGATATACCAGCGACAGGTAGGTTCAGACGTGCTCGCTCTTCCAAACCAGCAATGAACGCATCGATCACCTGCTCATACCTTTGAAGGCTGAAAATGAGTGTGACGTTTACATTTCGTCCCTCAGCAATCATGGCGTGAATTGCCGGCAATCCCTCTTGAGTTGCCGGAATCTTGATCATCACATTCGGCCGATTAACTCGCTCATGCAGAGCTCGAGCTGCAGAAATTGTTCCCGAAGTGTCTCTCGCAAGAGACGGATCTACCTCAACACTTACAAAACCATCAGTACCATGTGATTCTTCATACAAGCTCGCAAATGCGTCAAGAGCATTCTGAATATCCGAGACAACCAATTCCCAGTACCCGTCAACTGGGCTAGCGCCGCTGCGTACAAGAGCAAAGTATTGTTCGTCGTAGTCAGAAGAACCTTGTATTGCCTTCTGAAAGATTGTTGGATTGGATGTGAGTCCTCGCACTCCACTTGCGATGAGCGCGGACAACCTTCCGGAGGAAATGTAACTGCGTTGTAAATTGTCGAGCCAAGGGCTTTGGCCCTGTTCAACATAGAGCGAACGCAGCAATGAACTCATGAGGCCAACGCGGCCTTTACCGTGGCTACAACGTTGTTCACGTTGATACCAAGTTTGTCCATCACCACATTGCCTGGAGCGCTGGCTCCGAATCGGTCAATACCAACACTGTGGGTTGCAAACATGGTCCAACCAAATGTGCTTCCAGCTTCAACACTGATACGAGGCAAACTAGAGGGCAATATTTTCTCTCGTTCTGCAGCAGACAACTTCATGAACCGCTCCCATGATGGCATTGACACCACATTTACGTTGACGCCCGTTGAAGCCAATTGTTGGGCGGCTTCAACCGCAACGCCTACTTCGCTACCTGTACCAATGATGGTGGCAACGGGGGAGTCGACAGAGCGGATGATTGCGGCTCCAGCATGGACTGCCTCTCCATCTGTCAAGGAGGGCACGTTCTGACGGGAAAGAATGATTGCGGTCGGCCCATCGTGTGTGACCGCAGCAAGCCAAGCGTGGGCAGTCTCATTTGGATCAGCTGGACGAATCACCTGAAGACCGGGAATTGCGCGAAGCGATGCGAGATGCTCGATTGGCTGGTGGGTAGGACCATCTTCACCAACGCCCACTGAGTCGTGGCTGAATACAAAAACGCACCGTGCCTTCGACAGCGCAGCAAGACGAATTGATGGTCGCATGTAGTCAGCAAAAACAAAGAATGTGCCACCCACTGGAATCACACCACCGTGCAAGGCCATGCCGACCATTGCGGCACCCATGGCATGTTCGCGGATTCCGTAGTACACCTGTTTACCGGAACGATTAGTTGCTGAAAATCCAGAGGTGGCAGCCAATTTTGCACCTGTGTTGCCCGTGAGGTCTGCAGCCCCGGCAAGAACATTAGGTACCGACTCATTTGTCGCTTCAAGAACTTTTTGGAACGCTTGCCGTGTTGCCAAGTTTGTGCTCTCATCAAACACAGGAAGAGAAGCACGAATTGCACCAGCGTTCAGTTCCGTCGTTTCAAGTAGTTGCCGAGACTGGGAATTGGCAGCCCTTGACCAGGTATCAACTGCTTCTGCAGCACGTTGGGCGACATGAACACGATACGCACTCACCAGTTCTTCCGGAGCCCAAAATGGCTCGTCAGGGATGCCCATTACTTTCTTGGTTGATGTGACTAACTCTGCAGTGAATGGGTTTCCGTGTGCCTCATGCTTGTCGGTCAACTCTGGTGAAGGAAAACCAATGTGTGTACGTAAGACCACCAAAGTGGGAGCACCAGTGTGCTGACGTGCCTGCATTAGCGCTTTCTCAATTGCATCGCAATCTTCTGCCACTTCTCCTGCCTCGATGACGTTCCATCCATAGGAACGGAATCGAGCAGGGACGTCATCGGTACAGGTGAGATCGGTAGAACCATCAATTGTGATCTTGTTGTCATCGAAGATTGCAATGAGGTGGTCGAGTTTCAGGTGACCAGCAAGTGAAGCTGACTCGTGACTGATACCTTCCATCAAACAACCGTCACCAACAATCACGTATGTGCGATGGTCGATGGTTTCTGCACCATGTGTCTCGCGAAGATGAGCTTCCGCAATGGCCATGCCAACTGCATTTGCAAAGCCTTGGCCGAGGGGACCCGTTGTGACCTCTACTCCAGCAGTGTGTCCCACCTCTGGGTGTCCAGGTGTCGCTGAATCCCACTGACGGAATGACCGAAGATCGTCAAGCGTGAGACCGTAACCATTGAGATACAACAAGGCGTACTGGAGAATGGATGCGTGTCCATTGGACAAAATGATGCGGTCTCGATTGACCCATTGCGGATTAGCTGGGTCATGTTGCATCACACGGCTGTACAGCACGTGTGCCAGTGGAGCGAGGGACATTGCGGTGCCTTGGTGACCGCTCTTGGCTGCCAAAGGCGCATCCATTGCGATTCCGCGAATAAGGGCAATCGCCTGTTGATCCTGCTGAGTACTTAATTTGCTAGCCACGTACTGATGGTAATCGCCGCCACGTGTTCAAGACGGAAAGTTCATCATCAAGGGCAATCACATCGGCTGGTTGACCCTCGGTGAGATGGCCGACGTGGCTCCATCCCATTGCACGGGCAGGCGATGAGGTTGCGGCCACCAAGGCCGACACAAGCGGAACCCCAGCGACACGAACCGCAAACCTGACACAACCAGACAGTGGAGTCGATGACCCCGCGAGAGTCCCATTGGGAAGTCGTGGCGCACCATGCACTATTTGAACCCGCCGGTGTGCGGCCCACGCAGATTGCCACGCAATGGAGTCAGAAACAAGAACCACTCCGCCTGGCTTTTTCGCCCGAAAGGCCAAATTCACAGAGTCGGATGAACAATGCACACCGTCGGCAATGAGACCAGTCTGTACGTGGTCGTTCGTCAAAGCAAAGAGAGCGAGTCCATCAAGACGATGGTGCACGCCACTCATTCCGTTAAACAGGTGGGTGATCAAGTTCGCACCAGCACCAATAGAGGACTCGAATTGATCTTTTGTCGGTTGCGAATGCCCTAGTGATACTCGAACACCCTTATGCGTTAATTGAGAAATGGCAGCGGCCGACTGTGATTGTTCTGGAGCAAGAGTGATGAGTTTCACCGAAGGGGGAAGCGATTCAAGCCAACCGTTATCGATGGGGATGATCCAGTCAGGATTGTGCGCTCCAGCAGAGTTGCCCAAGAACGGACCCTCAAGATGAAGTCCCATGAATCCAGGGACCGCACCAACAGAAAAGATTCTGTGCAATCGATGAATGGATGCTCCTAGACGATCAAGTGGTGCAGTCACGATGGTTCCGAGCCACGAAGTAGTCCCAACCCGCGACAACTCATTCGATAATTCGTGAAGACCCGGTTCGTCGACCGCAGCCACATCCCATGATGAGAATCCATTCATTTGGATATCGACAAAGCCAGGACTCAGAAGAGGGAACATTCCCTCACCTTCAATTGGCTCAATAAGTTGAACCAACCCGTTTCGAATGACGACGCGCGAAGCGCCACGCAACCTGTGCCCATCAAAAAGTTGAGTACACGTCAGCTCAATTTCCACGAAACAACCGTAGTTGAGTTAGACGCTTGTTGCTTTCGCCGAGGGAGTGAGACGAATGTCCTCGAATCGAAGTCTTGCCAAGTGAAGTGTGGTGAGCGCCTTGATGACCCACCATCCAAAATCTATTTGGGAACGACTGTGAGACAACCGTGCGGACGAAGGTGCAGCATGATGGTTGTTGTGCAATCCTTCACCCATTGTGCACAATGCCAACCACTGCAAGTTTGTAGCGCCATTGTCATAAGGGCGACGACCGAAGTGATGCCCCATTGCATTCACAGCTGCATTGCCGGCGAGATACATGTTGGCGTGAACAAAAGCAGCCAATAAGCCAGTAACTGGTCCGAAGACAACAATCAAGATTCCGATTCCAATGAGCAACCCCGTCTTGTTATGTCCAAAGAACATGCGGTCCCACTTATCGTCAGGCAAATCCTTGGCGTACTTCAGTACCAATTCTGGATCAGCCAAAGCGGCTCGATACATAGCAACATTTTTCATCTGCACGTGCTGCCAACTTGTGAGAACAGGAGAGTGTGGGTCGCCATCAACGTCAGTGAAGGCATGATGCTTGCGATGCACAGCAACCCATTCCTTTGGTTTGATGCCAGTGGTCAACCACAGGACCAACCGGAAAACCCAAGACGCTTCAGGTCGAAGACTGAGGGCGCGATGGCTGAGTGCCCGATGCAAGTACACGGTGGTGCACGTATTTGCCATGGTTGCCACCACGCAGGCCGCCAAAAACGCTGTTAACAAAGTGCTCATAACGTGACCTTATCCCACTACCTACCAGTAGGTAGGCATAAGAGACGGTAGTTTGTCACCTGTGACAGAAATGCCCGAATCGCAGAAATCAACCCGCGATCAAATCCTTGATGAAGCATTGAAGTGTTTTGCGGAGCGAGGATACGACGGCACATCGCTTAATGACATTGCCGCCGGTGTGGGTATTCGCCGTCCAAGTCTGTTGCACCACTTTCCCAGCAAGGAATCTCTGTACGAGAATCTGTTCGAGCGCTTGCTGTCAGACTGGATGCAGCGTTTAGAAGTCTCCATTGCATCTCCCGTATCCGGATGGGACAAGGCCGAACTGGTGTTGCGGGCTGGATTCGCTCTGTTTGCCGATACTCCTGACTATGTACGCATCATGAGACGCGAAGCACTCGATGGCGGCGAACATCTCGGCATTGACCTCTCAGCAGTTTTGAAACCTCTGTTTGACTCAGCTGTCATTTACTTTGACGAACAAATGAAGAACGGAACGTTCCGTCAGCACGACTCTCGCCACCTGCTCATCACGGGATACGGAGCAATACTCACATATTTTTCCGATGCCCCATTTATAGATGAATTACTCGAAGACAAAGCACTGACATCAAAAAACGTGCAGGACCATTGCGAACATGTCATAGGTTTCTTCCGCGCAGCTTTGCTGAAATAGATCTGCGCTATATCTGCTCGTATACGGTGTCGCCATGGCTACATTCGTGAGAAACGGACGCACAATCGGATACTCCACCAGCGGAAGCGGGCCGGCAATCCTCGCTTTCCATGGCACCACACAAGCAGGAAATGCATGGGACCAAGTCCGAGAGGCGTGCCCCCAAAGCCGTACGTGGGTGAATTTTGAATTTCCAGGCTCTGGTGAATCGTCAATGCCAGAGAAGCCAATTCAACTGGACGAGATGGTGGAAGATGCACTTACCCTCATGACGGAACTTGGACATGAGAAATTTCACGTTGTCGGCTACTCGCTAGGCGCAGTCACCGCATTGCGCACCGCTGCATTCGAACCATCTCGTGTCCTCACCGTTACTTCGTTATGCGGATGGTCACAATCCGATGCACGAATGCGAATCACTTTCGACTTATGGCGTCGCCTTATTGCAATCAGTCCAGAACTTTTCATGCGGTACGCACTGGCCGACGGATACACGGTGAACACACTCTCCATGGTTGAACCGATGGTCGACGGGGCCGTAGCAATGGCGGCTTCTAGTGTGCAACCAGGCTCAGATGCACACCTTGATCTTGATATTCGTGTGGATATTGAAGAGCACTTGCCGACGATTACTGCGCCATGTTTGGTGATTGGTGGCCTTGAAGACAGATGGGTGGACATCTCAAAATCTCGACACCTTGCAGCAACAATTGCGGGGGCCAGATTGGTTGAACTTCCGGCGGGACACCTTGTGATTGGCGAGATGGCAGGGGACATTGCCCAACTCATCGCCTCACATACGTCGTAATTTCGGTCTCCATACCTTGCAAGAGGGGTATGGGTGACTTCAAATGACTACCGTGTATAGCCGTGTCATCTTCCACTACTTCCAACACACTTTCTGAGTCCGATTCCAAGCAACTTCTGTCTGCCTTCGGAGTTCCATTTGCTCCAGAAAAGAAGGTCAGTACAGCCCAAGAGGCTGCCGCCGCCGCAACAGAATTGGGTTTCCCCGTAGTGGTGAAATTGGGTGGCGACAAAATTGCTCACAAAACCGAGCGCGGACTCGTTCGGCTTCGATTGAATGACGCCCACAGCGTGGAGGATGCAGCCGTTCAACTTCTTGGCGCTGCCACGCCAGAAGACGGAGATGTCCATCTGCTGGTAGCACCGATGATTGCCGGCACTCGCGAACTTATCGCTGGAGTTCTCGTTGATGCACAATTTGGACCAACCGTCATGCTTGGTATTGGCGGTGTGATGGCCGAGGTCATCGCAGATGTTCAGTTCCGCCCAGCTCCTTTAACTCGAGAAGGTGCTCTTGGAATGGTGCAATCTCTACGCATGCAGGACATGCTCGAGGATTTCCGCGGCGAGTCAGCAGTTAATATCAATCAAGTTGTTGATTGTCTTGTTGGTTTATCTCGTGTTGCCGTAGAACGACAAGACATCGTGTCTGTTGACGTCAATCCACTGATTGTGAGTTCAAATGGTGACATCGTTGCCGTAGACGCCCTAGTGGAAATTGGCGAACGAGTCACCAATGCGACCGGCGCGCGACCACCATATTCAGATGCACAATTCCGAGCTTTATTTGAACCCAAGGGAGTACTTGTCACTGGTGCATCCACCCACCCGGGGAAGTTCGGCTTCGTTTCGTTGCACAATATTTTGGCTAGTGGATACGCAGGTGGCGTCTTTGGTACAAATCTTCAAGGCGAAGAGGTACTCGGAATCAAGACTGTCGCAGACATTGCTGCACTGCCCGACAATGCAATTGATCTTGTATTTGTATGTACTCCTGCTTCGGCAAACCCCGACCTATTACGTGCCTGCGCAGCAAAAGGTGTGCGCGCTGCATTCCTCACATCTGCTGGATACGGCGAAGCGGGAGAAGAAGGCAAGGTTCTCGAAGCCGAACTGGTAGCGCTGGCAGATGAATTGGGAATCTTGCTTGCGGGCCCCAATGGTCAAGGCGTTGTGTCTACGCCCGCAAAACTGTGCGCACAAATTGTTGCTCCCAACCCACCAGCTGGAGCAATCGCTGTTGCCAGTCAGAGCGGCAACTTTGTCTCTAGTTTTATGAACTATGCACGCTCAGCTGGCGTCGGTATCAGTCGTGCCGTTTCCGCCGGCAATGCGGCAGCTCTCGGAGTAGCCGACCTTATTGAGTGGTATGCGACTGATGACGCAACACGTGTGTCTCTCGCTTATGTCGAGGGCATACATGACGGTGCAGGACTCATGTCCCGTCTTGGAGAAGTCACCAAGAAGAAGCCAGTTGTATTGGTGAAAGGTGGCGCCACCGATAAGGGAGCTCGAGCAGCCGCCAGCCATACTGGCGCCTTGGCAGCAAATGACTCCATTTTCGATGGTGCATGCAAGGCCGCGGGTATTTCGCGTGCCGTCACAGTGGAAGAGGCATATGAGGCCGCAGCAACTTTTGCGACACAGCCGCTTCCAAAGGGCCCAAATATCGTGATCCTCACAACAGCTGGTGGCTGGGGAGTTGTGACGAGCGACGCCATTGCCCGAGACGGAAAATTGCAGTTAATGCAACTGCCCGAAGATCTACGCAAACAAATTGACACCAAGCTTCCTCCTCGTTGGAGCAAGAACAACCCAGTCGACTGCGCAGGCGGAGAAACTCGAGACACGATTCCCGAAGTGATGGAGATGATTGCGTCGCACCCTGATGTCGATGCGGTTATCTATCTAGGCCTTGGCATTCAGGCAAACCAAGCACGCTTAATGCGTGAGGGTCGTTTCTATCCGGGCGATGGACTGGAACGAATTGTTGAGTATCACGAGCGTCAAGACAGCCGCTTCGCACAAGCAGCACACGACCTTTCTGTAGCGACGGGCAAACCAATCCTTGTTGCCACAGAACTCGCAGTAGCTGACCCAGACAATGCCGGAGTCCGAACGGTACGCGAAACAGGAAGACTGTGTTACGCAAGCGGAAATCGCGCTGTTACTGCACTCGGTCACCTTTATCGATACGCGGTGCACACAGGTGTCGCGACGCGTTAATACGGGGCGGCGGCGGCGAGCAGAACGACCAGAGCGAGTCGTCTTCTCGGTTGGCTTAATTGGAATGATCCTGCTTGGAGCGGGCTACTTTGCTTCATCGCATGTTGCGAAGGCTGTGAGGCCGTTGCATTCGGCGTCGGCAGGTCTATCACCAAAGGTGCCGTTACTGTCCGCACGACGCGCTCCTTCCAATTTGTCAAATATCACCCGAATCGGATCCGTCTCGCGAGCGCTCACGTCAATGGCTTCGCTTATTCCTAGCTCTTCTTGCGTGCGCGTCGATTGGCTAGGACGAACCGTTCTCAGTATCAACGCACAACAAATGTCAACACCCGCCTCGAGCACCAAAGTTGTCACCGCACTTGTAGCAATGGACGCGCTGGGGCCTAATTACACATATAAAACCTTTGTCAAGACATCAGCCCCACCTATCAACGGCATTGTTGACAATTTGTACTTTGTCGGCGGTGGCGATCCTCTGTTGAGCCGCGTGGAATACACCAGTACCGAAAAGTATCCGACGCTGACCCCGACCTCACTTGCATCACTTGCCGATCAAGTCGTGGCTGCAGGAGTACGACAAATCACAGGATCAATCATTGTTGATGATTCAAGATACGACGACAAGAGATTTGTCGACATTTGGCCTAGTGACTTTCATTTCACAGAGGCCGGGCCACTCGGAGCACTCATGGTGGATGACGGTGTTGTTCTCGGACAAAATATGAAACCAGACGACCCTGCACTCGCTGCAGCATCGGAATTGCATGCGTTGCTTTCGCAGCGCGGCATCTTTATCGGAGGCCAAAATGCACGCGCATCACTACCTGCATCGCTCACCGACATTGCCTCCGTCACGTCTGCTCCACTGTCTGACGTTGTAAAAGAGATGCTCACAAACAGCGACAACAACACGGCGGAGATGGTGCTCAAAGAAGTGGGATATGTCAAAAAGAAGTCGGGGAGTACGGCAAGCGGTCTTCAAGTTGTCAATGAATATCTCGCAAAGTGGGGATTACTCGACTCGGTCTCTGTTAATGACGGTTCAGGATTGTCGTCAAGCAACAAGATTTCGTGTAACGCTTTTTCTCAATTGCTGGACAAGGGCAAGAAATCCCTACCAGGCCTCATGGCTGTGGCGGGAGTATCAGGCACAATCCGAGATGCATTTGACGGAACTCCCGTGCAGGGACGCCTCGTAGGCAAGACAGGTACTTTGAACGGCGTAAAGGCGCTCGTCGGCTATGTGCCTCTCACCAACGAACAACCACTGGTGTTTTCGCTGCTGCTCAACAAGGCGTTGATTGACAACAAGAGTGCATATCGACCCATTTGGGATGCATTTGGCACGGCCATAGGAAAAGCCAAGGCCAACCCACAACCCGACCAGCTAGCACCATGAGATCAATCACCTGTGGATAACTGTTCCACGGGGGCGTAGGCTGATACCCCCATGGATGAAAAGACCCCACTGTTTCGCCGCAAGGCTCACACAGCAGATCAGGTGACCGATCTGGTGGAGTCAGTGAAAGCGTATGCCCTGCAAGAAACAGTCGGGCCACTGAAGGGCGCCGCTCGTTGGCTCGCCATGGGTTCTCTCGCCGCCCTTTCACTAGGTCTTTCAATGGTGTTCGGCGCCATGGCCGTGCTCAGATTCAGCCAAGACATCGGCGGCACAGCGTTAGACGGGTCTTGGTCTTTCGTTCATTACTTCATCACATTGATTGTGATGGCCGCATTGGTGTGGGTTGCGTTCTCACGCATTTCAAAACGCAGTTTGGCAAAGGGAGAGTAGACGTGTCAGAAAATAGAATTTCGCGAGATGACCTTGAGTCAAAATTCAGGACTCTCCAAGCCGATATCCAGGGCCGCGCCGCGGATAAGAAACAGTCGGTTATCGCAGCCGGTTCCGCCATTGCAACAGTTGTGGTGCTTCTCGCTTATCTCTTTGGCCGTCGCAGTGGTCGCAAACGCGGGTCACGCGTCGAGTTTCGCCGGTTCTAATAGATGATCGCCCTCTTGCGACTTATCGGTCGCCGAATGACGAAACGAAAACTAGGAAGCAGTGTGTGGTTCCGTAGGGCTTTGATTGTCATTGCCGTTGCTCGATGGGTCTCTCGGTTCCTGAATAGACCCGAAGTGGTCCACCTTCGTAAGGGTGAAACCGCCACAGTGTCCGTGCAACAGACCAGAAAGTCGTCACAATGAGTTCAGTGTTCTTAGAAGGAGAGAAAGCTCTCTTTGTCGATTCAAAGCAAAGGCGTTATCTCGTTACTTTGAACGTGGAAGGCGAGTTTCACAGTCATTCTGGTTTTATCCCACACACTCAGGTCATTGGTGCACAACCAGGAATACTTTGCGAGACAACCAAAGGCGCAAAGTACATCGTTCTTCGACCCACCTTGGAAGATTTTGTCATTGAAATGCCTCGTGGTGCACAGGTCATCTATCCAAAAGATTTGGCCCCGATGTGCATGATTGGCGACATCCACCCAGGTGTACGTGTTTTTGAAACAGGCATTGGATCCGGAGCACTGTCCATGACCATGCTGCGTTGGGGAGCCCAAGTAACGGGCCTTGAGCTGCGCGAAGACTTCCTGAATCGAGCCAAGGCCAACGTGCGGTCATTTCTCGGAGAGGCTGCACTCGATAATTACAACGTCTCCATTGGGGACAGCTACGAACAAGCACCCGAAGGGGAGTTCGACCGCGTGATGCTTGATCTACCGGAACCGTGGCGAGTGGTACCGCACGCAGAAAAGGTTCTAGTTCGCGGTGGGCTATTGGTGGCCTACACGCCTTCCATTACTCAGGCCGTTCAAGTGCGAGAGTCATTTGGCAAAGGCTGGGTAGATCAGCGAACACTCGAAGTGTTG
>CAYSPE010000015.1:0-32321 GCA_964432845.1 uncultured Bifidobacterium sp.
GTCGTACACCTTGTTGCTGGCGGTGATGGTGACGGTGAGTGTTCGTGAGGTGATGTTGGCGGTGGTGGTGGCAGTGGTGTTTTGTGTGTAGTTGCCCGAATCAGTACCGGTGATAGCGATGCTGTTGGCGGTCACGGTTTTGCTGTCTGCCACGTTCTTGTCGCTAAACGTGGGAGTACCAGTCACCGTGAGAACATCACCAGCAATTCGATCATCTGCATAGGTGACTGATGCAGTAGTTGTGCGGTCGTACACCTTGTTGCTAGCAGTAATGGTGACAACCAAAGACTTTTTCGTGATGTTGGCGGTGGTGGTGGCAGTGGTGTTTTGTGTGTAGTTGCCCGCATCGGTGCCACTAATGGAAATGCCCGATGCAGTGACTGTTTTGGTATTGCCCACGTTCTTGTCGGCGAACGTTGATGATGTGTACGCAACTGTCAAGACGTCGTTTGTAACGCGGTTGTCGCTCACCGAAATGGAAGCTGCATTCGTTTGGTCGTACACCTTGTTGCTGGCGGTGATGGTGACGGTGAGTGTTCGTGAGGTGATGTTGGCGGTGGTGGTGGCAGTGGTGTTTTGTGTGTAGTTGCCCGAATCAGTACCGGTGATAGCGATGCTGTTGGCGGTCACTGTTTTTGCCGTACCAACGTTCTTGTCGCTAAAGGTCGGTGTTCCACTTACCGTGAGAACGTCGCCTGCAACTCTGTTGTCGCCGTAACTGACTGATGCAGTAGTGCTTCCGTCGTACACCTTGTTGCTGGCGGTGATGGTGACGGTGAGTGTTCGTGAGGTGATGTTGGCGGTGGTGGTGGCAGTGGTGTTTTGTGTGTAGTTGCCCGAATCAGTACCGGTGATAGCGATGCTGTTGGCAGTGACAACCTTTGATGTTCCAACTGTTTTGGATGAGAAGGTCGGTGTTCCACTCACTGTGAGTACATCGCCAGAGACACGATCGTCGCCGTATGTGACTGATGCAGTGGTGTTTCCGTCGTAGACCTTGTTGCTGGCGGTGATGGAAACAGTGAGGGCCTTCGCCGTGATGTTGGCGGTGGTAGTAGCCGATGTGTTGTATGTGTAGTTTGCTGCGTCCGTACCCGTCACGGAGATGCTGTTAGCTGTGACAACCTTTGATGTCCCAACTGTTTTGGAAGAGAAGGTGGGTGTACCGGTGATGGACAGCACATCGCCCGCCTGACGTGTATCTCCATATGTAACCGATGCGGTGGTGTTTCCGTCGTACACCTTGTTGCTGGCGGTGATGGAAACAGTGAGGGCCTTCGCCGTGATGTTGGCGGTGGTGGTGGCGGTGGTGTTTTGTGTGTAGTTACCTGCGGCGGTTCCCGTGAGAATGATGTTGTTTGCAGTGACTGTCTTGCTTGTGCCCACGGTCTTGTCGTTGAAAGTGGCGGTTCCGCTAACGGTAAACACATCGCCAACTACACGATCATCGGCATATGTAACAGATGCCGCGTCAGATGCGTCGTACGTCTTATTCGAAGCAGTGATGGACACTGCCAATGGGCGCGCGGTAATTGATGCATAGGTGATGGGTGAGTTGTTCACAGAAACGGCGTAGTTGCCCAAGTCGGCGCCTGTGAACTGGAACGATGTGAGTTCCACTACTTTGCCAACTCCCACGTTCGCGTTGGTTCGGAATCGTCCGCGCGGGTTAGTGACGCCCACTGCGTCACTTCCTTGAACTCCCACCAATGTGAGATCCGCAACGTTGTACGTGGCCGTTCGAGTTGCGTCGTACACCTTGTCGAGAGCCTGCAACGTTCCCGTCACCTCAAGTGGCCGTTGGGTGATATCAGCTGTAGATGATGTGGTGGAGTTGGGTAAGTAGTTCGCGGCATCAGTGCCCGTCAAAGTGATGCCAACAATGGAGACTGCTTTTCCTGTTGCCGCTGTCTTTGTGGCGAAAGTGGCTGTACCGCTAACTGTGAACACATCGCCAGCGACTCGGTTGTCTGAGTACACCGCGGTGGCTGCAGTTGTGGCGTCGTACATCTTGGTATCTGCAACTGCAGTCACTGTCAACGACCTGATTGTGATGTCTGCGGTGGTGGTCGTGGATGTGTTTTGTAGGTAGTTGGCGGCATCAGTACCTGAGATTGAGATACCCGTTGCCGTGACGGTCTTGCCAGTACCGATGTTCTTCGTGTCAAAACTTGGTGTACCTGTCACAGTGAGTACGTCATTCGTCACCCGATCGTCTAGGTAGGTCACTGACACGGTGGTGGTGGCGTCGTACACCTTGCTGGTGGCCGATATTGTGACGGCTAATGCTCGAACGGTGATGTTGGCTGTGGTGGTAGTCGATGTATTGGGTGCGTAGTTGCCTGAATCTGTACCGGCGAGAGCGATGCTGCTTGAAGTGACCACTTTTGACGTGCCAACGGTCTTTGAACTGAAAGTTGAAGTGGCGCTGACAGTAAAGGAGTCACCAGCAACACGGTTGTCTGCAAATGTGACTGAAGCGGTGGTGTTTCCGTCGTACACCTTGTTACTTGCAGTGGCGGTAACTGCCAATGTTCGTTTCGTGATATTTGCGGTACTGGTTGCAGTTGTATTTGGTGTGTAGTTGGACGCATCAGTTCCTGAGAGCGAGATACCAGTGGCTGTTACCGTTTTTGACGTCCCAACGTTCTTGTCGCTGAACGTTGCGGTTCCACTGGTGGTGAACACGTCGCCTGTGATTCGAGTGTCTTGGTATGTCACTGACGCTGCAGTGGTTCCGTCGTATATACGGCTTGTCGGGGTAATGGAAATGGTGACCGACTTTGGTGTGATGTCGGCGGTGGTAGTGGGTGCCCCGGTGAGCGACAGTGTGTAGTTGCTGCTTGTTGTGCCGGTCAAACTTGCCGTCGCAAGCGAGACAGCTTTGGCTGTTCCAATGTTCTTGTCCACATAAGCGGCGGTGAGTGAGGTGAGTGCAACTTTGGCGGCGTTGTTGGCATCACCAGCAGGGACATTAACCAAAGTCAATTGTGCTGAGTCGGTGATGGTGGAGGCCGTTGTTTTGTCGTATACGCGTGTGGAGGCGACAACTAATGCGCCTCCAATCGTAAGCGGGCGTTGCGTGATGTTTGCTATGAACGATGGCTGCGTCAAGTTGTAGTTGGAGGCATCAACGCCAATGACTGAATATCCAGTAGTGGAAATGGCAATTCCGTTGCCCACTGTTGCTTGGGCGAAGGTGAAAGTGGGTGTACCAGTCAGCGTTGCATCATCTCCCGCTTGAACATCAGATAACCCAGCAACGGATGGAAGGGTGATTTGTGAGGTGGCGTTTGTCGTCGCATCGTATTGACGGTTCGCAACAGTGAATGTTCCGGTAACAGTGAGTGGTCGAGTCGTTATGTTTGCCGAGCTAGTAGCGGTGGTGTTCTGGTCGTAGTTGCCAGCGTCAGCGCCAGTAAGTGCAATGCCGGTCGCCGTTACTTGTTTGGCGGTGCCAACGTTCTTGTTGTTGAAGTTTGCCGTGCCGCTGACTGTAAAGACATCGTTGGTAATTCGATCGTCCTGGTACGTGACTGTTGCCGTTGTGAGCGCGTTATAGACGCGGCTACTTGGGGTAATTGTGACTACCAGTGGCTTCTTGGTGATGTCTGCCGTTGTGGTCGCGGTGGTGTTTTGTGCGTAATTCCCAGAATCCGCGCCCGAAATTGCAATGCTGTTCGCCGTCACCACTTTGGCTGTGCCAACGTTCTTGTCGCTAAAGGTTGGTGTGCCAGTCACGGTAAGAACATCGCCAGAGACGCGGTCGTCAAAGTAGGTCACGCTTGCAGCAGTGGATTGGTTGTACACCTTATTGCTCGCCGTAATTGTGACAGTGAGAGTTCGCTTGGTGATATTTGCAGTAGTGGTAGTGGATGTATTCGAGGAATAGTTAGTTGCGTCGGTACCGGTGAGTGTGATGCTGTTGGCAGTCACGGTCTTGGTTAAGCCGTACGTCTTGCTCGAGAAAGTGGCGGTGCCACTAACAGTGAACACATCGCCTATAACGCGGTTATCCGCATAGGTCACGGATGCGTTTGCATTTCCGTCATATGTCTTGGACGTCGCGGTAATGGTAACTGCGAGCGTGCGCACCAGAATTGACGCCGTATTAGTTGCAGTTGTGTTGTACGAGTAGTTGGCCGCATCGGTGCCGGTAATTGTCATGTTGGTGGCGGTCACCGTCTTGTTGGTGCCAACGTTCTTGTCTGCGTATGTAGGAGTTCCACTGACGGTGAGAACATCTCCTGCGATTCTGTCATCGGTAAATGTGACAGATGCTGAAGTGGTGGCATCGTAGGTCTTGTTGCTAAGAGTGAATCCGAGGGTGATGGGCTTCTGGGTGATGTCTGCAGTTGTGGTGGGAGCACCAGCAGTTGTGATGGTGTAGTTGGTGGAAGTTGTGCCGGTCAATGATGCCGTCGCAACGCTCACAAGCTTTGCGGTACCCACGTTTTTGTTGTTGTACGTGGCGGTCAATCCTGAAAGTGCGACTTTTGAAGGGGTATTCGCGTCGGGGGCCGGCACATTCACCAAAGTGAGTAGTGAAGTGTCGGTGATGGCGGCTGCCGTTGTTGCTGTGTACACCTTGGTACTAGTGACACTGAGAGTTCCGCCAATAGTGAGTGGTCGTTTGGTGATATTCGCGGTGAACGAAGGTTGAGTGAGGTTGTAGTTGTTTGCATCAACACCTGCAACCGAATAGCCCGTTGTTGAAATTGCTATTCCGTTGGCCACGGTTGCTTGAGCAAAGGTAAAGACTGGAGTTCCGCTGAGTGTGGCGTCATCGCCAGATTGCACATCAGATAGTCCCGCCACTGTGGGAAGTGTGACCTGTGAAGTGGCGTTTGTTGTGCCGTCATACTCGCGGTTCGCAACAGTAAAAGTGCCTGTCACTGTGAGCGGACGTTTCGTGATGTCTGCGGTGGTAGTAGCCGATGAATTGGGTGTGTAGTTGGCCGCATCAGTACCGGTGAGTGTGATGCTATTGGCCGTAACTGTTTTGCCTGTTCCAATGTTCTTGTCACTGAAAGTTGGCGTACCACTCACCGTGAAGACATCACCCAAGACACGGTTATCGGCATAAGTGACGGATGCTGCTGTCGTTGCGTTGTACACCTTCGAAGTGGCCGTGATGGTGACGAGCAGTGATCGAAGTGAAATGTCGGCTGTCGTGGTGGGGGCACCTGCTGTACTCAGCACATAGTTGCTGACAGCGGAGCCGGTGATAGAAGATGCTGTGAGTGACACGGTTTTGCCAGTGCCAACTGCTTTGGTGGCGTACTGAGCAACGAGCCCGGTCAGTGCCAATTTTGATGAGTTACCCGCGTCTGCTGCAGGCACGTTGACGAGTGTTAATGCTGATGTGTCGGTAATGGTAACGGCCGTTGTGGAGTCATACGTTTTTGATGACGCCACTACAAGCGAACCACCGATGGTGACGGTTCGAGTGGTGATGTTTGCGATGAATGAGGGCTGAGTGAGTAGGTAGTTATTTGCCGTGGTTCCGCTTAGTACGTATCCAGTAGTGCTGATGCCGATGTTTGTTCCGACATTGGCCTGTGCGAACGTAAAAATGGGTGTGCCAGTCAAGGTGACGTCGTCGCTTCCTTGTACCGCAGACAGGCCCGGCGTTACCGGTGTGGTGATGTTTGAGTTCGCTTGCATTGTGCCGTCATACGGACGGTTGTTCACCGTAAACGTGCCGGTCACTGTGACAGGGCGAGCTGTAATGGTGGCCAAATTGGTAGCGGACGAGTTCGGAGCGTAGTTACCAGCATCTGCACCGGAGAGTGTGATGTTGTTAGCGGTCACGGTTTTGTTGGATCCGATGTTCGCATCGCTGAATGTGGCCGTGCCCGACACGGTGAATTGGTCATTTGTTAGACGATTGTCGCCGTAGGTCACAGAAGCAGCGGTACTTGAGTCGTACACCTTTGCTGAGGCGGTGATGGTGACGGCAAGTGCTTTAGCGGTGATCGAAGCTGTCGTGGTGGGCGCACCAGTCATTGATAACGAATAGTTGGAGGAGGCAGATCCGAACAGAACAAGGTTCGAAATTGAGACTGTCTTGTTGCTACCTACGTTCTTGTCGGCGAATGAGGCAAGAAGGCTTGTCATTGAGAGGCGTCCGCCTAAAGGCAAGTCGGCGCTCGCAACATTGTTGAGCGTGAGACTCGAGGTTGAAATTGACGCAGACGTTGATTGGTCATACACCTTTGAGGCCGCGGTAAATGATCCACCAATGGTGACTGTTCGAGTGGTGATGTTTGCAGACAACGTGATCGGGGTCAATGTGTAGTTGGCGGCATCGGTGCCACCCAAGGCGTACCCAGAACTGGTGATGCTGACAGAAGTGCCAACGTTTGCTTGAGCAAATGTAAACACTGGTGTACCAGTCAATGTCACATTGTCCGAGCCCTGAATGGTCGTCAATGTTGGCGATGCTGGTACCGAAACATTTCCGGTGGCGCTTGTTGTGCCGTCATATACACGTGCACTTGCTGTGTAGGTGCCTGAAATGGTGAGGGCGCGGGTGGTGATGTCTGCAGTGGTTGAAGCGGTAGTGCTCGCCAGTGTGTAGTTGGTTGCACTGGCTCCACTGATTGCTATGCCCGTTGCGGTAATTGTCTTACCGGTACCCACCGTTTTATCTGCGTAAGTGGCGGTACCCGTAATGGTGACCGTGTCGCCTGCAATCTTGTCGCTGTTGTACGTAACTGGTGCAGTGGTGGTGGCGTCGTACACCTTGCCGCCGTTGGTCAGGGTGACGGTAAGGGTACGGAGTGTGATATTCGCCGTGGTGGTTGCCGAAGTATTTGCCGTGTAGTTGCCACTGTCGGTACCGCTCAAAGCGATTGAACTTGCTGTAACAGTTTTTGTGTTGCCAACTGCGGCGGTTGCAAAAGTGGGTGTTCCGGAAATCGTGAGTACGTCGCCTGACACTCGATCATCTCCATATGTCACCGAAGCGGTTGTTGTGCCGTCGTATGTCTTGTTTGAGGCGGTGATGGTGACAATGAGAGAACGAGCAGTAATGGTGGCAGTTGTTGTCGCCGTGGTACTGGCCAATGTGTAGTTGCCGCTGTCTGTACCGGTAACAGTGATTCCCGTTGCAGTAATTGTTTTGCTGGCGCCTGCACCCTTCGTGGAGTATGTGGCAGTACCGGAAATGGTGAGAACGTCACCGGAAACTTTGTCGCTTCCGTACGTGACTGTGGCAGATGTAGTGCCGTCGTACGTTCTTCCACCACCAGAAATGGTGACGGTGAGAGTCTTTGCGGTGATGTTCGCTGTAGTGCTGGTGGTTGTACTGACTGAATAGTTCGTACTATCGGCTCCGCTGATGGATACGCCTGTGACTGAAACGGTTATTCCTGTTCCGACATTTTTGGAACTGAATGTGGCTGCTGTGTATGCAACGGTCACCGTATCGCCAGCAATTTTGTCATTAGTGAGCGTGACGGTTCCGGCAGTGGTGCCGTCATACACACGGTTGACGCCGGTGGCGGTGACGGTGAGTGTTTTTGTGGTGATGTTGGCCGTAGCAGTGGGCGCACCAGTGAGAGACAGCGTGTAGTTAGCTGCGTTGGTGCCGCTCAAACTTGCCGATGTAATGCTCACGGCCTTTGCGGTGCCCACGGTTTTTGTTGCATATTGCGCAACAGGCGAAGCGATGGCAACGTTGGCGCTATCACCCGTAGCGACGTTGCTCAATGTCAGAAGTGCCGCGTTCACAAATGCAGATGACACAGTTCCGTCGTAGACCTTTGTTGTAGCAACGGAGAGAGTGCCGCCAATGGTCACGGTTCGAATTGTGATGTTGGCAGACAAAACAGGCAACGTGAGTGTGTAGTTACCAGCGTCTGCACCAGTGAGCGAATAGCCGCTGGTTGTAATTGAAATAGCCGTGCCAATTGATGCCTGGGCGAAAGTGAACGATGGCGTACCACTGAGGTTGACAACATCTGTTCCTTGAATGGTTGCAAGGGTGGGGCTTGCCGGAGGTGTCACAGTTGCTGTGGTGGTGGCGTCGTACACCTTGTTGGACGGTGTGAAGGTTCCGACAATGGTCAGAGCACGCTGTGTGATGTTGGCGGTGGTGGTGGCGCTTGTATTGGGTGTGTAGTTGGCGCCATCAGCACCACCAGCAGTGATTCCGGTGGCCGTAATGGTTTTGTTTGTGCCGATCGCTTTTGTGTCGTACGTGGCGGTGCCAGTCACAGTGACTGTGTCGCCTGAGATTCGATCATCGGAGTACGTCACAGTCGCCGTGTTGTTGCCGTCGTATTGCTTGCCGGTTGAACTGATGGTGACCGCAAGGGCTTTCTTGGAAATTGTTGCGGTGGTCGTGGCGCTGGTGCTGGCCAACGAATAGTTGCCACTGTCAGTTCCGGTGATTGCTATTCCAGTTGCAGTAATCGTTTTGTTTGTGGCGGCAGTCTTGTCAGCAAATGTCGCAGTTCCTGACACCGTGAGAACATCGCCACTGATTCGGTCATCGGTGTAGGTCACGGTTGCGGTGGTTGTGCGGTCATAGGTTTTCGCGCCACCAGTGATGCCGACAGTCAGTGTGCGAGCGGTGATGGTGGCGGCAACAGTGGCAGTGGTGTTGTAGGTGTAGTTGCCTGCGTCCGGGCCAGTAACAGAAATGCTGTTGGCGGTAATTGTTTTGCTGACGCCAACGGCTTTTGTTGTGTACGTCGCTGTTCCCGACACTGTGATGTTGTCGCCGGCGGCTCGGTTGTCTACGTACGTGACGGTTGCATTGGTCGTGCCGTCGTATGTCTTTCCTCCACCGGTGATGGTGATGGTCAACGATTTGCCAGTGATGTTGGCAGTGGTCGTGGCAGAAGTATTGGGTGCGTAGTTTGCGGAATCTGCACCAGTGAGGTTGATGCCAGAAGCAGTGACGGTTTTGTTGGTGCCGATTGCCTTGGTATCAAATGTGGCTGTTCCGTTGACGGTGAACGAGTCGCCAGTTAAGCGGTCGTCGGTGTAGGTAACACTCGCTGCCGTTGTGCCGTCGTACTGCTTTGAAGTTGCCGTGATGGTGACAGCTAACGCTTTCGCAGTAATAGCCGCGGTAGCAGTTGGTGCCCCCACAATTGACAAGCTGTAATTGAATCGCGCAGTTCCGCTCAATGTTGCGGCCGTAATGCTCACAGTCTTCCCGGTTCCTACGTTCTTGTTCGGGTATTGAGCTGCTAATCCGGAGAGTGACAAGTTTGCAAGATCGGATGAAACTGCATTTGAAATTGTGAGTGTTGATGCGTTGGTAATGGTGGCGTCAGCAGTCTTGTCGTAGACGCGCGTGGATGGAACCGTGAGTGTTCCGCCAATGGTGACGGAGCGCGCAGTGATGTCGGCGGTAGTAGTGGCCGTGGTGGGGAACGTGTAATTACCGGCATCGGCGCCATTTCCGGAGATTCCGGAAATATTGATGGTGATCGACGTGCCGATTCCTGATTGGGTGAATTGCGAGGAAGTGGTGGAAATAGTCCCGAGTACGTCACCAGATACGCGAGTATCGGCGGTCGCGGTCACTGTTGCGTTTGCTGTGCCGTCGTAAGCACGATTAGTGCCTGTAAATGTGATTGATAAAGAGCGGCGCGTGATATCACCTGTCAATGTGGGCTGAGTGAGGGAATAGTTTCCTGCACTAGAACCCGCTAGCCCGTACGCCACGCTCGGCGTAATCGAAATACCGGACCCAACGGATGACTGCGCATACGTGAATGTGGGAGTACCCGAAATGGTGACGGTGTCACCGCTGAGCACACCGTTCAATGAAGGAGTGCCCGTGGCGGTGGCTGCAGTAGTGCGGTCGTATGTTTTTGTGAAAGTGGGTGGGGTGATAGTGAGTCCCACTGTGTTGATGTTCGCAGTAGTGGTGGGTGCGCCGGTGAGCACCAAGTGATAGTTCTGTGCTTGTGCACCAGTCAAAGTGCTCGCGGCAGTGATGCTGACAACTTTTCCTGTTCCTGCGGATGCATTCGCAAATGTTGCAACGGGCGTGAACACAACCGTGTCGCCTGCGAGAAGATCGTATGGTCCTGGGGCCAAGTTGTTTGTTGTGATGGTGGCTGCGTTTGATTGGTTGTATGTCTTGTTAGCAACGACGAAAGACCCAGTGAGCGAATACGCACGTTGCTGCACAGTGATGGAAATTCTTGTGGTACTTGATTCGCCACTCGCCGCGGTGGCCACCACATCCATTTGATAATCACCTGCGTCGGGTCCGTTATTTAGTTGATTGAGTGTGAGAGTGGCGCCGGTGTTTGATGTGTTGGAGAACACGACACTTGTTTGTGCAGGGGCTCCCACGGTGGACCACGAGATGGGGCCAGTTGCAGATTGAAGGTCTGCGGTGAGGTCAAAGCTGGTGAAATCCCAGATGCCGTAGGAAAGAACAATGCTGGTGTTGGTTTGGTTTGTGATGACCAATGCGTAAATGGCAGAAGCGCCCGCCATAACAAATGCAGTGAGGGCGACAAGGGCTATCGATGCACGCCGCGACAGTCGCCACAACGACCGCAACGCAAAACGCCTCTTAGTAAGAGGTATGCCTGAACCCACGCGAAAAGGCTAGGGGCGTGGGTAGAGCATTGTCCCAACCCCTTGTGGCATAAGGGTTTGCGGTCGAAATTCATAAATCACATCGCTGTCATTTGACGAAACGCTGACAGTGGTCGGAAGTAGGGTCGCCGCATGGGAATCCTCGACTCCATCAAACAACGCAAAGCACAGCGTGCAGCGTTAACGGCCCAGACTGCCTATCAAGAAGCTCTTGATAACTGGCATGCAAACGACGCTTCGTTGAAAGAGATGATTGAAATTGTCGATGCCGCTCTCGCAGGTAAAGCCGACACGGTTTTTACCGATCGAAGTTCGTACGGTTTCATGTTGAAAAACGATGAGTTCCCCGTGGCATTTGTGCAACAGTGCGCATATATCGAATTGGTGCGCGCTCCGTCGCAACATACAGGTGGTTATGGCGGAGTTTCGTTTCCTGTTTTTGGTGGCATTCGCGTGAACACCGGAAGATTCGGTGGGCAAACAATTCCTGGCGCCGAATCCATGAATATGACCGACCAGGGTGACGCTCTTATCACCAATGAGCGCGTCATGTTTCGCGGTGGGCTTCGAACCCACGAATGGAAGTTTTCGAAAATGATGGGAATGTCGCACCTTCCTGGTGGCATTACAACGTTTGCCATGAGTGCAGCTGGCAAGCCAGCGGGAATTGGGTATGGAGATCCTGTTGCTCCTGAGGTGCAGTTCCGACTTGAAATCGCCGCGGCGTTTGCGCTCGGAACCATGGAACGATTTCGTGCCGAACTGCAGGTGGAAAAGGACAAACATGACGCAGAAATGCCAGTTCCACCACCTCCCGCATTAACGGCTGGTTAGCGTTGCATCATGCGAATTGGTGTACTCACAGGGGGCGGTGATTGTCCGGGTCTCAACGCAGTACTTCGAGCAGTTGTTCGTAAAGCAATCAACGACTATGGCGACACCGTTGTGGGTTTCCTCGACGCGTGGGACGGCGTCCTCGAAAAGCGAACCATGGAACTTACTGTTCACGGACTATCTGGGGTGTTGCCGCGTGGCGGAACAATTCTTGGCACACGTCGTGGAAGTCCGTATGACTTTGCCGACGGTCCACAACGTGTACGGCAAAACCTTGCCGAACTCAATGTTGATGCGTTGATTGTTATTGGTGGTAACGGATCACTCACCGTGGCTTCGCGCTTACACGACGAAATTGGTATTCGCGTTGTTGGTGTGCCAAAGACGATCGACAACGACATCGAAGGAACCGATGTGTGCTTCGGTTTTCATACCGCCGTACAAATCGCCACCGATGCAATTGATCGGTTGCACACCACTGCGGAAAGCCATGACCGTGTCATGGTGGTGGAAGTCATGGGCCGCGACACCGGATGGATTGCAACACACGCGGGAATTGCTGGTGGCGCAACAGCGATCCTTATTCCAGAACGCCCGTTCGACATCAACTACATCGCAGACGCCGTAAAACGTAAGCATTCTCGTGGTCGTTATGCCTCGATTGTGGTGGTCGCAGAAGGTGCCATGCCACAGCCCGGCACCATGCCTGAGCCGAAGTACAACCTTGACCCATTTGGTCGACCCCGATTGGGAGGCATCAGTTCGGGAGTTGCGGCTGCACTTGAAGAACGCACCGGATTTGAAACCCGTGTGGTGCAAATTGGTCACGTGCAGCGTGGCGGAACGCCCAACGCGTTCGATCGCGTACTTAGTACGCGACTCGGTGTAGCTGCAGTCGCTGCGCTACACGATGGAGTAAGTAATTGCATGGTTGCGGTGCGCAATGACGACATCTGTCTTGTGTCGCTCACCGAAGTTGTGGGGAAAACTCGTTACGTAGACCTGTCGTTGTACGACAACGTGGCAACAGTGTTTTTCGGTTAGAGAAACTTAGCGACGCTTGTTGGCGTGCTGCTTAGCTTTGGCTGCTTGCTCAGCTGCTTTCCGTGCTTTGCGGGCCTCACGCTTCGCTGCTTGTTCTGCTTCGTCTTTTTCTAAAACACCAATGTTTGGAGCAGTTCCGGTGGCAGCGAAGCGTTCATCGGTCGCCACAAGCTGACGGAATCCCTTGAGAGAACGTGAGTACTGAATCACCATGAGGCGAACCGCAGGCATTCCAAATTTTTCAATGGCCTCAGGGAGAATTTCGTTGAGTTGTTCAAGAGTTGGATCCTCTGAAGCATCGCCCAAGGTTTCAATGGCCCATTGAGTACAAGGTTCAGAAAGAACAACACCGGCGTCATGGGCAACACGGCGTTTGGCTATACCGTCACGAATGAGTCCGCCAAGGGTGTCGAGATTGTCGTATGCGCCATCAGGTAATCCGATCACTCGAGCAAATCCGTCGCGCAGCTCACCCTCTAACGAATTGGCCAATGATGCAATGGTTGCGTTGTCAAGAGTCTCAAAAGCCGCGGTGTATCGGCGGTCGAGGAGAAAGCGATCTTTGTCGTCGTTCATGGGATGCCTTTCAGGTAACGGAACGAGGATAGTCGCAGTAGGTCATTGAGCGAGTGCCTGCAATTCGAACACCTGCGAGGTGGTGCCAATTCCGGTAGTGATACTGGGCAACTTGCCGCCTCTGCTGATGTTTGATGTCCACGAAAGATCCCAAATAACGGCCATTTTGCTCTTGTACGTGCGATTTGTTGTGGTGTGAGATGCGGACGTGTATGTGTACATACATGGGCTCGTTGCGGTGTCACCAATGTGAGGATTCCACACGGGCCCCGGACCATTACAGGTCACTGGAGAATGCCCATCGCCGGGGGAGAAGCGAAGGAAGTGAGGTGTTGCAGTAACGCTGACAGTGATGACAACGACAGCCAATTCAATGTAGGCGGTAACGGTCAAGGGCTTCCATGCGGCGCGCGGAACCCAAAACCACGTTCCAACATTCACTACTTGCTTATCAAGAGGTGGTGCTGACTTTGTCACCAGCATGTTGAGAAGTTTTGACACTCTTTGTCGTGCAGAGATGCCAGCTTTCGGTTCTGCATCATCTCGAATCCAGTTGTATCCCTCCATCTGGTCGTTGCAATATCGAGCGTAAAGTGAACGTTTGATGCCGTCAGGTCCAACGGTGGTCACAATGTCGGTTCCATATTTCACGCCTTGTGTAGCCGAGCGAACGGGAGCCCACCTGCAGTGGGAATTTCCGTTGGCCGCAGGGGCGTCGAATTGCACAATTGCCTCGATGGTGTCGCCATCCACCGTGCCGGACCCAGAACCGTCGCTAGTTTTCAAAGCGTGAGCGGGAGGGTGTGAAATGAGAAGTGATGGACAGACCGATGCGAGGAAAATCAACGGGAAAAACGCGAAACGACGGGTGAATTGCATGAGAAACCTCGGTGAAATGGATGAATAAAAGGGGGTTAATTGTGACGAAACCTGAAGCCAATGTGCAGTCGGCTCGGAGTGGCGTCCATGTGTACGGCGGTAGCGTGGGTCCACCCCAAAATCGGGTGAACACGTGGAAAGCGAATTGGTGTCTATGACCCAGCAGCACCCAGAACTGGCAGAGGAGCAGGCATACATTCTGCATGCGTACGAATGCCTCGAAGCCAGCAAGAGTGACGCGCTGAAGATTCGCGAGCTCACCTCGTCCGGCCCCGGTGGAACGTTTCAAGCGAGACTTGAACGAAATGTGTTCGACGAAAATGTGGTGCATCGCCTTGAGCAATTAGATCTCGGCGACGCTGCGCTTGTGTTTGGTCGTATCGACAGAGTCACTCCTTCAGAGAATGGTGATGAAGCAAATGTCGAGGCGTTTCACATCGGACGATTGGCAGTGTCTGATCACAATCGAGAGCCAGTAGTTGTTGACTGGCGAGCACCAGTTGCTGAACCTTTTTATCGAGCAACTGGTCGTGACCCAATGAATCTCATTCGCCGTCGTCACTTTGTGGTCGAGGGGCCAAAGTTGTTGGCGCTAGAAGATGAATTGTTTGGAGAGGGCCACTTAGGTGTTGGTCACGATGAAGGACTTGGCGGCGAAGACCCTCGCGCAAACATTCGTGGATACAGCACTCTGCTCACGGCGTTGGGTCGTAGTCGCACCGGACAACTCGGTGACATTGTCGCCACCATTCAAGGTGAGCAAGATGAAATTATTCGCTCGCCCCAGGGTGGAGTTCTTGTGGTGCAAGGCGGTCCTGGCACAGGTAAAACAGTGGTTGCCCTTCACCGAGCTGCATATCTCTTGTATACGCATCGCTTCCCGTTGGAGGACCAAGGAGTCTTGGTCATTGGCCCTAATCGTGTGTTCTTGCGTTACATCGAGCGAGTGTTGCCTTCGCTTGGCGAAGCAGGAATTGAGCAAGTCATTTTGGCCGACCTTGTGCCCGATGTGCAGTTCGGTGCTCGCGAATCATCGTCTGTCGCACGTGTAAAAGGTGTGAAGAAGATGGCGCGCGTCATTGAAAAAGCGGTAGCTGATCGCGAACGCCCACTGCTCAAAGATGTTGTGCTTCCGTTCGGCACCACGTACGCCCGACTCACTGTTGAAGAATCACGCTTCATTGTGAAGCAAGCGCGCCGTCGCTATCACCGACACAATCAGGCACGCCGTTTTGTGGAGAACGAAGTCTGGGCGTCCATGGCTCGCTCTGTACGCGGTGAAGTTGATCCCGAAGAGGTGCGCGAACAACTTCGAGACGAACCAGCAATGCGCGCGGTCTTCGAGCGCATGTGGCCAGTGCTCACGCCGGCACAATTGCTACACGACCTATTTGGTTCCAAAGCGCTCATCAAGTCAGCTGCATTCGGAATCCTGCCTGAAGCTGACTATGAGGTGTTGTACCGCGAACGTTCAGAATCGGTGAACGATGTCCGCTTCACCACCGCAGATGTGGCGTTGCTTGACGAGGCCCGTTTTGTTCTTGGTCCGCGCCCGCGTCGAAACGGCAAAATTGACGAGTCCGATGAAATTATGACCTACGGTCACATCGTCGTTGACGAAGTTCAAGACCTCACTCCCATGCAATTACGCATGGTGACTCGTCGTTCACTGAGCGGTTCAATGACCATCGTTGGCGACATTGCACAAGCCACTGGTCCGTTGGCTGCCAATAGTTGGGACGATGTGTTGCAGCACCTCCCATCTCGAAAAGAGCCCAGAATCGTTGGACTTTCGGTGGGATATCGCATCCCGTCGCAAATCATGGAACTCGCCGACAAGGTCATGTTGGCGGCCACTCCGGGGCTCCGTGCACCACGAAGTGTTCGTGACGGTGATGAACTACCGCTGATTGCATCCGCGCCATCAAATGATGAGCTCTTGAAATTGGTGGTGGCACGTGCAGCCGAACTCTCAACGCGTGACGGTCGTGCGGCAGTCATTTGTCCCGACTACATGGTCGACGAAATTTCTGAATCACTCACGGCTGCGCAATTGCACCATGGGCGGGCACAGTCTGCGGGCCTCGACCAAGGGCTTTCAATTGTTCCTGCTTCGTTGGCAAAGGGCCTTGAGCTTGACGACACCATCGTGGTGGAACCAGCGGCCATTGTGGCTGATGATCCACAGGGACTGCGTTTGCTATACGTCACGCTCACGCGTTCTACGCGAAGCCTTGCCGTGTTCCATCATTTGCCGTTACCAGAGGCAATGCGTTGATCACTTGTTGAGTAGTGACTCAGCAGAATTCTTGATAATGGTGACGAAGCGGTTTGCTTTGTCGGCATCTGCTGGGCGCTTGCGTTCCACCGCAGTGTGCACCAAATTCACTACGCGTTGAACATCTTCCACAATGTCGATGTTTGCATCACGAATTTGTGGCTCAAGCACCTTCCAAATGGAATCCGTGATTTCCATCCGCTGGGTATAGGTCTTTGTATCGCCGTCAACGATTGCTTGACCGAGACCAAATGTGACATTCGAGAGTTGTGTCAATAAAGCCACCACGTCACCAGTAGGGGTGGGGAGAGTTGTTGTGGTTGTGGGGCCAGGAATAGTTGTCTTCAGAGACTCGATGATTGTTCCACCACATGATGCAAGTGAAACAGTGCATGCGGTGATGATGGCAATTCGGTTGATGTTTTTCATCGTGGGGGCTCCGATGTTTGTTTAGACGGTGACGAAGATACGCGAGCAAGCAAACGAATCAACGTCGACGTTGTTGCCATTAATTGTCACAGTCATTTCGCCGGTACGTGACCGATGTTGCACGCTTGCAGATGTGCCAGGCACCAGCGTGGTGCGTTCTAAGAACTCAAGCATTCCGGGGGTGAATTCCAGTTCTTCAGGAATTCGTGACACCGTGAAACGTTGTCCTACTTGCAATTCGTTCAAGCGTTGCGCTGTGGGCGCAGCATATTGAGACCCTGGAATGGGGTTGCCATGCGGGCAGGTGGTGGGTTCGCCCAGTACTCGGCTCATTGCTGCTTCCACTTCGTCGGACATGACGTGTTCCCATCGCCCAGCTTCGCGATGCGCAAGCGCCCACGACAATCCGAGAATGTCAGTGATGAAGCGCTCGGCAAGTCGGTGACGGCGTACCACGCTCTGTGCAAGCGATTCGCCTGAATCTGTGAGCACAATGCGGCCATCGGCGACCTCAATGAGCTTTTCCTCGGTCATTCGCTTGATCATTTCGGACACAGAAGGGCGGGAAACGCGAAGGCGCTCAGCGATGCGTGCCTGGATGACCTCCACGGCGTCTTCGCGTAGTTCGAAGATGCATTCGCAGTATTCCTCGAAAGCAGGATGGTGTTCGCCGGGATTTGGCATACGAGCATTCTACTCTCGGCACACGGAGTGGATACCCTGCGAGCGTGGCAGATCACGCAGTTCTCGGGGCATTTTCGCCCGCCGTACGTGAATGGTTCTCCACGTCATTTCCCGAACCCACGGCTCCCCAAATTCAGGGTTGGCCCACCATTGTTGGTGGCGAGCATACGCTCATTTGTTCTCCCACCGGAAGTGGCAAGACGCTCACTGCGTTTCTCGCGAGCCTTGACCGCCTCATCACCACCGCACCACCGGAACCAAAACAGCGCACGCGAGTGCTCTACATATCTCCACTTCGTGCACTCGCTTTTGACGTCGAGAAGAACTTGCGTTCTCCGCTCACTGGTATTGGACTCGCGGCCGAACGGTTGGGTCTTGCATTTCAAGAGCCCATCGTCGCCATGCGCACGGGAGACACGTCGGCGAAAGAACGGCAACAACTCGCGCGCAAGCCACCCGATCTGTTGATCACCACCCCCGAGAGTTTGTATCTCATGCTCACATCGTCGGTGCGCGACACATTGGTCAATGTCGACACCGTCATCATCGATGAAATTCATGCGTTGGCACCAACCAAGCGCGGTGCGCATCTCATGTTGGCGTTGGAACGACTAGAAGAAATTACGAAAACTCCACCGCAGCGCATCGGGCTTTCGGCTACACAGCGACCACTCGAAGAGGTAGCGCGTTTTCTCGGAGGACAGTCACAGGGGCAGCCGCGAAAAGTTGCCATTGTTGATACGGGAGTTCGGAAAACCCTTGATATTTCCGTTGTCGTTCCAGTCGAAGACATGGGCGATCTAGGTTCAGTAAGCGCGCCGGGTGAATTAACGCCTGGCCCCGCAAGCACAGCCTTAGTTCCGCGGCGAGCAAGCATTTGGCCAAGCGTGTATCCGCGCATCCTCGACCAAATTCTCGACCATCGTTCCACCATTATTTTCTGTAACGCGCGTCGGCAAGCCGAACGTTTGGCGGCGCACCTCAACGAACTAGCAGAACAACGAGGAATCGGGGTTGACCCCGAAACCGGAGTCGTTGTGAGCGAATTGGTGAAGGCGCACCACGGATCATTGGCGAGAGAGCAACGAGTAGTTATAGAAGACGAGCTAAAGCGAGGTTCTCTCCGCGCAATCGTTGCCACCAGTTCTTTGGAACTAGGTATCGACATGGGGGCTGTTGACCTAGTGATCCAAGTGGAATCTCCGGGTGCAGTCAGCAGGGGTGTGCAGCGAATTGGACGTGCAGGACACTCCGTGGGCGAAGCCAGCATCGGAACCATTTACCCAAAGCATCGACACGATTTATTAGAAACCGCAGTAGTTGCAAAGCACATGCTCGACGGTCGCATTGAGTCAACGCACTACTTGCGCAATCCACTTGATGTGTTGGCTCAGCACATTGTGGCGCACGTGGCCATGTGCAAAGAAACAACGGTCGAATCAGTTGCCACCATGGTGCGTCGGTGTGCTGCGTATGCAGACCTCGGAGACGATGTCCTGAACAGCGTGCTCGATTTGTTGTCAGGTCGATATCCAAGCGAAGAGTTTTCTGAACTTCGGCCACGATTGGTATGGGATCGCCTCGATGGAAAACTGCGTGCACGCGACGGCGCGCAACGATTGGCCGTTACTAACGGCGGAACAATTCCGGACAGAGGACTATTCGGCGTGTTTCTTCCCGATGGAACGCGAGTGGGTGAGCTCGACGAAGAAATGGTCTATGAGTCTCGGCCCGGCGAGACATTCTTGCTTGGCGCAAGCACGTGGCGAATTGAAGACATCACCTTTGAACGTGTGGTGGTAACACCTGCACCTGGTCAACCAGGAAAGATGCCCTTCTGGCGCGGCGACCGGCTTGGTCGTCCCGTTGAATTAGGGCGCGCCTTTGGTGAATTCATTCGTGAGACACGAGCATTGCCGGGTGACTCGGCAATTCAGGCCTTGGCTGAGAACCACCAGCTCGATGAATTGGCAGCACGCAACGTGGTGCAGTATCTCTCCGAACAAGCCGAGGCGACCGGAGTAGTTCCCGACGACCTCACCATCGTGGTGGAACGGTTCCGCGATGAAATTGGCGATTGGAGAATGTGTATTCATTCGCCATTTGGTACGCCTGTGCACGCTCCGTGGGCCATGGCAATCGAACAGCATCTGCAGCAGAAGTACGACATGCATATTGAGTCCATGTGGAGTGATGATGGCATTGTCATTCGTCTACCTGAAGCGGCCGACAACATCGATGCAACCGACTTCATGCTTGACCCAGAACTTGTGCGCGAAACTGTGGTCAACGGATTGCCCCAAACTTCATTGTTCGCGGCGCGTTTCCGAGAATGCGCTGCTCGGGCCCTGCTGTTGCCGCGTCGTAGACCCGATCAACGAACACCGTTGTGGCAGCAACGTCAGCGAGCCGCAGACTTGCTGAGTGTGGCGGCGAAGTACCCCACATTCCCCATTTTGTTAGAAACAAGTCGCGAGTGTTTGCAAGATGTTTTTGATGTTCCTGCGCTGTGCGACGTGCTCACTCGAGTGCGGTCGCGAACTATTCGAGTCGTCAGCGTTGATACGCCCAAGGCCTCACCATTTGCTCAGAGTCTCATGTTCAATTGGATCGCCGCGTACATGTACGAAGGAGATGCACCACTAGCTGAGCGTCGAGCTGCTGCACTCAGTCTTGACCGAGATTTATTGAATTCCCTTCTCGGTGCCGAGGAGTTGCGCGAATTACTCGACGCGGGGGTATTGGCTGACACTGAACTTGAACTTCAGTGTTTGGTAGGTCATCGTCGTGCAAAAACTATTGATGAACTACACGACGTGCTTCGTCGCGTGGGTGACCTTTCAAAGAACGAACTGGCTGATCGGTCCGACATCGCAATTGAATCCTCACTTGAGCAGCTCGTGCGCGAGAAGCGAGTTATTTCTGTGTCAGTGGCCTCACAAGAAAGGTTCATTGCTGCGGAAGATGCTGCGCTCTACCGAGACGCACTTGGTTGTGCACTTCCGTTGGGATTGCCAGCGGCTTTCACCGACCCAGTGGCACAGCCACTTGTCCATTTAGTGGCACGCTACGCACGCACACACGGACCGTTTGAGAATCACGAGGTTGCTCAGCGATTCGGCACCACTGTCGAGCGCATTGCACATGCAACTGAAACGTTGGAGTCGCAATTACGGCTTGTTCGCGGTGAATTCAGGCCGTCGGGCATGGATCGTGAGTGGTGTGATGTCGAAGTACTGCGACAATTGCGCCGCCGTTCGTTAGCAATGCTCCGCCGAGAAGTAGAACCCGTTGACCAAGCTGCCTTGGCGCGTTTTTTACCATCGTGGCATCACATCGATTCTCCGCAACGAGGAATGGAATCGTTGGTGAATGCGTTGAGCACATTGCAAGGGGCCGCAATTGTTGCATCGTCACTTGAAGTCGATGTATTGCCCCTCCGTGTACAGGGCTACAAGATCACCGACCTTGATGAGTTGTGTGCGGCGGGTGAAGTTGTATGGGTCGGAGCAGGCGCAATTGGCGCAAATGATGGACGAATCCGATTGTTCTTTGCAGATCAATTGCCGTTGTTGTCGCCCGGACTTGAAATGCCAGAAGCACCCCTCGGTGCATTGCACGATTCCATTCGCGCCGCATTGGCAACGCGAGGTGCAATCTTCTTTTCGCAGTTGCGATCGGCTGCACCAGATGCAACCGATGGCGAAGTGTTGGCAGCGTTATGGGACTTGGTGTGGGCAGGTGAAGTCACCAACGACACGTTTGCCCCGTTGCGCGCCATGTTGGCCGGTGGGAAATCCTCATCGCGCACGGCGCCAAAGAGTGTTACTCGTGCGGGGCGACCACGTCCGGGTCGCCTCAGCAAAGTAGGTCCACCAACAGGTGCGGGTCGATGGAGTTTGGTGGCGCCATTGCGTCAACCCATACCCACTTCAACGGCGGCAGCACATGCCGTAGCTCTACAAATGTTGGAACGTCATGGGGTCTTAACTCGCGAGGCAGTACTCGCAGAAGGTGCAGTGGGCGGATTTGCCAGCGTCTACGGAGTACTCAAGACGTTGGAAGAACGGGGCCAGGTGCGCCGCGGATATTTCGTGGACGGACTTGGAGCAGCACAGTTTGCATTGCCAGGTGCAGTGGACCGGCTGAGAGATGCGCGCAATCCCGTAGACACAGAACTACATCCAGAATCAATTCCCGCACCTTTAGTTTTGGCCGCAACAGATCCGGCGCAACCATACGGCTCCACTATCCCGTGGCCCATCACCGCTGGGCGACCTACTCGAAGCGCCGGTGCGGTAGTAGTGCTGGCGAATGGACGCCCGTTGGTGTGGTGTGACCCGAAGTCCTATTCGTTAGTTGTGTTTGACGGTGCCTACAGCGATTTTTCGTGGGCCAAAGCTTTGGTGAATTTGGTGTCACAACAACGTCGGCGCTCAATGGAGATTCGCAAGGTCAACGGAGATGAAATCACTCCCACCAACGATGTAGTGCCGGCGTTGAAAGCGGCTGGTTTTGTAGAGAGCTATCGCGGTTGGGTGTGGCGCGGCTGACCAATTGATCGCAGTCCACCCCACAACAATTCGGCTAGGGAGTGCGCCAATAATTCCGGCTGAATGGCTTGACCTTTGCGAATGAGTTGACGGCTTACCGTTTCCACCATTCCTACAATGCCGATTGCAAAAGCTTGTTGATCGTCGTGCGAAATATCGGCAGTAATGAACGGAGCAATTGCCTGAGCAGCTGTGTCTTCAAACTCGCTGACAATGTCGTCTACTTCAACATCGACACGTTCTGAACTATCAAACAACAGCGAAAATGCATCGGGGTTTTCTGCTACCCACGTGAAGTAGGCGACGATTCCATTTTCCACTTGGGCATGAGGTTCGCCAGATTCAATAAGTGCGGCGGTCACCGTGGATACCAATTGGTCGCGCACTTCCTGCAGTAGTTCTAAATACAACTCACGTTTCGAATCGAAATATTGATACACCACAGGTTTGGTCATTGACAGAGCATCGGCAATGTCGGTCATCGATGTGTTGTGATACCCGCTAGAGGAAAATGCTTTCAGTGCTACGTCAAGAATTTGACGACGACGATCAGCGGCCATGGAAAATCCTTATCGACCCATCTCGCGGTCTTCGCGTTCGGCGGCTTTCACGGCGTAGCCAATGACAATTGACGGAGCCAACAGAATGGAGCCAGCGATAAGAGTGGCAACCACAACGGTGACCAGTGGCCCCTTGAACCCAAAGACAAAAGCCATGACAAAACACGACATGGATACGGCCATAAATAAATAGCCAATTCGATTTGCCAGCAAGTTGTAGTGGGCTACTTTCTCGCGGCGAGCACGAACGGGGTCGTGAGGGGTGTTCGACATTCCATTGATGGTAGGCGTAAGCGCGACAGTTTGTTACAAATTCGTGGGTAGAAGTCGCGTGAGATAACCGAAAAACACAAAGAGAACGGGTGCAAAAATCGCGATGGTGATGGGGTATACCGCCCATGGACTTCGACCCTGTCGTTTGATGAGGACGCCACCAATCCAAATTGCAATCAGCAGGACTGCAAGACCGATTGTTTGAGGGATCGATGAAAGGTCATGAAACCAGCCCTCGTTCAGTACTTCGGTTACTTGGTTGGTCGCTTCGTATGTGGTGGGCGGCTGAGCAGATTCTTGTTTCTCCAACAGTGCCGTCACAATAATTCTTTGTTTTGATGTCCACTTGGGGTGGCACGACACGAGAGTGAGCGCGGCAACAGATGGGTCTTTTGTTCTTACAACACCTACATCATGAGCACTCACGATGAATGGGTCGCGATTTATTACGTACGTATAGGTGGAAGTAGCTGTCGTGACAACGACCGTGTCGTTCTTCTTCAATTCATTGATGCGGCTGAACGGTGCCCCGTAAGTGGTGCGGTGACCCGCAATTGCAACATTTCCACGTTGGCCTGGCAATGGTGACCCGGAGAAAAGGCCGGGCCCTTGCTCCAACTGTTTGTAGCCAACGCCAGCAATGAGCCATTTCGATACACCTATCGATGGGATGGAGATCTTCCCCACGATGTCGCCGGTACGAGGCTGCAGGGGTTGTGGCTCGGTGGTGGGAGTAGGAGAGATCGAGGTTGTGGTGGTTGAAGCGAAGCGACGAGCCAACTCGGATTGCGCACGTCCTTCTGAGATTCCCGTTCCCCACAATTGGAAGGCAACGAATGAAAGCAATAAGAGGCCAGACGCAATCAGAGTGCGTCCGATGATGTCGAGAAATGCGTCCAATCGACCGCGTGAACGACGTGGTGGCGACTGCATGTAAATGACCCTAGTTGCGTATTGGTGTAATTGGTCGTGTGTCATTAGCGTGGCTGTGGCATGGAAGCGGTCATTGAACTCAAAGGGGTAGTTGCAGTTCTCGGCGCATTCCCCGCCCTGGCCGGGATAGATCTCACCGTCCAGCGTGGCGAAATTGTTCTGTTGCAAGGACCAAATGGCGCTGGCAAAACATCTCTTCTTCGGGTGCTCGCAGGTTTGATGCCTATTGAACGCGGTGAAGGGCGTGTCCTCGGTATTGACATCACTTCTCAACGTCAGGACATTCGTTCTCGCGTTGGATTGCTTGGGCACTCCAATGGTTTGTATCTCGACCTCACCGTCGCACAGAACATTGCGTTTTGGGCATCCACTGTTGGCGCCACCGATGCCGAAGTTGCTGCGGCCATGAAACGAATGAATGTCGACGGACGTCTTGCGTCTGTGAAGGCATCACAGTTGTCCGCAGGGCAACGTCGACGAACTGCATTGGCCAGTCTCATTGTTCGTCGTGCAGAAATCTGGTTGCTCGACGAACCACATGCTGGGCTAGATGCAAATGGTCGCGACGAACTTGATGGTTTGTTGCGTGACGCTGTAGGCGCGGGCGCAACGGTGGTGTTGGCCAGTCACGAGAGCGAACGTGCCACGGGCTTGGCAACTCGCATCGTCACAGTTGACGGAGGAGGCGCACGATGAATCGCACGCGCATTGCCCTTGCCGTTGCACGCAAAGATCTTCGCATTGAGTGGAACAGTCGCGTTCTTGTGAATCAAGTTGCGCCGTTTGCAGCCATCGTGATGGTGTTGTTTGCGTTCGCGCTCGACAATGACGGAATCTTGCAACGTGTTGCTCCCGGTCTGGTGTGGTTGGCCACCTTGTTCAGCATGTTGGTAGTAATCCAACGATCATTTGCAGTGGAG
The DNA here is from genome assembly GCA_964432845.1 of uncultured Bifidobacterium sp. GTDB lineage: Bacteria > Actinomycetota > Acidimicrobiia > Acidimicrobiales > Ilumatobacteraceae > UBA2093. Next base: position 24,542 of record CAYSPE010000015.1, read on the forward strand.
TCAGCCGATGGCGCACTCGATGCGTTACGAGTGGCCGGTGTTGACCCCGGCGCCATCTTCTTAGGAAAGTCGATAGCGCTCATGGTGCAGCTATTCGCACTTGAATCCTTGTTGGTGGGCACTGCATTCGTTTTGTACAACATCACGATGACGCCGGCGGGTTTTATTGAGGCATTGGTCACAATGTTCACTGCCACCGTTGGGCTGGCCTGTGTGGGCACGCTGTACGGCGGGCTCGCCGCCGGAGTTCGCGGTAGAGAGACTTTGCTGCCTCTCTTGCTTCTGCCGGTCGTTGCCCCCGTACTTATTGGGGCAACGAGGGCGATGGAAGCCTCTTTTGGGAGTGGCGGAGCTACAACATCAGAGGGCTGGCCGTGGATTGGGCTCCTCGCCGTGTTTGCTGTGTTGTTCACTGCCATTGGGTCAGTGGCCTTTGGGCCGCTGGTAGACGAGTAGCCCGATTTCCACCCACCACTTCCACACGACAGACTGAGAGACTGTGGAAGTGAACAAGAGCACCCATTCGGGCACCGGAACAACTGCCACTCGAGGCCTTGGCATTGTGGTCATTCTCATGTTGATTGCGCTTGCTTTGTTCGGCCTCGTCTTTTCTGCTGAAGATGTGGTGCAAGGCAGCACTGTTCGCATCATGTACGTACACGTGCCTGCCATTTGGGTGGCGTACTTGGCGTTTGGTCTCACTGCCGCATGTTCGGCCGTGTATCTCTCTGGAAAGAATCGGTCACTTGCTTGGGATCGCGTTGCCGGAGCATCGGGTGAAATTGGCGTGCTCTTCGTAGCGGTGTCACTGGTGACCGGAAGCTTGTGGGGTCGACTCACGTGGGGCACCTATTGGGTGTGGGATGCACGCCTCACCAGCACCGCATTTCTTTTCATTACATACATCGGTTATCTCGCCGTTCGTCGGCTTGGTGGCACTCACCGCCAACGAGCTCGTCGCTCAAGTGTGCTGGCTCTTCTTGCAATCGTTGAAATTCCACTGGTGCACTTCAGTGTGAATATGTGGCGCTCATTGCATCAGTCGGCATCTGTGGCAGATCCAAACGCAAAAGTGCAACTCGACGGCCTCATGTTGTTCTCGCTGTTCCTCGGTTTGATTGCGTTTACTTTGTTGTTCGTGTGGTTGGTGTTGCACCGTCAACGTACGTTGCATCTAGAAGATGCTTTTGCTGATCGCGGGCTCGATGCAGCAATCGCAGCTCGTCGAAGCGAGGCCACATCAGCATGAAGCACGCATCTTTCGTCATCGGCAGTTGGGTTCTCACGGCGGGGTCGGTTGTGTCCTATGCCATTTACGTCATTCGACGCGGGCGCGCATTGTCACGCCATGCCAGCCGTGAGGAGATGCCGTGGACTTAACACCGCGAACCTCTAGTGAATCCACGCCCGAATCTTCCAAGCGCAAGCGTCGTTGGGGTCCCATCGTAATTGTGGTCATCGCACTTGTGTTTGGTGGGGTAGTGGTAACAAAGTTCCTTACAAGCGCCATTGACTATTACTGCAATGTTGACGAAGTGGGTTCTCGCACTGGTTGCGAAGGCGATCGTCGCATGCGTGTACAAGGCGTGGTGGAACAGCATTCGGTCAAGCAAGTTGATGGGGCCACCACGTTTGTTCTTGATTTCAACGGCAAAAAACTGCCAGTGACGTACGCGGGCGATCCCGGTGGCGTTTTTCAAGAGTGCATTCCGGTGGTGGCGCATGGTCGAGTGGTGAATGGCGTATTCGAAAGCGACCGCATCGAAGTAAAGCACTCCAACCAATACGTGCAGAAGAACAAGGCTCGAATCGACAAAGCAAATAAAGAGGCAGCAGCATGCTCGGTGTCGGCGGGCTAGCGGGACCTCTTGGTCGCGCTGCATTGTTCATTGGCTTAATAGGCGCATTCTTTGGCATGGTGTCGGCAATCACCGGCACGTACAACGAAGACCAAAAAGTGTTGCGTCTGCTTCCTCGTTTTGCCTATCTCGGAATGTTTGGCGCTATCGGTGCATTCATTTGCATGGAATGGGCAATGATTACGCGCGATTTTTCCCTTGCGTATGTGCAAAAAGTGGGATCGTGGAGCACACCCGCGTTGTTCAACTTCACGGCTGTGTGGAGTGCACTTGAGGGTTCCATTCTCATGTGGATTTTGGTGCTTGCGTGTTTAACAGCAGGTATTGCATTTAAGTACCGCAAAAAATTGAACGACCCAATGGTGGGTTGGGCGATGGCCACCATGTTTTTTGTTGGCATTTTCTTTTTCATTCTTACTCTCGGACCTGCAAATCCGTTCCGAGTTGGCGCGCCCGGAGTGCTCGATGGGCCAGGTCCGAATCCGCTTTTGCAAAATCACATTCTCGTGGTGTTTCACCCGCCCATCTTGTACGCGGGCTATGTGGGCATGACCGTGCCGTTCGCTTTTGCGATTGGTGCCCTCATTACTGGTCGCGTTGGTGAAGGTTGGCTCATTGAAACTCGGCGTTATGCATTGTTCGCATGGGGTCTGCTCACGTTCGGCATCATTCTTGGTTCGTGGTGGAGCTACGAAGTGCTTGGTTGGAGCGGAGTGTGGGCTTGGGACCCAGTGGAGAACGCATCATTCATTCCGTGGCTCACGGGCACTGCATACATTCACTCGGTCTTGGTGCAAGAACGGCGTGGCATGTTGCGCGTGTGGAACCTTTCGTTGCTGGTGGCAACGTTCAGCCTCACCATTCTTGGAACATTCCTCACGCGCTCTGGTGTGTTGAACAGTGTTCATGCCTTTAGCGACTCCAGCATCGGTCCCTATTTGCTTACGTTTTTCGCCATCATCGTGGTGGTCTCAGTTGGCCTCATCGGATGGCGCGGCGATCGATTGCGAGCGCCCGGAACAATCGACTCACCGTTTTCCAGAGAAGGTGCGTTTCTTGCAAACAACGTGATCTTCAGTGTTTTTGCATTCGTTGTTCTTTTGGGAACTGTGTTCCCGCTCATTATTGAGGCTCTTCAAAATCGACAATTGGTAGTGGGTGAACCGTTCTTCGACAAATTGTCGGTTCCGGTAGGTCTCACTCTGTTGTTCCTCATGTGTATTGCGCCTGTATTGCCATGGCGTAAGGCAAGTGGCGAACTGTTGTCTCAACGCTTGTTCTGGCCTGCGTGGGGTGGAATTGCTGCATTGGCTTTATCCATCGCATTGGGTGCAACCGGTGTAGAGCCGCTGCTCACGTTCGCTTTCGGTGGATTCGCAGGTGGAGCTGCAATGCGTCAACTTGCCTTGGCCACTCGTCGCCAGGGCTGGCGAGGTTTGGTGGGCCGCGCAAATGGAGGCATGGTGGTGCACATTGGCGTCATCATCATTGCGGTTGCGCTTGCTGCATCGAACAGTTTCACGCATAGTCAAGAACTCATTTTGAAAAAGGGTGTTGTTGCTAACTACGGCGGTCACACTTTTGAACTCACCGGGTTCACGACAAAAACCGATGCGCGTCGTACAGCTATCTCTGCTGACGTACGCGTTGATGGCGGCAAGACGTACGGTCCTGCTGTTACCAAGTTCAAGTCAATGGGTACCAACATCGGCACGCCATCTGTGCGTTCAACCTTTGTCAACGACATTTACATGACGTTGGAGCCGCCAGTAAAGGTCACGAGTGATTCGGCAAAGATCAAAGTGTTCATCAAACCAATGGTGATGTGGCTGTGGATTGGCGGAATGCTCATGGGTGTCGGCACTTTGTTGTCGGCCTTCCCTGGCACACGCCGACGCAAGCCCACTGATCCAGTGTCGGCACCAATACCAGTGGATGCACCGCTATGACCAAGCGACCCGTTGCTCCTTTCGTGGCTGGTGCAGTTGGCGTGGTGTTGATTGCACTGCTGGCGGTGTTGGCACTGGCGAAACCCGGCAACAGCGAATCTGCGTCTTCTCCATTGCTAGGACAGCCTGCTCCAACGGTGAAATCAACACTGATTGATGGTGGCGACTTCAATCTCGCGCGTCGAAAGGGAAGTTGGGTCGCTTTTAACTTCTTCAACTCCACTTGTGTGCCATGTCGTCAAGAACACAAAGAGTTGGTGGCTTTCTGGAATTCGCAAAAGAATTCAGATGACCCAGTGGAGTTGTATTCGATCATCAACGATGATTCGGATGCCGCTGTGAAGGCATTCTTTGAAACAAATGGGGGTGGATGGCCGAAGGTGCGTGACGATGATGGAGCAATTTCTGTCTCATTCGGTGTCGCAAAAGTGCCCGAAACGTGGATCATCGATCCAAACGGATTCGTTCGCCTACGCATTCTTGGCGCGCTCACCAATTCGTTCCTCACTACTCGTATGAATGAGTTGAAGAAACAGTTTGCGAGCGAACAATGAGGCGTCTGAAATCAAAACCGGTGTGGGTGTTGATGGCTGTTTTGTTTGCCTGCCTGCTTGCAGTGGGCGCAACTCGCGACAAGGGTCCCCTCACGCAGTCCGATCGGATTGATGCCATTACCAAGCGCATTGCATGTCCCACCTGTGACGGAGAGAGTGTGTATGTCTCTCGCGCTTCCGCCGCAGAATCCATCCGCCGACAAGTGGCTCGTGAAGTTGCGGCCGGCACGAAGAGCGATGACCAAATCATTGGGTCCATCGCCGACACATTCAAAGCACAGATTCTTTTGGTTCCACGTGCCACTGGTATCGATTCACTCGTATGGGTTTTGCCCATCGCAGTGTTTGTCATAGCCGTGGCAGGACTCTGGTCGGCTTTTCGTCGTTGGAAGAAAGCTAGTTACGGCGAGGCATCTGATGAAGATGTTGCGCTTGTTGAGCAGCTGCTGGCCAACGACCCACTCGACGAGGACAATGTGTGATGTCCGACGAGGTACGCGACGAACAACAATTTCTTCTCAACTCATTGCGCGATCTTGAGCGCGAGCGAACTGCTGGCGACATCGATGAAGATGACTATGCCACTTTGCGCGACGGATACATCGCTCGCGCCGCGGCCATCACCCGCGAGCTACAAGGGATCGCAGAACCAGAGCCCGCAGAACAAAGTAGATGGAAGCGCCGCCTTGTGGTTGCGCTTGCTGTTGTGGCGTTTGGCGTTGGCGCCGGCGTGCTTGTAGCGCGACAGAGCGGTCAACGACTGCCGGGGCAATCGCTCTCTGGAGGAATTGAACAGAGCACTTCAACTTTGTTGGCAAGTGCTCGTCAATTGAATTTCTCAAATCCTCAAAAAGCAATTGAGTTATACACGAAGGTGCTCGACCTCGAGCCAGACAACACCGAGGCGCTTACGTATCGCTCGTGGATTTTGGCTCTCACAGCTCGCAACGCGACAGGGTCTGTGAAACAAATTGCTCTGGCTACCGCCGTTACTGACTTGCTTCGCGCACAGAAAGCTGATCCTGAGTACCCCGACGCTCACTGCTTCCTTGGCATCGTTTACTTCCGCTTTCTGAACAACCCAGTGTTGTCTCAGCCACAGCTCAAGGTATGCATGGACATGAAGCCACCAGCGTCGGTGACTTCATTTGTGAATGCAATCGTGAAAGAAGTGGACGCCGCGGTCAAGCGTCAGAAGTAACTAGTCACTAGGTGGTGACCAGTATTCAGCGCGCGTGAACACGCCGTTCTCGCGATGCAATATGAAAGTTGCAGCTTTGCGAAGTGCAAGTGGTGCGCCGGCATCAACAAACATGCCTCGTCGAATAAGCCCGTTCAACACGTCGGGGATCACGTCGCCATGGCTGCACAACACCGCGTTGTCGGGTGCATCCTCCAGTGCCGCGAGTGATCGTTCGAGTGGGGAGTCCTCCTCGATGCGTGGCTCAATGTTCACTGTGAGTCCGCATGCTTCGCCCAGCGGTTCCAAGGTCTGAATACAACGCAAATACGGACTTGATAGCAAAACACTGGGCTGCAACGGTGCCAACAAAACTGCGAGCCCATTGGCCTGTTTGCGGCCATCGGCTACGAGGGGCCTGTCCCTGTCGTCGCCTTCCCATGTTGATCTGCTACCGGCTTTGGCATGGCGAATGAGATAGATGGGCATGAGCACACGGTAGTGGTGCGATGTGACGGCAGAATGTGCACGTGAGTTTCTTTGAACTGAATCGAAAGCAAGTTGCCGAGCGCGGGTACGACCCCAATCGCTTGCCTCCAGGCCAATACCTCACCGATCGTTTTCCTGTGTTGCACGTGGGTGATGTGCCTACGTATGCACCAGGTGAATGGAATCTTGCGGTGGGCGGTTTGGTGAAGAAGCCTTACACGCTCACATTTGATGAACTCACTTCAATGCCCACGGTCGACATTGTGACGGACATTCACTGCGTCACCAAGTGGTCAAAGTTCGATACAAAATGGCGCGGTGTGCGTGTTCGCGACATTTTGAATGAAGCCGGAATTCAAGAAGGTGCGACGCACCTCATGGGTCACGCCGAGTTTGGCTACACCGCGAACGTGCCACTTGCAGATGCAATGCTCGACAACGCGTTAGTGACATGGGAATTTGATGGCCAACCACTGGAAGAAATTCACGGCGGTCCGGTGCGTTTGTTGATTCCAAATTTGTACTTCTGGAAATCACCAAAATGGCTTCGCGGACTTGAAGTAATGAAAGAAGATGTTCCTGGGTTTTGGGAACGAAACGGGTACCACATGTATGGCGATCCGTTCCTCGAGCAGCGCCACTGGGGCGATTAACTCACCTCACGAAAATAACTAGCGCGGACATTATGGCTGCGAATGCCGCAATCAGTACTGAGTTGCCGCCAATGACCCACTTGATCATGCTCTTTGTTTGATCGTGTATTTCTTTTTGAAATGCAATTGTTTGCTTGTCGATTGCAGAGTCGATGTCGTTTTTGAGAGCCACCTCGCTCCAGTCGAACGGTGGAATGGCTTCCATCATTGTGACTGCTGCTTCTTTGTCCATGATGAGCTCCAGTTGGGTGTGCAAATGATGCTTGCTCTCAATAGTTAATGCCACGGTACAACATCCTCTCGTCGGTTTCTTGCGACGAATATGTGTGCCTGGTGGAGAAAGTACGGAAAGTTTGGAATGTCTGGTTACACGTCCCACCAGATGGTGGCGAGATGACGTTGCGTGACAGGATGGGCCTCCATGTATGCGCGAATGTCGTCATCGCGGTCTGCGGGCAGACAGAGGCGAATGCGTGTGAATTCCACGTCGGTATCGGTGACCGGTCGCACCGGAGTTTCCTGAACGAATTCTTCGTGATGTGCGTTGTAACCGAGCGCACGAACGAGCTCGAGAGCGTCAAGCGAACTTGGCGATATGGGGCGATCAAGATTCCAGAACTCTTTCCACAATGGCGACAAAGACGACAAGGGATGCAGTGTGGGAATTTCCACCACCACGCGTTTGCGAGCGTGCGATGAGAGCGCGTGTACAAATGGTGCAAGATTTTGCACGTTGTAGAACACATGGTGACAGATCACTACGTCTGCCTGGGGAGTTTCACGTGCAACGTCGGGCCAATCGCCGAGAACTGTTTCATACGTAACGTTGCGCTGCTGTGCTTGATCAGCGAAAACATCGAGCATTCCTTGTTGATGATCAACGCCAATCACATGCGTGGCAGGTGGCGTTAACCCAAATGCGGCGCGTCCACCACCGCAACCAATATCAAGAACGGAACCTCCATCTACCAGTGGCTCAAGTGCGCGATGTCTCGAAGGAACATCAACAAAAAGATCTCCATGTGGCGTGAATGTTGAGACCGGATGTATCCACGGTGATTGTGGCGCCGCATCGAGAATGTGTTGAGGAATTCCC
>CAYSPE010000016.1:0-8258 GCA_964432845.1 uncultured Bifidobacterium sp.
GGAAATGTTGAGTGTGGGCTTTCATGGTGAGTACCCAACCAAATGTCGGTCACGTCTTTTCCGTCAATGATGCGATCAGTGGGTACCTGAGCACCACAGAGCGAGGCCAATGTTGGATACAAATCCATTGAAGTGAGGAGCATGTCGTTCACTTGGCCAGGTTTCACCATCTTTTTCCATCGCACGATTGCCGGAACGCGTAGGCCGCCTTCCCAGGTTTGTGCTTTGCTGCCACGCAATGCTCCGTTGCTGCCTCCGCTTGGCACATCAGTGCCATAGATGGGGCGCTCTGCAAGTGAGCCGTTGTCGCTTGTGAAAATAACGATGGTGTTGTCATCGAGCCCCAGAGCTTGCAGTTCGCGCATGATTACTTTGGTGGCCCAGTCGATTGATTCAACTGCTGCGCCATACGGACCATTTTGTGAGTTGGCGAGATACTCGTCCTTCACATAAATGGGAACGTGCACGTACATGTGCGCGAGATACAAAAAGAACGGTTCATGTTGCGCATCGCGAATGAACTTCACGGCTTCCTGCACATACCGCTCTGTCAACGAACTTTGATCTGGTTGTTGTTCCACCACTTCGCCATCCATCAGCAATGGAAGTGGTGGTGGCATCGGAATCACATCGGGGTGGTTCTTTTGTCTTCCCATGTCATTGCTGTAGGGCAATCCGAAGTAGTGCTCAAAGCCGTGATTGGTTGGGAGAAATTCGTCTTGATCGCCGCAATGCCATTTGCCCACCATTTGTGTTCGGTATCCAGCGGTACGCAATAGGCGGGCGATGCTGATTTCTGTGGGCGGCAAACCTACGGCTTGTCCTGGAAAGAGAACAGGCATTCCTTCAAACGAGCCAAAGCCAATACGCGGAGGGAAACAGCCAGTGAGCAGTGCTCCTCGTGATGGTGAACACACGGGGGAACCTTGATAAAAGGAAGTAAACCGAATGCCTTCCGCGGCCAATTGATCTAGCGCGGGAGTTTTGTTGAGGGTAGATCCGTAGCAACCAAGGTCGCCATACCCAAGGTCGTCACAGTTAATGAGCACAACGTTGGGCTGGTTCATTAACACGCCTTTTCGCGGAAAGTGACTTTGGTGGTGATGAGGTAATTATCAACGGCAGTTGTGACGCAGTTGTTCTCGCCATAACCAGTGTGTCGGTCGGCGGTGACAATGAGAAGCCGTCCGTCCTCAAGTGCTTCCACCATCTTGCGGGTGCTCTTCAACGGAGTGGCCGCATCACCAGTAGTACCCACTACAACAATCGGTCCCGCACCCTTACTTGTGATTTTGATGCGAAGGTCTGGCTTAGCTGGCCAGAACACACAGCCGTAACCCCCAGTGAAACCAGGCCACATGCGAGGCGCTGCTTTCTTAAATGCAGGAAGATACGCATCTGTATCTTTCACGGTCATTGGGCCCGGGTCGTCAAGGCAATAAATGGCATTGAATGCTTCAAGCTCATTGCCGTAGGTTCCGTCACCTTTGCGTTGGTAGTACTGGTCGTACAAGTCGAGTAGCCCTCGACCATTGCCTTTTTGAGCATTGGCCAAAGCCATTTCAAGTTGAGACCACATGGTGGAGGAATACATGGCTTGAGAAACTGCGGTGAAGGCAACTGCTTGATTGACCGGTGTGCGGTCTTTTGAAACCACAATTGGCTTCTTGTCGATCTTCTCCATGAGCGCATCAAAAGCTGCTTCTGCTTTACCGCCGTTGTGGAAGTAACACTCAGGGTCTGCAGAGCAACGCGCAAGGAATACTGAAAGCTCTTTGTCAAAGCCGGCAGCTTGTTGGAGTCCACCCTCCATGTAGTCAGCGTTCGGATCTGCAGCGCCATCGAGAACCGCGGCTCGCACGGTGGTGGGGAACATGGTTGCCCACGTTGCACCAAGCTCGCTGCCGTATGAGAAACCAAAATATGTAATTTTTGTTTCACCCAGTGCAGCGCGGATGCGATCCATATCGCGCACCGTGTTGTTAGTGGAAATGTAGGGAAGAATCTTTCCGCTATGGGTTTCGCATTCATCAGCAAAAGCTCTTGAAATATCAATGAGGGCTTGGTGTTGTACCTCGTTGTCAGGCGTTGGGTCAGTGGTGAAGTATTTGTCGTAATCGCTCACACAATCAACAAATGGCGTTGACTCTCCTGTACCGCGAGGGTCCCAGGCCACAACGTCGAAACGATCAAGCAAGTCGCTACTGAAATAACTGTCGGCATTGGTGACCAAGTACGAACCACCAAAACCTGGACCGCCGGGGTTGACGAGCATGGAACCAACGCGTCGCTTCGGGTCGGTAGCAGGCCGCATGACCACCTTGAGAGAGAACTGACCAATGGATGGATTTTTGTAGTCGTACGGCACATCAAAGCGAGCGCACTTGATTGTGGAGGTTTCATCAAGGTTGTCGCATTTTGTCCACTTGATAGTGCCACCAGTTGCTGGGGTGGAGTTGGTGGTGGACGCAGGTGCTTTGGTGGAAGTGCTGGATGTAGATCCGGACCCGCAGGCCGCCACTATGAACAAGAGTGAAGCTGTAATTCCGAGGCGACGTAACACCCGTATGACACTAGGGGCAGGTTCGCCCGTAGCCTCTTACCCGTGCGAATGGGACCTCATATGATGCTGCCGGGCGATGCGCACGCGGTGAAGGGGGCACGCGTCAAACGTGAATCCTTGCGCCGTGTGTGGAGATTTGCTCAGCCGTATCGCTGGAAAATATTGGGGTTCCTCGGAGCCATTGTGGGAGCGGCCATTTTGGGTCTAGCTCCACCATTGTTGTTTCGTTCCATCTTGGATAGGGCGATCCCGCAGCACAACGGCAGTCTCATTACGCGCCTTGCCATTGTTCTGGTGCTTGCCGCACTTGGTGATGCGGTCTTGGCCATTACGCAGCGTTGGTTGAGTGCCAGCATTGGTGAAGGTCTTATTTATGACCTCCGAGTTGCGCTATTCGACAAAGTGCAACAAATGCCAATTGCTTTCTTCACTCGCACTCAAACTGGCGCGCTCACAAGTCGGTTGAACAATGATGTCATTGGTGCTCAAAACGCGGTGACGTCCACACTGGGAAGTGTGGTCTCCAACATTGTGGTTCTCATTACTACGTTGTCGGTCATGGTGGCCCTTGAATGGCGCCTCACAGTTCTTGCGTTGCTCGTACTACCACTTTTCATTGCACCAGCAAAACGTGTGGGCATGAAATTGGGTGGCCTCGCGCAACGCCAGATGGAATACAACGCAGAGATGAACGCTCAAATGAGTGAGAGGTTCAACGTTGCTGGCGCAATGATTGTGAAGTTATTTGGTCGCCGTCAACGTGAAGTAGACACTTTCGCTGGACGCGCGGCTGGTGTGCGCGATATGGGAATTAAGGCTGCGTTGTACGGTCGAGTCTTCTTCGTTGCACTTGGCCTAGTGGGTGCAATGAGTGCCGCAGCTATTTACGGAATTGGCGCACATCTTGTTCTCTCAAACACAATTACCTCGGGAACCCTTGTCGCTATGGCCACTTTGGTGCAGCGCATTTATCAACCTCTCACTGGTCTCACCAACGCTCGTGTTGAAGTAATGACGGCACTCGTTTCATTTGATCGAGTGTTTGAAGTTCTTGATGCACCAGTTGCAATTTTTGATCGACCCGGCGCGGTTGATTTGATTGATCCTCGCGGTGAAATTGAATTCGACAATGTTGTGTTTCATTACCCCGAGGCTTCGTCCGTTTCTATTGCGTCCCTCGAAACACCTGGTTCGTCCAAGAGCGATCCGAATGTGGATGTACTTAAGGGCGTCACCTTGCGCGTTGCACCTGGCGAGACCGTGGCAGTAGTGGGGTCAAGCGGTTCAGGCAAGAGCACAATGGCATCACTTATTTCTCGCTTGTACGACGTGTCGTCGGGTGCTGTACGTATAGATGGACGTGATGTTCGTGATCTCACGGGTGACTCGCTCCGTGATGCAATCGGTGTTGTTTCACAGGATCCTCATTTGTTTCACGAGTCAATCGAGCAGAACCTGTTGTACGCACGTCCAGATGCCACTCCTGCAGAAGTAGTGGCCGCATGCGAGGCGGCTCGCATTCACGCCACAATTTCTGCATTGCCGGACGGATACAAAACCATGGTGGGAGAGCGCGGGTACCGGTTGTCAGGCGGGGAGAAACAGCGACTAGCGATTGCCCGTATGTTGCTAAAGAACCCTGCAATCATGGTGCTCGACGAGGCCACGAGTCATCTTGACAATGAAAATGAGGCAATGGTGCAAGAAGCTCTTGACGCGGCATTGCATGACCGAACGGCTTTCGTGATTGCCCACCGATTGTCCACCATTCGTGATGCCGACCGCATTGTGGTGCTCGATGCCGGGCGAGTGGTTGAGCAAGGAACCCACGACGAACTCATGTTGCTCGATGGGATGTACGCCTCTCAAGTTCGCGCTGGTGGTTCCTTCGGACTTGACTCACCAACTATCTAGAGTTGTCGTAATGCCTACCGAAATTGAGTTCATAGACGGTGTCCCGTCATTCTCGGTTAGTCAGTTTTCTGCCGTGCTCAACGAAGTCATGAAAACATCGTTTGACGGTGGTGTATGGATTGAAGGCGAGATTGAAGGTTTCAAACGACCAAATCCGCACGCCTACTTCTCCATTGTTGAGAAGGCCGAAAAAGGCAAGGCCCAAGTCAATGTCAATATTTGGGCAGGTCCCCTTAAGGGCATCCAAGCCAAAATGCGTAATAGCGGAATTGAGTTAAGAGACGGTCTCAAAGTTCGTTTGTATGGTCGGCCCGATTACTACGCGCCGTTCGGCAAGCTCTCACTTGTTGCTACTGATATTGACACGCAATTCTCCGCTGGTGACCTTGCTGCAAAACGTGAAGAGCTCATTCGCAAGTTGTTAGAGCAAGGTGTAGACAAAATCAATAAGCGCAAAGAAGTGCCATTAGTTCCCCTCCGACTTGGCGTCGTTTCTTCTAGTACCGCAGCCGGATGGGCCGATGCGCAACAACATCTTCTTGAATCAGGAATCGGATTTTCTGTGTCGTTCACCGATGTGCGTGTGCAAGGCGAGTATGCGGTGACGCAAATTGTCAAGGCAATCAATGGTTTTTCCAAGCGCACCGATATCGATCTTGTGTTGCTGATGCGTGGTGGAGGTTCGAAGGGCGATCTTGCAACTTTTGACGACGAGGCCATCGCGGTGGCTATCTCACAATGCGCACACCCAGTATTCACAGGTATCGGACACGAAATTGATACGAGCATTGCTGACCTAGTTGCTCACACTTCGAACAAAACTCCCACTGCGTGTGCTCAAGCGGTTATTTCAATCGTTGAAGATTTCTTGGGAGATTTGTCGTATTCAGCAGACCGGCTTCGCCAAGTCACGGAAAACTCGCTTGTTCGCGCCCGAAGCCGAATTGCGTTGGCTGTAGAGCGTTTGCGCACTCGACCCGCAGTCGCATTAGATAAGCAAAAGCAGCGGCTTGTTATGAACGCTGCTTCGTTGCGTTTGCTCGACCCCGTCACCACCATGGCGCGAGGTTGGAGCATCACTCGCACAAGCGACGGCAATGTGGTGCGCTCTAAGAACGATGTACACGCAGGCGACACCATCACCACCGTGGTAGCCGACGGAACTATTACCAGCACAGTGGAAGGCATCTCATAATGGGAACCAAGAAGAATCAGCCAAACGAACCAACCGGATACGCAGATGCAATGCGCGAAGTAGAAAGCATCTTGTCCGAACTCGATTCCAATTCGGTTGATGTCGACGTATTGGCCACCAAGGTTGAACGTGCTTCTTATCTCATTAATTGGTGCAACGAGCGAATTGCGGCAGCCCAAATGACCGTTGATTCATTGGTTGCTGAATTGGGCTCCACTGAGAACTACGAAGACGACGAAGATTTTGAGGACGACGAGTACGAAGAGGAAGACGACGACGAATGACCTCGTCTTCCTCCATCATTCAACGCGTTAACTCAGTTCTCGAGAATGCAATCACCGACCAACGCGCTCGATGGTCGGCTGTAGATCCGCAGTTATCAGTTGTCTTTGACGAGATTGCACTACTCGCAAGCAGTGGCAAGAGATTGCGCCCTCAGTTCGTTCATTGGGGATGGATTGCTGCTGGAGGATCAGAGAGTGCTGTCGAACCTGATCACATTGGTGCAGCAGTTGAACTGCTACACGCGTTTGCGCTATTTCATGACGACGTCATTGATGATGCACATACCCGCCGGGGCAATGCAACCACGCATGTTCGAATGACTCACATGCATGAATCAAGAAAGTGGGCCGGTGAGTCGCGTCGCTTCGGGGAAGGCGTTGCCACATTGATAGGCGATATCACCTATGTCATGTCAGATGCCCTCATGGACTCCTTGTCTGTGGCAGCGCGTTTGCTCTGGCACGAACTTCGTCTCGAGATGAATATCGGTCAATACCTCGACACTGTGATGTCGGCTCGTCGATCAATCGGTGCTCACGATGCTCAACTAGTCACCATTTATAAAACTGCGAAATACACCATCGAGCGCCCACTCCACATTGGAGCCGTTGCGGCAAATGATCAGCGTGGCCATGAGTTAATGCCCATGCTCTCTTCCTACGCGCTCCCATTGGGCGAAGCGTTTCAATTACGTGATGATTTGTTGGGCGCTTTTGGCGATGCATCAATTACGGGAAAGCCCGTAGGCGGCGACTTCATCGAAGGGAAACGCACACCGCTGCTTGCATATGCAATGGAAAACGCATCCGAATCACAACGACACATTCTCAACACAATTGGTGATTCATCTGTCGACGTAGAACAGGTGCAAGAAGCGGTACTTGCAACAGGAGCCGTCAGTTTTATGGAGTCTCGCATTCAACAGTTGCATCACGATGCAGTGCAGTCTTTGCAGCAGAAAAACCTTGCAGGCGCTGCGTACAACGAACTCATTGCACTTGCGAGTGCCGTAACGCAACGAGAGTTCTAGAGCTCGGCGTACATATCAAGTGCTTCTTGCACGGAGATATCTGTAATTACCCCAGCCTCTGGTTTTAGGGCATCAATCCACTTTGGAGATACCTTTGTGGAGATGGCAACTGGCTCTTCCATACCTGAATTGGCGATGGCGAGTCGCAGAAAACTCAACACGTAGCTCGCTGGTCGTGAATCGCGCGACAACTCAATTAATGCCCAAGGGTCTGGGGTGGCGCCGTTTCGCTTGCCGACGGATGCAATTTCAGTGGTTGACACAGTGTTACTTGCACCGCCTGCAAGTCCGGGCCCATCGGTGATGACGAGACCGCGAACAAGAGATGCTCGTCCGCAGGCAATGAGAAATCCAACGTAGCCACCTAGACCACGTCCGAGAATGGTGACGGGCTCTCCAATATGACGAAGAGCAATGTCAACATCGGCCATGAGTACTTCGGCGTTGTAACCACCACCATTGGGAATAGTGGATTTGCCGTGACCAGTGAAATCAAGAGCGAAAATAGGGCCGTTCCACTGCAGTGGTACTTGTGCCATGCGTGATGCATCTTCGCCCAAACCGTGTAACAAGAGCAGTGGTCGCCCGGTTCCTTCGCGAACGGTATGAAGAGCAAGTGAGATGCGATTGTGTTGCAAGTAAGAAATGCTCATGACAAGAACTCCAACACCATCTTGCTGACGCGGTCAGGGTCTTCAATATGAATGAAGTGTCCAATGCCTTCCATTACTTCAAGTCGACCACCTGCAGGAATCCATGGCTGTAGATCGCGAGCACGAGCTCCCCAACCCATGGGTTCATCAACGGTTCCCAAGATGCCGAGGAATGGAATTGTGAGCGACACCATTCTCAACGCACTTTGTTCGGCATGCCATGGACCGAATCCACCAAAGCGCATGGTGGGGTCAAGTTTCCAACGCCAACCATCTTCGTCTTGTCGTGCGCCGATGGTGACGAGGTACTCGAGCCATTCAATGGATAGGCGTGGATTCATTGCCGCGCGACGCTGTGCAAGTTCTTCAAATGTTCCTGGCTTGCGTTCTGCGCTGTGAGCAATGTGGCGATAATCGAGCCACTTGGCCACATCTCCAGCAAGGATTCGGGTTTGATCATGGTCGGGCACGTCTGGCATGCGTCGCTTGCTGGGCATGCCATCGATGTTGACCATTTTTGATGCTCGATAGGGGCTGCCATCGAGCAACTGCATCATGAACGCGCCACCTTTTGAATGGGCAACCACGGGCACTGGTTCGTCTGTAATGTGACCCATC
>CAYSPE010000016.1:8268-13472 GCA_964432845.1 uncultured Bifidobacterium sp.
AAGTGCATCGCGAATGTCGGCTTCCCAGCTGTACAGAGCTGCATGGTCGCTGTCACCATGACCGCGAGCATCCCACGCCACCACGCGCCATCCGCCAGCAGCGATAAGGGGTGCGAACACGTCGAAAGTCCCTGCGAAGTCTGAACCTCCGTGCACCATGAACACCACGGGGTCGGATTCACGGCCCCATTCATACACGGCAAGACCAACACCATCTGCCTCGTGGCGATAGGTGCGATCGGGACGTCGGGCGCCGGGGTACGTGCGAGTCTCGGTAATCATCGGAGATAGAGGCTAGGGCACTAGGTGAGACGTTCACCATGTGGAGCACTGACATAACATGGAAGCAATGTTCTTGCGCACTCGTCTCCACATGTACCTGTTGTGGAGCACGTGTGTTTTCGCATTTCTCGCTGTTATTTCGGGTCTTCTCACCGATGGTGGCAACAAAGCAGACTCGTCATCAACCACCACAACGGTGGCCGTGGTGAAAACAACAACCACCATCGCTACAGGTGAATTACGCACCTACGTTGTTCAATCGGGCGAATCTCTCTTCAGCATTGCGCAACGTTTCAATCTCAGCGCACCAGCTCTCGTAGAAATCAACGGAATCAAGAATCCCGATCGTGTGCCTGCTGGCACAGCACTCAAACTGCCACCCAGCAACGGGTTCGTGCCAATTGGTGCCACTACCACCATGCCACCGTGATCGAATTAGGCATTCCTACATTCTTTACACTGATGACATGAGCACTCCCTTTTGGCCAACGCTTGAACACTGGTCCGTAGCAATTCCATTGCACACCGACCACAAACGACTCGAGTGTCTCGCCGACACCGGATTCGTTGCGTTGAAGCCAGCGCCGTTCGATGTGCCGCAGCATGAATGGGAATCGCTCGAATATTTCGATTGGAAGAGTGGTGGCGATACCAACTTCGCTCCGCTCGCTTCAGCAGATGGCGAACTTGATTGTCGAGGCTTCTGGGATAAAGGCAAAACAGACAAAGATGCCATCTGGACATCAAATGCCGAATTAGCTCCCACGTTGAAAAATTACGTGTCGTCAGTTGGAGCAAACTTCGGACGCGTTCGCATCATTAAGTTGGAACCACAAGACCGTGAACAAGCAATGCGTTCTATCCATCGCGATGACAACAACCGCTTCAATCCTGAAGACGAAGGGTGGGTTGTTCGTTCTTGGGTAGAACTCACCGATAGTCCTGACAGTTACATGTTGCTCATGGACAACGGACCAGACGGACTTCCTGATCCTTCAACCGAGCGCCGAGTGCCGTTGCCAAAAGGCTCACGCTTTGTCGTGGATACCCAGCGCTTGTGGCACGTTGTGGTGCACAACCACAACTTCCCTCGTTACGCACTGATTACGAGTTTTGAAAGTAGTCCAGCCCTCGACTCGTTTATTGCGCGCGAGCGCGCATAAATAATTGCCGTCAGAGAATGGCGGCGATGATGGCACCCATCACAGCCAAAGCAACGATGTCGTTGCCCACTTCAATGGCCCACACTTTCCATGCGTTCTTTCCAATACCTGAGAACATGCGGTGTGTGAGCGACGCTGATGCAGCTATACCGATTCCGAGAAGTGCGCCAGTCCCTGCACCTTGCAGTACAGACGCATTTTCATAGAAGCCACTAATAGCCGCAGTGAGTGCAAAGGACTGCACAATTTGTGCAGCAACTAACGCTCCAAAGACTGTTCCCATGCTCTGGCCCGCACCAGGATCTTCGCCAGCGGTCTTTCCCATGAGTTTCCACCACATGGGAAAGAAGGTTTTGGGACTGAACCACAACCCACCAACAACAAAGCCAGCGATAGTGGCAACAACAATGCCGATGTAGTTAATGGATGAGAAATTCATACCCGGTGACTTTAGAGCGCAGCTTCAATGGCAGAGATGACCTCTGGAGCATCGGGCGCAGTCTTTGGGTGGAATCGAGCAACTACTGAACCATCACGACCAATGAGGAACTTTTCAAAGTTCCAGCGAATGTCGCCGTTGACACCTTCGGCATCAGCAACAGGTGTGAGTGCGGTGTAGAGCGGGTGCTGGTTTTCACCGTTGACATCGATCTTCTCAGTCAGTGGGAAAGACACTCCGTACGTGGTGCTACAGAATGATTGAATTTCTTCGGCGGTGCCAGGTTCTTGTCCAAGAAATTGGTTACACGGAACTCCGATCACTGTGAAGCCACGCGATGCATATTGCTGCTGCAACTTCTCCAAGGTTTCGTATTGCGGAGTGAGACCGCACTTGCTGGCCACATTGACAAGAAGTGTGACCTTGCCCTCACCAAATGCGAGTGCGTTGGAAGAACCATCAAGACGAGAAATAGAAGTTGCGTAAATGCTCATGGCAAGTGCAACACCATTTTGCTGAAATACATTCCATTATCCGGCAGGAAAAGTAGTTGACTCTTTATAATTACGGAATGTTGCTGAACCCACTTCGTTCATTGCGTCGAATCGCTTCTCGTGCTGCGGTAGCAGCCACAACTTTTGCAGTTGCAACCTGTGTTCTTCCGTTTGCTGCAACAACAGCAAATGCTGTGGGTGGCGCTGGTGGAACAATCACCACGTATTCGTCAGGCGGCAACTTGTACACCGTCCATTCATTCACCTCAACCGGAACAACGGTTTTCACAACGCCAACGGGCGTTACCTCGGTTGACTACCTCATCGTTGGAGCCGGTGGTGGCGGCGGTGCTGCATGGGCCGACCAAGCAGGTGGATCTGGCGGCGGTGGCGGCCAGGTGCTGACCGGAACAGCAACAGTTACTGCTGAAACCAACTACAACATTGTTGTTGGCGCAGGCGGAATTGGTGGTTTGCTAACGCTTTCTCCGTCAGTATCGCCTGCAAGTGGAACAGCCGGTGGTACATCGTCAGCATTTGGAAATACAGCCGGCGGCGGTGGAGGTGCAATCAAGTCGTATTCAGGCTTCGCGTCGCCAGGCACCGGACTAGCTGGCTCATCGGGTGGCGGACTTTTTGCTGGTGCGGCTGGCATTGCCAACGGGTATTGCCAACGCGGCGCTGGCGGCGGCGGAGCATCAGCCCCTGGAACGCAAGGAAACAATGTTTCGTCGGGAGCAACTGATAACACGTCAACAGGCAGCAGAGGTGGTGCTGGTGTTGGTTCAGATATTCAAACCGGAACCATGCAGTACTACGGCGGCGGTGGTGGCGGTGCAGGCACTGGTAACTGTGCACAGTCAGGACTCGCTGGCGGTGGTGGCTTAGGCGGTGGCGGAAACTCCGCAACGTATGGCGGCCGCGGAGTCAATGGCACGTGCTGTTCTGGTTACGACGGTGCAGCCAATACCGGTGGCGGCGGTGGCGGGCAGTCGGGTTACTTGGGAAGTGGCGGAAATGGCGGCAGTGGAATTGTTGTTGTCCGTTATTTGAGTCCACAAGCTGTGTCATGGTCGCCCAGTACAAGTTTGTTGACCACGGATTCACCTGCCACGCCCACTGCGCTTGCATCTGCATTAGGCGGCGCGTCGATTAGTTATTCAGTGGTCTCGCACACAACATCTACGTGCACCGTCGGTGCGTCGTCAGCTGTGCTCACTTACAGCGGCGGGGGTAACTGCGTTGTTCGTGCAACCGCAGCTGCAACTGGAGCGTTAGGTAGTGCCACTCGTGACGTCACTTTCAATATCAGCAAAGCAAGTCAAAGCACTTTGACTTTGACGTCGACCAGCGGTACTGCTGGTTCGTCTCTTTCTCTCACTTCGTCGGGTGGCACGGGAACTGGGTCAGTTTCTTATGCAGTCACAAGTGCAGGTACTGCAAGTGGTTGCTCAGTTTCTGGGTCAACATTGACTGTTACCTCTACAGGAACATGCAAGATCACTGCAACGAAAGCGTCTGACTCCACGTATTTGTCAGAGTCATCTGCAGAAACGGTTGTCACGTTTGGTCAAGGAACACAGCCAGCACTTTCAGTGACATCAACCTCTGGAACTGTGGGACAACCCTTGGCTATCACGGTGACTGGTGGATCGGGATCTGGTGCAATTACATACGAAGTAATCTCAGGCGGCACAACTACCTGCACAGTGTCGGCAGGGAGTTTGCTTGCAGGAGTCGCCGGAACATGCCTCATCAAAGTCACTAAAGCTTCAGATGCTTCATTCGGATCTCAATCCACAACTGCAACCGTTACATTCTCAGTTGCAGTTCAGCAATCTCAATCTCAGGTTGCCACCGTCACTACCACCACAACTCCAGGTGTCGTGGCATCGGCAACCCCAACATCAACGTCAACGACGACAACTCTTGTAGAAAAGGCTGCTACTGCAGCTTCCGCGCCAGCGATTGCTGAAGTGGCAACGGGCGAGGGCGCTGTTGAAGTTGATGGTCAACTCGTCGAAGGAACCACAACACGAGTGAACAACACTCTTGTTGTCACCGCAGGTGGCCTGTCTGTCACAGTTGCTGCAGTTGATTCGAATGGCAATGTTCTTCCGCTTGATGAGAACGGCATGGTATTGCTCGACAGCGGATCAAACGTGATGGTGAAAGCAAATGGTTTTGATCAGGGCAGCGAAGTAGCGGTATGGATGTTCTCAACACCAACTCTTCTAGGCACTCTGAAAGTTGGTGATAACGGAACATTCGAGGGTCGCTTCTCACTACCCAAAAATATTCATGGCGGAAAGCATCGCATTGCGTTGATCGGAAAAGATGCAAACGGCAAGGACAGCAAGTTTGCGGTGGGTGTATTGGTTGGCTCTCCACAACGGCTGTCTACGACAGCAAAAATTCTGATTGCAGTCCCCATCACACTTGCTGTGATTCTGGGTCTGTTATTGCCCACCCAAATTCGTCGCCGTCGTCGCCGAACAATTTGAGGTTGAATTATTCGGCGCGATGAGCAGCGGCCAGTTCGGCCACTTCTTTCATGATGCGAGCAATGTCGAAGTCTTTCGGTGTGTACACCGCTGCGACACCTTCTTGATTGATGAGGCGGTCACGGTCGACTTCGGGGATGATTCCGCCAACGATGACAGGTGAATCGACACCCTCGGCACGTAGGCGGCGAACAACATCGGGGACCAATTGCAGGTGTGAACCCGAGAGAATGGACAAGCCCACCACATCTGGATCTTCGTCACGAGCGCTGGCAACAATTTGCTCCGGTGTGAGACGAATACCGCTGTACACCACTTCCAT
>CAYSPE010000016.1:13572-31986 GCA_964432845.1 uncultured Bifidobacterium sp.
CTTTCCTCGGTTTCGGTGAACGAGTTCATGCCCACGACGATTTGTTCGCCGGACTCAATGCGTCGAGTGCGCTCGGCCATTGAACGAACAAGGCGTCCCTTCAATTCTTCGACGGCCGCGAACGCGCCACCCATGGAGAGCACTTCTTCAAGTTCTGCCCAGGCTGCGTCGCGCAGCTCGGCAGTACGAGATTCGATGACCTTTGATCCGTCGAAGATGTCGTCGTATTCCAACAAATCGGATTCGAATGCAAGAACCTGCTGCATGCGCAATGCCCACTGTTGATCCCACGGACGTGGCAAACCAAGCGCCTCGTTCCATGCGGGCAACTGCACACTTCGTGCGCGCGCATTTTTCGACAAAGTAACAGCCAACATCTCCAACACGATGCGCTGCACGTTGTTCTCCGGTTGCGCTTCGGTAAGACCGAGTGAGTTCACCTGCACTCCGTATCGGAAACGACGTGCTTTTGCGTCTTTTACGCCATAACGCTCGCGACCAATGCGGTCCCACAACTCGGTGAAAGCGCGCAGTTTGCACACTTCTTCAATGAAGCGAATTCCTGCATTCACGAAGAAAGAAATGGAGCCAAATACTTGATCGAACTGGTCGTCGCTGACTTGACCACTCGCGCGCACTGCGTCGAGTACGTCGACTGCGGTGGCAAGTGAGAAGGCGATTTCCTGAACAGGCGTGGCGCCTGCTTCTTGCAAGTGGTACGAGCACACGTTCATAGGGTTCCACTTCGGAGCGTTTTGTGCACACCACGCCACCATGTCAACAATGAGTCGCTTCGACGGTGCTGGAGGGAAAATGTATGTGCCTCGGGAAAGGTATTCCTTCACGATGTCGTTCTGAGTGGTGCCACGAAGCTCGCGTGACTCAACGCCTTGTGCGCGCGCATTGGCAACGTACAACGAGAGCATCCATGCAGCAGTGGCATTGATGGTCATGGACGTGTTCATCTTGCCGGGAGGAATGGAATCGAGAAGGGTGCGCATATGACCGATGTGCGCAACTGGCACACCTACTTTGCCCACCTCACCTGCGGCCAACACGTGGTCTGGGTCGTAGCCCGTTTGTGTTGGGAGGTCGAAAGCAATGGACAGACCCGTTTGACCCTTGGCCAAGTTGGTGCGGTAGAGCTGGTTCGATGCTGCAGCCGTTGAGTGGCCCGAATAGGTGCGCATCAGCCATGGGTCGTCGCGGCGGGGGGTATTCGCTTCAGTCACGCGTCAAGTATGGCAAGGGCTTTCCCGTGTTCCCACGAGAACTACGGGGCAATCGCTTCGGCCAACAATTCTCGGTATGTGTCCCGAGGAACCTCAATGGCTCCAAGGGTTTCCAAGTGGTCGGTGAGCCATTGGGTATCAAACAAAGTCATGCCATCGAGAATCATGAGATCCACTAGGAACCCCAATGCCACCTTTGAGGCGTCGGTGACCCGATGGAACATGGATTCACCGGCAAAGAAATTGTTGATGCGCACCCCGTACACACCACCCACCAGACGGTGATTGAGGTCCCACACCTCCACGCTGTGAGCATGACCAAGCCGATGCAATTCGTTGTAGGCACTGATGAAATGCGAGTCAATCCAATTGCCGTCGGTGTGCTCATTGGCGCATGCCAACATCACGTCTTCAAATGCTGTGTTCACGGTGCACAAAAATGAACGAGCACTTTTTCGTGTGGAGCGTGACAAGTGAAAGTTATGCAACGGAATAATTCCGCGCATGGGCGGACTCCACCAACCCAACTGCGTGTGTCGTTTATCAATGAACATGGGAAACATGGCGTGCGCATAGGCATACAGCAATGTGTCTGGTTCTAAATCTGCACCAATCGCAACAATGTCATCGTTGTGATCCCATTGTTCATGCGATGGAAATGACCACCGACATTCAGTGGGTGGCTGCATGTGTTGGCTTAGTACTTGTAGAAGCCTTCGCCGCTCTTACGGCCAAGCTTTCCTGCAGCAACGAGACGACGCAGTGTTGGTACGGCTGCATAGTTCGGATCAGCGAATTCTGCGTACAGCGCTTCAAGAATGGAAAGCGATGTGTCAAGACCAACAAGGTCGAGCAATGCGAATGGCCCCATAGGGAAGTTGCATCCGCCCTTCATAGCGGTGTCAATGTCTTCCATTGATGCGGTGCCTGTTTCCCAAATACGGATGGCGTTGTTGAGGTATGGGAACAACAGTGCATTCACAATGAACCCTGCACGGTCCTTCACTTGCACGCCGTTCTTTCCGCACTTAGCGGTGAATTCATTTGCAGCAGCGATGGTTTCGTCTGATGCGGTGATGGGGCGAACAACTTCGACCAATGGCATTGCGGTTGCAGGGTTAAAGAAGTGAATACCGCACACTTTGTCAGGACGACCAGTTGCCATGGCCATTTCCACTACGGGCAAAGTGCTGGTGTTTGTTGCGAGAATTGCACCGGGCTTGACGGCTTTGTCGAGTTCAACGAAAAGCGCCTTCTTCACTTCAAGGTCTTCTACTACTGATTCGATGACAAGATCGCAGTCAGCAAGGTCAGAGATTTTGTCAGTTGCCGACAAACGACCAAGAATGGCGGCCTTGTCTTCGGCGGTGATCTTCTCGCGCTGCAATTGCTTATCGAGACCCTTCTCGATGGAAGTAATCATTGCTTGAGCAGAAGCGGCGCTACGTGAGCGCACAACAACGGTGTAACCAGCTTTTGCTGCGACCTCGGCAAGACCCGAGCCCATGATTCCTGATCCGCAAATACCGACCTTGTTCATTTCAAACCTCCAGAAAAGTATTCCTGCGAGGCTAACAACCGACCCTGCGTTGCCCCTAACCGCACTGCGGCCAGGGGCATAACGCTGAGATCAGGATTCGGTGATGATGACCGAATTGATGGTGACAGTACGGCTGGGAGCTCCGCCCATGCCGCTGTTGTCGGCCTTGTGGAGAGCAATGATTGCTTGCAATACCTTGAGGCTGGCGTCGTTGGTGACATGACCGAAGGTCACGTACGTGCCTTGGCTATCGAGCAACGAGGTCTTGTCGCCGGTGGCAAAGAAGAACTGTGCACCACCTGAGTTGGCGCCACTTGAACGGGCCATCACCAGGTCGCCAGGCGTGTACGAGAACTTTCCGCCTTCATCATCAATGGTGTAGCCAGGGCCAGAGGTGTTGTTGGGGCCGCCGCCTTGGATGATGTCGATGGATGGATCGGTACGGAAAATGGGTGTTCCGTCGTAGTACTTGTAACGCGAGAGAACCACGAAGTTGTTGGTGGTCTTTGGTGTGCGCTTGGTGTCGAGTTTGACATCGATGACACCTTCGGATGTGTCGAACGTGGCCGTGTAGGTCTTCGATGCATCGATACACATTGGTGGAGCTTGCTTAAAGGTGGTGACACGCTTTTCGGATCCGTCGGTCTTGGGGCACTTGGTGGCTCCGGAAACACTGCCGCCAGGTTCAGTGGTGCCAGGTGCAGTGGTGACCACTGCATCGAAACTGGCATCTGAAGATTTCGGAGTGCTACTGCCACCAATTTGGGCTACACCGAACAATGCGACAACAAGCACCGGAATACCAATGCCGAAAATGATGCCGCGACGACGGACCTTTTGAGCCTTTTGTTGGCGAATGCGCTGGTCACGAGCCTTGGCGCGGTTTTGCTTCTGACGTTCTCTTTTATTTGTTCCCACGAAGTCGGCAGGTTAGTGGCACGGGGCTAGCCTTTTAAAGCGGTGGCTTTAATTGTTCAAAAATATGGCGGCACGTCCGTAGCTGATCCCGACCGCATCAAGTCTGTGGCCGATCACGTGGCGTTCACCCGCAAGCATGGCAACGACGTGGTGGTGGTGGTTTCGGCCATGGGCAAAACCACCGACAATCTCTTGTCGCTGGCCAACGCTGTGTCTGACACCCACCCAGGACGCGAAATGGACATGTTGCTCACCACTGGCGAGCGCATTTCCATGGCGTTGCTTTCCATGGCCCTTGCCGGAGTTGGCGTTGATGCCGTGAGCTTCACAGGTGACCAGGTGGGCATTATCACCGACGATGTGCACACCAAGGCCAAAATCCTTGAAGTCAAGAACGACCGTATGAAGGCCGCCCTTGCCGAGGGCAAAGTTGTGGTTGTTGCCGGATTCCAAGGCATCTCCACCACAGGAGAATTCACCACACTCGGCCGAGGTGGCTCCGATACCACTGCTGTTGCACTTGCTGCAGCACTGAATGCCGATGTGTGTGAGATCTACACCGACGTCACTGGGGTGTTCACCGCTGACCCACGCATTGCTCCCCAAGCTCGCAAGTTGTCGCATCTTCAATTCGACGAAATGTTGGAGATGGCCGGGGTTGGAAGCAAAGTTCTCGCGCTGCGCTCCGTTGAGTTCGCACGCAATCACAATGTCCCCATTCATGTTCGTTCCAGCTTCACCTGGGAACACGGAACGTGGGTGAGCGCAGAGCAGTCACAAGGAGAAAACTCCATGGAAGAACCAATTATTTCTGGCGTTGTGCAAGACGCAAGCGAATCTAAAGTCACTGTTTTTGCGGTGCCCGATCGCCCTGGTATTTCAGCTGCATTGTTTGAGAATCTCGCCAATTCAAACATCAACGTCGACATGATTGTGCAGAACACATCGAAAGATGGCCTTACCGATATTTCATTCACCGTGCCCAAGGCCGATATGAAAATCGCAGAAGACATCGTGTCTCGTGTCGCATCAGAAATTGGTGCACAAGGCGTCACTCACGACTCAGAGATTGCAAAGGTGTCGCTGGTGGGTGCTGGCATGAAAACCAGCCCCGGAATCGCGGCAAAGATGTTCCGCGTGTTGGCCGACAACAACATCAACATTCACATGATTTCCACCAGCACCATTCGCGTGTCGGTGGTTGTGTCGGCAACAGACATGGAAGCGGCCGTTCGCTCATTGCACACGGCCTTTGGTCTCGATTCAGGCACCGCGTATTCAGCACCATTGCCCGAGCGCAAGTAACGCGCCTGCCATACTCAATAGATGACCCGTCGTCGTAGGCAACTCATTCCGTGGCGTGCTGCAGGCACCCGCGCTGAAGTGGGACAGACCGCCGACCAGGTAGTCCGTGAAATTGGCTGGGTGTTCGACAATCAAACTGGTGAGCAACTCACCCTCGGCGATTTCGTACGCACCGGCGACATTGAGGTGGATATCTACTTAGACCGTCTCGGATGGAACGAGATTCCCTCCAGCGCCACCATGTTGGAAATCGGTAGCGGTATTGGCCGTATGTCGGCCGCCTTCTCTCGACACTTCGACACTGTGGTTGCCACCGACGTTGACGCAGCGTTTCTCGAACGTTGTCGTGAAACGGTCGCGCGATTTGGTCGTGTGAATTCTCTTCGTACCGTGCATATTGCCGACGGGAGCTCAATTGGTGTGGCTGATCACAGCATTGACGCGGTGTTTTCGTACATCACCTTGCAGCACTGCAAAGCAAGTGATGCTCTGCGTCTCACCACCGAAGCGATGCGAATTGTGAAGCCAGGCGGATACATCGCACTTAACTACCGCACATGGGTTCCTGCCGACATTCTGCTCACACCTGCCGGTGTGGTCATGCGGTGGTTATGGCATGTTCCCGTGCTGGGAGGGCGTTTGTCGCATTGGCGCTGGTCTACACGTTTGGGTTGGCAAGCCAATCGTCTCGATCCCCGTCGTGTCCTTGCATTACTGGAAACTTCCAAGGTGGAACTCGATGATGTGGTCATTTTGCATCACCCAGGCCGTCCGCAGCGGGAAGTTTCGTTCAACGGAAACGTTGTTCGCCAGCGTGATTTAGACGTGGCCAATAAAAGTCACTGGTGGCTGGTCGCGCGGGCGCATTAGCCTCAACACCTATGCGTGTTGGAGTAGTAGGTGCAACCGGACAAGTGGGCAGCGTTATGCGCACCCTGTTGGCGGAGCGTAATTTTCCCATTTCAGAACTTCGATTTTTTGCGTCGGCTCGTTCGGCCGGAACAAAGTTGCCTTGGGGTAACGGCGAAATAGTTGTTGAAGATGCAGCAACTGCAGACCCAAGCGGACTTGACATTGCATTGTTCTCTGCCGGAGCAACAAGCTCACGAGAGTTAGCTCCACGATTTGCAGCGGCTGGCGTCATTGTTATCGATAACTCCAGTGCATTCCGTATGGATCCTGAAGTGCCATTGGTCGTGAGCGAAGTGAACGGTCATCTTGCGCACAATCCGCCAAAGGGAATCATTGCCAATCCCAACTGCACCACCATGGCCGCAATGCCTATTTTGAAGCCACTGCATGATGAAGCAGGACTCATCAAGATGATTGCCAGCACATACCAGGCAGTCAGTGGCGGTGGCCTTGCAGGCGTAGAAGAACTTGATGTTCAAACTCGCGCTATGGCAGATCGAGCAGCCGAGCTCACATTTGATGGCGAAGCAGTTGCATCACCTACACCTAAGAAATTTGCTCGCCCCATCGCGTTCAATGTTCTTCCACTTGCTGGTTCCATGGTTGATGACGGTTTGGGTGAAACCGACGAAGAGAAGAAATTGCGCAATGAATCCCGCAAAATTCTGGAGATTCCAGGTTTGTTGGTCTCGGGATTATGTGTGCGTGTTCCCGTGTACACCGGACACTCCATTGCAATCAATGCAGAATTCGCAAAGGAAATCACCGTTGCGCGTGCGCACGAGTTGCTCGCACATGCTCCCGGTGTTTCTTTGGTTGACATCCCAACACCGTTGTTGTCGGCAGGAAAAGATCCCAGCTATGTCGGACGTATTCGTCAAGACGAGACAGTGGAAGGCAATCGCGGACTCGCGTTGTTCCTTAGCAACGACAACTTGCGTAAAGGTGCTGCGTTGAACGCAGTACAAATTGCCGAACTGTTGGTGAAGTAATTCAGTTTGCGGAATCTGCTGTTGCAACTTCGGTTGCTTCTGCAGGCGCTACTTCTTCTGCGGGCTCCTCCACTGCAACAACGGGAAGTCCTTCGGCGTAGCAACCGCCAGCCGCAATTTCGCGCACGGCCTTGCGCAGTCGCAATGCATCGAGAGGTTTGATGGCCCAACCGTCGGCTCCGCTTCGGCGAGCCATGTGCACATCGGCAGTGCGGTCAAGCAACATGAGCACAGGCACGTGTGGCAATGCGCCGCTTGATTGGTCGAGGCGAAGGTCCATTGTGATGGCCATGCCACCCATGCTTCCTACTTGCAGATCGAGAATTGCGATGTCGGGTGTGCGCTGCGACACCGCGGGCGCCACCTTGCGACCGTCGGTGACGACCTCAAAAGTGGTGGAAGGGGAGGCGAGGGCGGCTTGGACCTCGTCGAGAACCCACTGAGCATCGGTTGCCATCAAAATATGCACGGGTCTGACTTTACTGCCGAGGGGCTGAACCTGCGAGTTGCTGCGCCAATAAGCCAATGGATGCCATGTCGTGAATGTCGGTGGCGAACTCGGTGGCTGAAGCGGTGTCAATGTGGCCCAAAAGGGCCGAACTGCGCTCAAGAAATGCATGAACGCCGGCCTCGGCTGTTTCAACATCGGCCCACAATTCAGCCAATACATGATGGGCCACCGATTCATCGCCCACGGTGGTCGTGGCCGCCATGTATTGCTCTGAAGATGACGTGTTGCCGAATTTGGGTGGCATGCGGTTGGTGACTATCAAACGCAACGAGATGCCAAGTCGTTTGAGTTCGGAAACGAAGTGGTCTGCCTCAGCAAGAGCATCTGGGGCAGGAGCAGTGACCACAACAAACGAAGTGGCCTCGCTACGTAACGTGCGAGCTACTGCGAGAGCACGACGAGAAAATTCGTCTTCCATTCCATCGATCACTTTGAGAAACGATGCAACGCCAGTGAGCGCATCGGAACCCACAACACTCGAAATGATTTTCAATACAGGAGTGAGTGCAGCGTTGGCAAAACGCAATCCGCCTCGGCCAGGTGCGGCAAGTAGTCGAACAATGGGATGTTTCAAGAAGCGCGCCAAACGTTCTGGTGATTCCAAGAAGTCGAGCGCATTGCGCGACGGTGGAGTATCAACGATGACCAAGTCGAATCGACCGTCAGTTTGTAATTCATGTAACCGCTCGGCTGCCATGTAATCGCGCGTACCACTCAAACTCTTTGAAAGGCTGCGGTAGAAGGAGTTGTTCATTACTTCCTCAGTGCGCTGCGGAGATGGAGAAATATCGCGCACCAAGTTGTCGAATGTTTCTCGCACATCAAGCATGCACACCCATAATTCGCCAACGGAATCAAGCAAAACACGCTGTGGTTCGTTACCAAGTTGCTCACCCAAACCAATAGCGTCTGCCAAACGTCGAGCTGGGTCGATAGTGATGACCACTACGCGACGGCCAGCGCGTGCCGCATGCACACCCAGTGCTGCAGCCACGCTTGTTTTACCTACGCCACCCGTTCCACATGTGACAATCACCTGCGCATTGGTGCACATGTCGTTCACTGCGTTCATGCTTTGCCCCCGAGTTGTGCTGCAATATCAGCCGCAATCTCTTCGACAAGTTCAACTCCTTGTGCGCGATGGCGCGCCACATGTACATGCGGAGCGTCGCCAAGAGTGTGCAGAGTTGTCATTGCTTCTTGCTGTGATACGTATCGTTGGCGCGCGTATTCGTACGCTTCTGCCAGTGGTGAAGACAAGTGAGTGGAAATTTCAGGAACGTCTTCATCGCACTTGTTCACCACAACAGTGGCCAGTGACATGTTGACGCTTCGTTGGATGCCTGCTGTTGCTTCCACAGTTTCTGCAATGGGTGTGATGGCGGCAGTCGTCACCATGACCAAGCGACACCGACGAGGATCGCTCATCATGTTCAACACCTCATCAGCTTGTGATCCGATGGGTCCGGTACTGATGGCACGCTTCAACTGGATGGGTGCCTGCACTAAGTCGATGGCATGGCCGGCCGCCGGCCCATCAACAATGATCACGTCGGCGCGAAGCTCTTGTTCGAATGCCTTGATGCGGCCAAGCACCAACAAATCATCGAGCCCTGGCGCGGTGGTGGCCACCAATTCCACGATCCCAGACTTGGCTAGTTGGCGTGACAGAAGTCCCATGCCCTTGGAGGCCAAGTAATCGGTGAGGGCGTTTCCGGGCGTCACGGTGACCCGATCGAGCAGTTCATGCTCGGGAACCTCAATAGATACGGCATCCAAGCTGATCAAGAGGGTGCGCAAACCAGCCC
Source organism: uncultured Bifidobacterium sp. (assembly GCA_964432845.1). GTDB lineage: Bacteria > Actinomycetota > Acidimicrobiia > Acidimicrobiales > Ilumatobacteraceae > UBA2093. The sequence goes on from CAYSPE010000016.1 coordinate 22,791, forward strand.
GGGCCGAGGTGAGCGCAAGTCCAGCCGCAATCGCGGATTTCCCTACGCCGCCTTTGCCCGCAACAATAAGAACACGCTGTGCCGTGAAAAAGTGGTGTGGTTCCATAAAGCAAGGAGAAACAATGAGGGTAGGCGCAAAACGACGCATGTTGTGCGGATTGGCTCTTGTTCTTGCCGCCCCCGCATTTTCTTTCCTCTCTGCGGGTGTCGCATCTGCCGCAGGCGAGTCCTCGAAGCTTGCACCTGTTGATGTGGTTGAGGTGAGCGGCTTGGTCGACTCCATCGTGGCCGACAACATCACCACCTCACTCGAGCGGTCACAGACAAATGGTGCACAAGCCGTGATTTTGCAAATGAACACACGCGGGGCGGTCATTGGCCGTGAACGTATGACTGAGTTGCTCGCCACAATTGCCAACTCAAAAATCCCCGTTGCTATTTGGGTTGGTCCGAGCGGTGCACGTGCGCTTGGTTTGCCCGCTCAGATGTTGGCAGTTGCCGACGTCACCGCAATGGCGCCCGGTACTCGCGTTGGTCGCACGGGCACCATGCTGAATGTGAACGACAAGCAGTTGACGTTCGGCATGGCCGATGACGAACTGCACGACGGAACAATGGGATTTCTTGATGCTCGCAAGAAGAACGTGCTGAAGTTCTCCACCGACGACCGCGGTGTACCGGTGTTGCGCAACATGTTGTACGCACTTGATGGAATCAAGGTTCGTGGCGCGGAACTCAATACCGTTGCCGATGTTCTTGATGCAAAAGGCCAAGTGTCTCGCGAGGCAACTACCGTACGTTTCTTCAAGCTCGGATTGGTTCCGCGTTTATTGCATACAGTCGCAAGCCCACCAAGCGCCTATCTCATGCTCACCATCGGTCTTGCACTTCTCATCTTTGAGTTCTTCACCGCTGGTATCGGCGTTGGCGCAGTAGTTGGTGCCGTGTGTCTCATTCTTGGCTGCATGGGCATTGGTGCGCTTCCGATGAGTGGTATCGGTCTTGGTTTGCTCATCGCATCAATGGTTGCGTTTGCCATAGATGTGCAAGTGGGAGTGCCACGGTTTTGGACTGGTGTTGGTTTGTTCTCTTACACCATTGCTTCGTTCACCATGTTCCGTTCAGTAGATGGACTCACCATGCGTCCATCATGGATCACGCTTCTCGTTGGCATCGGCGGCATTGCACTTTCCTTCGTTGCGGGTATGCCATCCATGGTGCGTACGCGTTTTGCAACACCCACCATTGGACGTGAGAATTTGGTGGGTAAAACGGGAGTTGCGGTTAGTGACGTGAATCCGGTGGGCATCGTCATGGTGGACGGAGCCAAATGGCAAGCGCGCACAAATCGTGCAACTCCGCTTTCTGCGAATGACGCTCTGCGCGTTGCATCAATCGATGGCATCACCCTTCAGGTAGAGCCATTAGAAGGCGCGGCGAAGGATTACCGCGAGGCTCGACAGCACTAAACGTATGTTCTTGCTCATCATTTCTCTCATCGTGGTGGCGCCACTGATTGAGTTGTATGTGATTGTGCAGGTTGGAGAAAACATCGGCATTCTCCCTACCATCGCTCTTCTTATTGCCGTCTCTGCGGTGGGTACTTCACTCATCAAACGTGAAGGCCTCAAGGTGTACAAAGAATTTGTCGCCGCTATTCAGCGAGGCGAAGAACCAGCAGAGCAACTGGTGCACGGAGTATGCCTGTTGGCTGCAGGTGTGCTCATGCTTGCTCCCGGGTTCATTAGCGACATCGTTTCGATCACGTTGTTAGTCCCACCTACTCGAAAACTCATTACCACGGTGGTACTGCGCAAGAGCAGGGCCAAGGTCACAGTGATACGCGCAACACATACGGGACCTATCGTGGAGTTCAAGGGGCAAATCGGTGGCACGCACGACATCATCGATGTTGACCCTCATGAAGGGGAGAGCAAGCAATGAGCAACGCACCAAAGAATGATGAACCATTCGATCCAACTACGGTTCCCATCAAACCTGCAGCAACCGTTCTCCTCATTCGTGACCGCGACGGTGGCGGCATCGAAGTGTTTATGTTGCAACGTACGTTCAATGCAGCATTCGCTAGCGGCATGTTCGTGTTCCCTGGTGGCAAGGTAGACGAACTCGATTTTTCTGCTGAACTTGGTGAACTGTGCGAAGGTCTCACCGATGCCGAGGCGAGCGCACAACTGGGTATCGCTTCTGGTGGACTCGCGTACTGGGTTGCTTGTATTCGTGAGTGCTTCGAAGAAGCTGGCGTATTGCTCGCAAAGTACTCAGGAACTGGGGAAATTATTCGCTTTGATCGCGATGACATTATTGAAGAGTTCAAACGCGAGCGCGAGAATATTCACGATGGTTCTTTGGAATTGTTGCAACTCATTAAGCGTGAGCACTTGCGTCTCATCACCGACGAGATCTTTTACATCAGCCACTGGATTACGCCAATGGGCGAGCGCCGTCGATTCGATACGCGTTTCTTCATCGCAAAAGCACCTGCTGCGCAATACCCATTGCATGACAATGGTGAAACCATTCAGAGTTTCTGGATTACACCTGAAGAGGCCATTCGTCGTTCACACGACAAAGACCTCATGCTGATGCCTCCCACCAAGGCAAACATTGAGTGGTTGTTGCCGTTCCGCACCACCAAAGAAGCAATGGCTGCGGCAAAAGAATTGGGCAAGCCTCAAACAATTTTGCCCAAGCTGAAAGTTGATTCAGATGGCCGTGTGCTGGGTATTGCTATGCCTGGTGACCCGGAGTACGACGCACTGTAACTTCCACAGCGGTTGCTTCCGAGTCGCGAGCTGAACAACCTGCGAGGTCATCAACGTCGGGGGTGTCTTGAATAATACGCTCGGCAATGCGAGCAAACACCTGCGCTGCCGCACCAATTCCGTGAAGAACTACTGGTTCACCTGAATCTCCGCCAGCCGCAACAGTGGGTTCAATCGGAACTTGTCCCAACAACTCCACACCAATTTCATCGGCGAGAGCTTGCCCACCGCCAACGCCGAACAATGGATACGACTCGCCGTGTGCACATTCAAATGAACTCATGTTTTCGATGACACCAGCCACACGCAGGAAACTGCGCCGTGCCATGTCAGCCGCGCGGATGGCAACTTTTTGTGCCGATACCGCAGGAGTGGTGACAATCAACAAATCGGTGCGCGGCAACATACGTGCAAGTCCCATTTGAACATCGCCGGTGCCCGGTGGCATGTCGATGACGAGATAATCAAGGTCGCCCCAGTGCACATCGTTCAGAAACTGCTCGACTGCCTTCGTGAGCATGAGGCCGCGCCACATCAACGCAGTTCCTTCGTCTTCCACCAACATGCCGGTGGACACAACTTTCAATAGACCGTTACCCACTACGCGTTCGTTCGGAATGATTTTTGGTTTTTCAGAGCCGTTGACTCGCTCGGCTTCCAAACGGTCGGGCATGCCGAGCATTCGAGGAATAGAGAAACCCCAAATGTCGGCATCAAGAACACCGACGGTCTTGCCGGCGGCGGCTAAGGCTGCTGCAATGTTCACCGTGACGGAAGACTTGCCCACGCCTCCCTTGCCGCTCGCAATGGCGAGAACACGGGCGCTGTTGGGTACGGCGGTGTCGGTGGCGTTTTCCTTGGCGTTCCATCGGGCGCGACTCATCACGGCGGAGCGCTCCTCAGCATTCATTTCGCCCCAGTCGATCTTTACTTTGGTGACCCACGGGTGCACTTCTAGACGTGATCGAATGTCTTTTTGAATTTGGGCCCGTAATGGACAGCCACGAATAGTGAGTTTGACGCCAATGGTGACCACGCCGTCGTGCAATGCAATGTCGCCTGCCATTCCAAGGTCGACGATGTTGTCGCCAAGCTCTGGGTCAATGACAGCTCGCAAGAGGTTGCGGACCTCTTCTTCGGTGGGGGGCTGGACGGCGCGCTCGCTCACAGAAAAGCAGTGTACGGGGGTATCGGAATTGCCGTTAGGTGTGCCTAGTATTAAGCCCATCAGGTCCGTCTCCGGAGGTTCGAAATGATCACACTCACCGACACCGCAGCAAGCAAAGTTGCTCAGCTTCTCGCAGCAGAAGGCGCCGACAATATGGCGCTTCGCGTTTCCGTGAAGTCGGGCGGTTGCTCAGGATTCCAGTACGACATGTACTTCGACTCTGAAATCGCTACAGACGACATCACACTCACTTTCGGTGAAGTCAAAGTTGTTGTCGACCCAGCGTCATCACCAATGCTCGAGGGCGCAACCCTTGATTTCAAGGACAGCCTCACCGAGCAGGGTTTCGCAATCACAAACCCCAACGCATCACGTTCATGCGGTTGCGGTAAGTCGTTTAGCTGATTTCCGCAGCCGTTAACACGGCTTTCATTTCCTTCACGTCGAACACGGCGTCCAAGCGTTTCACCAGTACGCCTTCAGCGTTGGTGATGTACAAAACCGGTTCGTAGCTCAACTTGTATGCCTGAACTGCCGGTGCGGCTTCAGTTGCAGATTTGTCTTTGTATACATCCGCATGCACAAAAACTGCCGTATTCCCGATTGTTTTTGACACCTCGATCAATGCATCAAGTGCTGGTGAACAGGTACCTGTTGTGCAATAGGCCGGCGTGCCGATGAGATATAAAACCGGCTTTCCTTGCTGTAATGCTTCGGCGAGTGTGATGGTATGAAAAGGGCACGTGCCTGCGGGTCGCGTGCAAATAGTTTCAACTCCACGCGAATTGTCAACTGTGGGTGTATCAAACGGAGGCAATGGGTCACCCACTAACGGCATCTGCACATCGCTGCGCTTTTGAAGTTGGAACGCCGCGTCAGAGTCGGGAGCCTCATCAACACGCAATATGTAAATGCCCTCGTCCATCAATGTGAACTCAAATGGCCAATACGCGACCGACAAGTTTTCGCCGTGCCGTTGTGCGGTCAGCCCCTTCATCACTACTGTGCCGTCTTCTGGTTTCACCACTGACGCGTGCAGAACATCGGGAAGAGCCACTTCGCTGTTCTTGGCGAGAACGCCGCTCTTGTCACCTAATGAAATTGGCAATCGCACGTCTCCTGGCACCAAGCCTTCGTCGGGAAAACGCTTGACCACCTGCAGCGTGCCGTTTGCTTTCTTGGTGGCACTAGATGATGTGCCGGAGCCCCCACAAGCCGCCACGGCACCGGCAAAACCAAGGGAGGCTGACATGGCAAGGAAGCGACGCCGGCTGAAAAGGGGGGATGGGGCCATGGATTCAATAGTAAGCGCAGGGCTTACTGGCGTAAGGTTGGGGTCATGGCAGCACCACAACCCCCATACACCCCCGTCGTTCGCGCTGGTGACTGGATCATCGTGTCCGGTCAACTCGGAATGAAAGATGGCGAACTCGTGAGCGGCGGCGTGCTTGCTCAAACCGAGCAGGCAATTGTGAATCTCAAGGCACAGCTTGCATCCATGGGCGCCACCATTGATGACATTGCAAAGACCCTCTGCTTCCTTACGGACATGGACACCTTTGCAACATTCAACGAGGCATATGCCAAGGGCTTTGGAACCGCACGTCCAGCACGTAGCACCATTGGTGTTGCATCGCTGCCATTCGGTGGTGCTGTAGAAATCGAAGCATGGGCATTCAAGCCCGTCGACGGAAAGAAGTAGTCATGCCAGGCGCACTTATCCTCGCTGTCATTTTGCTTGCATTCCCTATCGTGGTGGGTCTGTCCACCGCCGCTCTTGCTGGCATTCTTGGACACTTGCTCTACAAAGACGCCGAAGTGCGTCACGAGGGCAGTGAACTCTTAGAAACAAACGTGTGAGAACACCCGTCCAATGACGGGAATGCACTCGTTCGATCGGCGTTCAAAACGTCTGAGTTGGAAAATTTTGTCGTACGCGTTGTGGCGTATGCGCAAGGACCCGCAACTCGACCACTCTGAAACAGAGGAAACTCTGCGCGCTCGCGTTGGTGAAACAATCACCGCAGACGGCATCGGTGGCAATAAGGCACTTGAGTTATGGACCGAAGTGTTGGCGCGCGCATGTATCAGTGTTGACCACGATCGCTTTCTTGCCTACGTACCCGGGGCGCCCACCGAGGCCGCCGGCATGTTCGACGTTGCAGCGTCAGCAGCCAATATTTACGGGGGTTCTTGGCAAGAAGGCGCAGGGGCCGTGTTTGCGGAAAACGAAGCGTTGCGATGGGTGGCCAGCATTGCGTCACTTCCTGAAACCGCAGGTGGCGTGTTTGTGTCCGGTGGTACGGCAGGCAATCTCAGTGCACTCATTGCGGCCCGTTGGGAATGGCGTCATCGCGCGCATGGCGCAATGGATACAACGCGCGGTCTCATCATCGCGTCACGTACAGCCCACTCGAGCATTGGTCAAGCTGCGCGCGTGATGGATTGCGACGTTGCATTGGTTGACGTTGATCATCGTGGTCGAATGAATGCAGCGGAAACAATCAGCACGTATGAGGCATTGAGCGATTTTGACAAGTCACGCGTGTTCGCATTCGTCGCAACAGCTGGCACAACCAACGCAGGTGTTGTTGATGATCTCAAAGGAATTGGCGACTACGCCGATGCAATAGATATTTGGTTCCATGTTGATGGCGCATATGGCGGTGCTGCACTGTGTGCGCCCAGTAGACGCCCTCTGTTCAATGGCATTGAAACCGCAGATTCGTTCATCGTTGACCCGCACAAATGGCTATTCGCACCGTTTGACTCCTGTGCACTGGTGTACAAAGACCCACGCATTGCCAGAGCCGCGCACACGCAACATGCTGAATATCTCGATGCGTTACACACCAAGAATGATTGGAACCCTTCCGATTACGCGCATCATCTTTCGCGTCGCCCACGGGGTTTGCCGTTCTGGTTCAGCCTTGCAACGCATGGAACTCGCGCATATTCCGAGGCGGTTGAGCGCACTCTTCGCGTAACAGAAGCTGGTGCCGACATCATCAGAAATTCGCCACACACCGAGCTAATTCTTGAACCAGAACTCAGTGTGCTGTTGTTCAGAAGAATCGGATGGACGCCCACGCAGTATCAAGAATGGTCAGATCGAGTGCTTGCAGAAGGGCTCGCATTCGTGGTTCCTACCTCGTGGGCAGGCGAGACATGTCTACGCTTGTGCATCGTGAATCCGGAAACTGATGCGCGTGACATTGAAATGATTGTGGAGTCTTTGGCATGAGTGCTGATCTTCTTATACGTAATGCTCGACTCATTGCCACGGTTGATGCAGACCGTCGTGAAATTCCTGGTGGTTGGGTTGCTATCACCAACGGACTTATTTCCGGCATTGGGGCGTCGGTCGACCCTCAGCCCGAGGCCAAAGAAGTAATAGATGCTGAGGGTTGTTTGGTGACGCCAGGTCTCATCAATACCCACCACCACCTATATCAAAATCTCACTCGTGCATATCCACCTATGACGTCATCGCCGTTGTTCGGTTGGCTGCAAACGTTGTATCCGCTGTGGCGTGCACTGGACGAAGAGTCAGCGCACGTTTCTGCGTGGATTGGTTTGGCAGAACTCGCATTGTCGGGCTGCACCACTTCCACAGACCACCTTTACCTGCACCCACGCAATGGTGGCGATTTGTTGTCCGCTGAAATTGCGGCCGCAAAAGACTTAGGCATTCGATTTCATCCCACACGCGGTTCCATGTCGCTTTCACAAAAAGATGGCGGCCTCCCTCCCGACGATGTGGTGCAAGAAGATGATGAAATTCTTGCGCTCAGTGAAGAAGCAGTAGCAAAACATCACGATCGTTCATTTGGCGCAATGACTCGAGTTGCACTTGCACCATGTTCACCGTTCAGCGTTACCAAAGAACTCATGATTCGTTCTGCAGAACTTGCAGAAAAACTTGATGTTCGCTTGCATACTCACTTCGCGGAAAATGCAGAGGACGACGACTTCTCTATTGCCACGTTCGGTTGTCGTCCATTCGAGTACCTCAAAGAAGTGGGCTGGCTCTCGAACCGTACGTGGGTTGCGCACTGCGTGATGCCAAATGACGAGGAAATCAAGCAACTTGGTGCCGCCGGCATTGGTGCGGCGCATTGTCCCAGTAGCAATCTCATTCTCGCTTCAGGCATTTCCCCAATCGTCGACTTGCGAAAAGCAGGGGTGCATGTCGGCCTCGGAGTCGATGGTTCCTCATCAGCAGACTCCGCAACATTGTGGTTAGAAGCACGTCAGGCGATGTTGCTTGCAAAACTGCGTAATGGTGCCGATGCGGCAGATGCTCGCATGGCTCTTGAAGTGGCAACCATTGGTGGAGCAGGTTGCTTAGGACGTCTTGGAGAGATTGGTCAGCTCGCAGTTGGCATGGTGGGCGACGTTGCTATTTGGGACCTCACCGGTATTCAATTCGCTGGCGCAATCGCCGACCCAATTGAGGGTTGGCTTCGCTGCGGACCCACCGGCGCGCGCGACACCATTGTCCATGGCCGTGCCGTGGTGCGCAACGGTCAACTTGTGAGCACCAAGGTGGAAGAGATGATGTCATCTCATACAAAGCTCGCAACGCGAATGCAGAACTTCAAGGGTTAAGCAATGATCAACGCACTGCTTCTGAGTTTTGGTGTCATCTTTGTTGCCGAACTTGGCGACAAGAGCCAACTCATGGCACTTGCATTCGCCACGCGCTTCAAGTTCTGGCCCGTTGTTACTGCCATCACGTTGGCCACCGGATTGGTGCACCTTGTTTCGGTAGGCATTGGCGGAATAATCGGCAACGCAATGCCCACCAAGGCCATCAACATTGTCTCTGCGCTTGCATTCTTATTCTTTGCTGCGTGGACACTGCGCGGTGATGAACTCAGTGAAGAAGACGAGGAGAGCACGCACCTTTCATCTCGTCACGTGATTCTTTCGGTTGGCACGGTGTTCTTCCTTGCTGAACTGGGCGACAAAACAATGTTGGCCACTATCACCCTTGCCACTGACAACGGACTTGTCGGCACGTGGCTTGGTTCCACGCTTGGCATGGTGGCTGCTGATGCACTCGCAATAGTGGTGGGCAAAGCCTTGGGTGACCGCCTTCCCGAAAAGGCAATTCGCATCGGATCATCCATTGCCTTCCTTGCGTTTGCGATTGTGATGTTCATCGACGCTCTCAACTAGCTTCACGAACTAGCCTCGCACCATGAATTTGTTCGGCGAAGTAGTAGTCACCATGTTGGTC
>CAYSPE010000017.1:0-31951 GCA_964432845.1 uncultured Bifidobacterium sp.
ACCACGCTGCGCGCCCACATGGAAGGCATCAACCGCCTGAACGTGTACCCCGTGCCCGACGGCGACACCGGCACCAACATGGCCCGCACCCTAGACGCGGTGGTGAAAGAACTTGAAGGGGCAGCTGTCGACATGGGCGGCACATGCGACGCCATTGCACATGGCTCGTTAATGGGAGCGCGCGGAAATAGTGGAGTCATTTTGAGCCAGGTGATGCGCGGGATGGTGAGCAAGTTGCGCGGCGTTGCCGGTGGAGTTGCTGGTGCGCCCGAAGTTGCTGCGGCGTTGAAGGCAGCCAGTGTGGCTTCGTATGAAGCAGTGTTGAAACCAATTGAAGGAACCATTCTTACGGTGGTGCGCGAAACTGCCGATGCTGCGGTTGCTGCTGCCGGTGGTGGTGAAAGTTTGGTGGGCATGTTGCGTGTTGCACGCGATGCTGGGCGTGCGGCGTTGGCCAACACACCCGAGTTGTTGCCTGTGTTGAAAGATGCAGGCGTAGTTGACGCTGGTGGCGCAGGGTTCATGTTGTTTATTGATTCGGCGTTGCATGTGGTTGCAGGCGATGCGTTGCCAGAGCCCGAAGTTGTAGATGGGCCAAGTGCTGAGCAGTTGGAAGCGGTGTCGTTGCGTGCGGGTGCCGATGGCGCGGTAGATGTTTCGGAGTTGCGCTACGAAGTGATGTTTTTGTTGCATCTAGATGATTCTTCGCATAAGTCGTTTATGGCGGCGTGGGGGCAAATAGGCGACAGCATTGTGGTGGTAGGTGGCGATGGTTTGTACAACTGCCACATTCACACCAACGACATTGGTGCAGCCATCGAGGCTCCACTGTTGTTAGGTGGGCGTCCGAAACAAATTCGCGTCACTGATCTATTTGAAGAAGTGAGCGAAGAGCACGCAGCTCGCGAAGCAGAATTGGGTGCACCAGTTACATCGCGCACCACTACCTCATCGTTGCCTCCCGTCACATGCGCAGTAGTTGCTGTGGCTAGTGGCGACGGACTCGCTGAGTTGTTTGGTCAGTTGGGTGTGCACGGTGTTATTTCTGGCGGTCAAACACTGAATCCGTCCACCGCAGAATTGTTGGCCGCTGTTGAGCGCATGAATGCACGCCAAGTTGTCATCTTGCCCAACAACAAAAACATCATCCCAGTGGCCAAGCAGATTGATGCGCTCACCACGAAAGACGTACGTGTGGTCCCCACATGCTCCATGCCCGAAGCATTGGCTGCATTGGTCACATACGACCCCGAGGCATCTGCCGAAACCAATGCACGCGAAATGACAAGCGCGGCCGAGGCAATGGCCACGGGTGAAATTACCCAGGCAGTTCGCGACACCAACTCTGATGCAGGTCAAGTGACCGAAGGAGATTGGATCGGCATTGTGCGCGGAGACGGCATTGTGTCCATTGCTGGTTCTCTGGTGTCGTCGGCCACCCAATTACTCGATCATCTCATTGATGATTCGCGCGAATTGCTCACCATCGTTACTGGTGTTGACGCAACCGCTGCACATACTGATCAAATTTCGGCGTGGGTGTCTGAGAATCACCCGGACGTTGCCATTGAAGTGCACGCCGGTGGTCAACCCTTGTATCCATATCTGTTCGGCGTTGAGTAATTCACCACTCACATTGCGCGACCTAGATGAGTTAGGTCTCGAGCGAATTAAAGGCATTGGCGAGAAGTCCAAGAAGGCACTCGAATCTTTTGGCATTCGCAGTGTGCTCGATTTATTGGAAACATATCCCCGTCGCTACATCGACCGTTCCAACATGGCCACTTTGTCCACATTGGAAATGGGTGTGGAAACCTTGGTGATGGTGAAGGTGGTTCAGTCACGTTCAATTCGTACGAAAAACGGTCGAGTCATGGTCACCGTTACGGTGGGTGACGACACCGGCAAAATGTCGCTCACGTTTTTTAATCAGGCCTGGCGCGAAAAACAGTTGCAGCCCGGAATGGAAGTGGCGGTGTTCGGCAAGCCCGAGCTGTATCGCGGGTACTTGCAGATGACTAATCCCATTGTTGACCGCGTGGGTAATCAAACCGGACGCATTGTTCCGGTGTACCCACAAAGCGCAAAGGACAACATTTCATCGTGGGACCTCGCCAAATGGATTGAAGATGCACTGAACAAATGTGCGCCACGCGGTATTGCGGACACGGTTCCCGCAGAGGTGTTGGCCAAGCACAACCTCATTTCTCGCGGCGACGCCATGAAGTTCATTCATATGCCCGAGTCAAGTGAACAGCACGTGCAAGCACGACGCCGATTGGCATTCGATGAAGTATTGCGTGTGCAACTCATGTTGGTGGGTCGAAAGAAACAATGGGAACTTGAATCAGCCGGATTCGAACACACAATCGCCGGCGCGCATTTTGATCAGTTCTTCTCTTCATTGCCGTTCCCACTGACCGGTGCGCAGCAGCGAGTGATTGCAGAGATCTATAAGGATCTAGCGTCGCCACGACCCATGCATCGCTTGCTGCAAGGAGATGTGGGTGCGGGTAAAACGTTGGTGGCGGTGGCCACCATGTTGACCGCAGTGATTTCGGGTCACCAGGCGGCACTCATGGCACCCACGGAAGTATTGGCCGACCAGCACGCCATTGGCATCAGGTCTCTGCTTGCCGAATTAAAGGTGCGCTTTGATGACACCATATTGTTCGGCGACTCCGGATTGCGCATTGAGTTGCTCACCAACAAGGTGAAGGGTCAACAGCGCAAAGACATTCTCGCCGGCATCGCCGACGGCTCGGTTGATATTGCTATTGGTACACATGCACTTATTCAAGACAAGGTGAACTTCAAGAGTCTTGGTGTGGTGGTGGTCGATGAGCAACATCGCTTCGGTGTGCAGCAGCGTTCACGTTTGCGTGACAAGGCACAAGAATCGGAACAAGGGCTTATGCCCGATGTATTGGTGATGACTGCAACGCCCATTCCTCGCACAGCGGCCATGACTGTGTACGGCGATCTTGATGTGAGCGTTCTTGATGAGTTGCCACCAGGTCGTACGCCCATTGTTACAACGTGGGTGAATAACGAAGACGACATAGAAAATATGTGGACTGCCATTCGTTCGCGACTCAATGAAGGACAACAGGCCTATGTGGTGTGTCCGCTCATCGAAGAGAGCGAGAAGCTTGAAGTTGCATCGGCGCAAGAAACCTTTGACAAGTTGATGTACGAAGATCTCAAGGGTTACACGGTGGGGTTGTTGCACGGGCGAATGACCCCTGCAGAAAAAGAAGACATCATGTCGTCGTTCCGCGCTGGCACCACGCAAGTACTCGTGGCAACAACAGTGATTGAAGTGGGCGTAGACGTGCCGAACTCCACCAGCATGGTGATTCTTGACGCGGGTCGTTTTGGCATCGCACAGCTTCATCAGTTGCGCGGACGTGTAGGCCGTGGCGCGCTCTCTAGCTATTGCTACTTGGTGACTCAAAACGACGACCCATCGCCCCGGGTGGAAGCGCTCGTGGCGTCTACCGACGGCTTTGTCCTCGCAGAGGAAGATCTGAAGTTGCGTGGCGAAGGAACAATTATGGGCACCTTTCAAAAGGGCCAAAGCGATCTCACTCTTGCGTCGTTACAACGAGATCTCGACCTCATTCAGTGGGCTCGCGAAGATGCTGTGTCCATTATTGACGCTGATCCAGGTTTGGAAAAACTTTCCCTCCTTCGTGACGAGTTGGAATTGTCTTTCAATCAAGAAGACGAGGAGTTCCTGTTCAAGTCATAATCACCCGGTAGTACGGTGAATGACGTACGAGGGGAGTGCGTCATGGAATTATCAGGCAAGCACGTTGTGGTCACGGGTGGGTCGCGCGGAATTGGCGAAGCGTTGGCGCGCGAATTTGCGTCACGAGGATGCATCGTCACGGTGGTGGCACGCAGCGTCGAATCACTCAACAGAGTTGCCGATGAAATCAACGGAAACGCAGTGGTTGCAGATCTCACCGATGATCTTGTTGTGGATGGACTCATTGAACACATCGAACACAAGCACGGCCCCATCGATGTTCTGGTGAACAACGCGGGTCTCGAAACTTCAACAGCTTTTGCAGTGGAAGATGCTCGTGAGATTCGTGCTGTGAGTCGTGTGAATTTTGAAGTGCCATTGTTGTTGTCTCGACATGTTCTGCAAGGAATGTTGCAACGCAACGAAGGTCATCTTGTTTTTGTTTCGTCGCTTGCGGGCACAGCCGGGTTCCCTGGCATGTCAACGTACGGCGGCACCAAAGCTGGAATTTTGAATTTCGTGGCAGGTCTCACTCGCGAACTGAAATTAACCGCAGTGAACACCACCATTCTTTCGCCTGGTCCCGTGGACACGGGTATGTGGGACGCCATTGAGGCAAAAACAAATTCGACGAACGAAGTCGTTCGTCGATTCCAAAAATTGCAACTCATTCCCACTGCTGATCCGGTGAAGTTGGCGCGACGCACTGTTGATGCCGTTGCTCGTAATAAGCCATTCGTGCGCGACCCCAAGCGTCTCAGTATCAACTTCTGGCTCAATCATCTGCCCACCAGAATTTCGAACTTGTGCGCCATCGGCGTCAAGTTCGACCCCATGGGCTAGTCAGAACTCTTCGGGCGAATCGTCATCTTCAACGGTGAGAATCAGATCCCATCGGTCGCGGCAATCACGGCATCGATAGGTGGCAATGTCGCCTTCGTACCACTTGCCGTCTTCACGGGGAAGTGAGATGAGATGGCAGGGTCCGCCACAATCAACACACACAATGGACTCTCGCGGACTAATCATCGCCGTAGTCTGCCTGATGTGAGAGTTGTTGCAGGTGACCTTCGAGGCCGTCGTATTGAAGCCCCCGTTTCTGATGCCACCAGGCCCACAACCGACAAGGTGCGAGAGGCCGTATTCAATGCATTGGGCAGTTTGGGCGTGGTGGAAGGTGCTCGAATCGTCGATTTGTTTGCCGGCACAGGTGCCATGGGAATAGAGGCGTTGTCGCGCGGCGCCGACCATTGCGTTTTCGTGGAGAAAGACAGATCAGCATTGTCGGTATTGCGCACCAATCTCAAGAATCTTGACCTCGAACACAGGTCAACAGTGATTTCCGGTGACGCAGAACTGGTCGGCGCCCAGCAGCAAGATGTTGACGTGCTCATCGCCGACCCACCGTACGGATACACCAATTGGGCGCTGCTCCTTCAGAATGTGCGCGCCGAACTGGTGGTGCTCGAATCTGATCGACCCGTGGGTGACATTGACGGTTGGGACACCATTCGTGACAAGAAGTACGGGCGCACGTTTGTGGCATTTCTCCAAAGGGGAGATGGTGAAGGCGATACGGTGGAGGGCGCATGAGCACCGTGTTGTACCCCGGCAGTTTTGACCCATTTCATTTGGGCCATCTCGACGTAGTGGCCCAGGCAGCTGAATTGTTTGGCGAAGTGGTGGTGGCTGTGATGCACAACCCCGACAAGCCATCAGGGGTTTTCCCCACCGCTGACCGCATCAAGGTCATTCAGGCGTCGTGTGCACATATCTCTGGCGTCACCGTTGATGCGTTTCCTGGCTTAGCGGTTGATGCCGCAAAGAAAGTAGGTGCATTGTGCATCGTGAAAGGTTTACGCACTCCCGCCGACTTTGAGGTGGAGCAACAAATGGCGCACACCAACTACGCAGTGGCTGGCGTGCGCACCGTGTACGTGCCGTCTGACCCCGCCCTTTCTTTCATCAGTTCTCGATACATCCGCGACATCGCGGCGAACGGCGGCAACATTTCCTCCATGGTGTCTGCTGCTGCCCTTGCCGATGTTGTTGCCGCATTCTCACCAAGGAGCAAGTAATGCCCTACAACGACGAGTACGACGACGATCTCATCGACGACACGTATCCGCAGCCTGCACCAGTTCAGGCTCGTTTGGGTGAAAGCGAAATGATTCTTCGCCGCACCATCGACATCATCGCCACCGCACCAAGCATTCCGTTGAGCAGTACTCCACGCATCGACCGCGATGAAATCATTGAGTTGCTAGAAGACGCCGTAGTGCGCATCCCCGAAGAAATTCGCCAGGCTCGATGGATGCTGAAAGAACGTCAGGAATTCCTTGAGAAAACCAAGCGTGAGGCCGACGAGATTTTGGGTGCGGCGCGTCAACAAGCAGAACGCATGGTGCAGCGCACCGAGGTTGTGCGTGCGGCTGAAGCACGAGCCCGCCACGTCATTGATGCGGCCGATGAAGAGTCGCGTCGTCTCAAGAACGAAACAGAGGACTTTCTTGACCAGCGATTGGGAAGTTTCGAAATACTTCTTGGCCGTTTGGCAAAAACGGTTGCCACAGGTCGTGAACGCTTGTCGATTGGTTCGCAACCACCACCGCCAGAAGCAGAAGAGCCCATCGAGCAACAACATGTTGCTGGCTTCTTCGATCAAGACATCGATTAGGGATTCGTTGTGGGATTACCACTCATTGTCAACGTTGTAGAGCTTCTTCGCTGGCCAGGCACCACCAAAGACGTGTTGGCCACCGTTGACATTGAAGACTTCGAGTTCAATGATGCGCGAGTGGCCAATGTGCCCATCAGCATCAACCTGCATCTCGAATCGTTGTCAAATGGCGTATCCGTATCGGGTGCAGCTACTGCCCATTGGCAAGGGGAGTGTCGGCGCTGTCTGAAGCCGCTGACGCAGATGATGATTGTCGACCTTCAAGAGTTGTATCAGGCCATTCCCGAAGACCCCGATGCATACGAAATTGTGAACGATCAAATCGATCTGTTGCCTATGGTGCGAGAGAATGTGCTGGTGGCCATTCCACTCGGCCCACTGTGCGCCGATGATTGCCCGGGGTTCTGCCCCAATTGTGGCGCCGACCTGGCTGAGTCACAGTGCGGCTGTGACACCTCCATCAAGGACCCACGCTGGGCGGCTTTAGAGGGCCTCAAGGGCAATCTGCCCGATTAAATGGGGTTCGCACCCATATCCCACAAGGGGAAATGGAGGACACGGTGAGTTTTTTCGCTATTCGGGCTATCCTCACCTAGCCCCCAAACGGGTGCATTTGCCGCTAACACAGGGAGACCACGGTGGCCGTTCCCAAAAAGAAAAAGTCGAAGATGAAGACCCGCATGCGTCGCGCCTCTAACTGGCGTCTCGATGCTCCTTCACGTAGCACCTGCCCACGTTGCAGTGCCGCAAAGATTCCACACACGGTGTGTGGCACGTGCGGTTGGTACAAGGGCCGCGTTGCGGTCACCATCGACTGATTTAGGTTTCAACTTTCATGTTGCCAATCGCTGTTGACGCGATGGGCGGTGACCGTGCGCCTGGCGAAATTGTTGCTGGTGCACATCAAGCCGCCGCTGCTGGCATTCCTGTTCTTCTTGTTGGTCCCGAGGGCCTTGAAGGAGCTGGCGATCTTCCACTAATGGTCGCATCTGAAGTCATCGAAATGGACGACGACCCCGCAAAGTCTGTTCGTTCGAAGCGCGATTCCACGTTGGTGCGCGCCGCCGAAGCAGTGCGTGATGGGAAAGCATCCGCAATGATTTCTGCAGGCAACACTGGTGCCACCATGGCCAGTGCGTTACTGCGTATGGGTCGAATCAGCGGAGTGGCGCGGCCAGCAATTGCAACTCCTGTTCCTGTTCCAGGTTCGCATCCCACTGTTCTTCTCGATGCAGGCGCCAACGCCGAAGTACAAGCCGAGTGGATGGTGCAGTTCGCCATTATGGGTTCGGTCTATGCAACACAGCGGTATGGCGTGGAAAATCCACGAGTCGGACTGCTCAGTATTGGCGAAGAGCCCGGCAAGGGCGACCAGTTACGTAAAGACGCGTGGGAATTGCTCAACGCCGCCAAGGGAATCAACTTCATTGGCAATGTTGAGGGCCGCGACCTCATGACGGGCGACGTTGACGTAGTCGTTACCGATGGATTCACCGGCAACGTCACGCTCAAAACTCTTGAAGGCACTCTAAAGACAGTGATCAATTCGCTGTTCACCGCGTTTGCTCAACCTGAATACAAGGAAGCAGCAAAAGAATTGTTGCCTGCGCTCATGCCTATGTACGCCACGTACGACCCCGATGAAGTGGGCGGCGCCATCTTGTTGGGCGTCGATGGTGTGTGCATCATCTCGCATGGCTCCAGCAGTGCAAAAGCCATGCTCAACGGCATCAAGGTTGCCGCCGACATGGTGCAGTGCGACATGGTCGGAGCTTTGCGCCAGGCCATCTCCACTAGCCTTGCTGAGTAATCATTCTTAGGAGCTCTCCATGGCCGCAGACCGCAACGCAATTCTCAACACAGTGCGCAACAACCTTGCTGACATTCTGGAAATTGATGCCGCAAACATCTCTGAGTCGCAGTCATTCGCCGACGATTTGGGTGCCGACTCCATTGCACTCATTGAATTGGTCGACATATTGGAACAAGAGTTCTCTACATCAATTCCCAACTTCATGTTTGACGACGATGATCTGGTCAATTTGCGCACGGTTGCTGACGCAGTTGACTACATCGTTCGCGCACACGGCTAGAAATTTCATATGTCCGATATTTCGCACGAGAGCCTGTTGCGGTGTGCCGAAATAGTGGGGCATACGTTTACTGACCTCTCCTTGTTGCGCACCGCGTTGGTGCACCGCTCATGGCATGCAGAGCACGGTGGCGAAGTCACCAACGAACGTTTGGAATTCTTGGGTGACGCAGTGCTTGGGTGGGTCGTTGCCGACCTGGCATTTCATCGATTGGCGCACGACCCAGAAGGCAAACTCACCGACTTGCGCCGAAGTGTGGTCAACATGAACGCATTGTCCGATTTGGCGCGCGCCAAGGGGATTGGCCAATTCTTGCTTTTGGGTCGTGGTGAAGATGCTGCAGGCGGTCGAGACAAGTCCTCAATTTTGGCTGACGCCTTTGAAGCAATTATTGGTGCGGTGTATCTCGATGCTGGATTTGATGCGGCATTCACCTATGTGAGGTCTCATCTTGCCGAATCGATTGAGGCAGCTATTCCTCACCTCGACAAGTTCGATACAAAGACGCGACTTCAAGAGTTATGTGCGCGTTCCGGGCGTCAAGCTCCCGTCTATGCAGTTGATGGCGAAGGTCCCGACCACGAACGCATTTTCACAGCGCGAGTTCTCATCAATCAACGTGAGTGGGGCACCGGAGTGGGACGCACAAAGAAAGCCGCTGAACAGTTGGCTGCATCTGCTGCCTACGACGCACTCGTCGAACACGACAATGCCTGAACTCCCTGAGGTAGAAACAGTTCGACGCGGCATTGAAGAACGCGTTGTTGGTCGCCGTATTACGAAGGTTGAGATTGGCCGTGAGCGATCAGTTCGCCGCGTGGGGCGCGAGGCGGTAATTCACGGACTCACCAATGTTGTAGTTACTTCGGCACGTCGTCGCGGAAAATATTTGTTGTGCGATCTGGATTCGGGTGACGAACTCATGATTCACCTTCGAATGAGTGGTCGTGTATTGGTAGAACCTGCAGGTACTTCACGACCTCCGCATACACATGTGGTGCTTACGTTGGAGGCACGTCACGGAGTGGTGGACGAAATGTGGTTTGTCGACCCTCGAACTTTCGGTGAAGTCGTTGTGTTCGACCCGCGTCATACCGCTGAGGTGCTCCCCGAACTTGCACGACTTGGCCCGGACCCCATTGTTGATCTGTTCAACGCCGAGGTGCTCGCGCAACGACTCTCTGGAAAACGCGGGGCACTGAAGCCGTTGTTGCTCAATCAACATGTGGTGGCAGGGGTGGGCAACATCTATGCCGATGAGGTTCTCCATCGCGCACGACTCAGATATGACCGCACTGCCGATTCTCTGTCGCATAAACAAATGGCCCGGCTCGCTGAGTGCATTGTGGAAATTCTCACCGAAGCCATAGAGGCTGGTGGGTCCACTTTGGTTGATACGCAGTATGTGGATATCGAGGGAAACGTGGGCAGTTTTCAAGAGAATCACCGTGTGTACGGAAGGGTTGGCCAGGGTTGTCTCACCTGTGGAAAAACTTCCATTCGCAAGGTGGTGGTGGGCGGTCGCTCCACGTGTTTCTGTCCGCGCTGTCAGAAGTAGTGGCTCATGGGGCGGTTCGACCGCTCTTCTATTACTGTTGAAATCGCCGTGTTTCTGAAATCTCTTACTCTCAAAGGCTTTAAGTCCTTCGCTGACTCCACCGTCATGGAAATGGAGCCAGGCGTCACTGTTGTCGTCGGTCCAAACGGGTCAGGCAAGTCAAACGTTGTTGATGCCATCGCGTGGGTACTTGGTGCACAAGCTCCTAGTTCGGTTCGAAGCCAAAAGATGGAAGACGTCATCTTCAATGGCACATCTAAGCGTTCGGCACTTGGTCGCGCCGAAGTCATGCTTACTCTCGACAACACATCTGGTCTATTGCCGCTCGACTTCACCGAGATCACGGTGTCACGCACACTGTTTCGCAATGGAGATTCTGAATACGCCATCAACGGTGTCGAATGTCGCCTTCTCGATGTTCAAGAACTCTTGTCTGATGCCGGTGTTGGTCGTCAGCAACACGTCATCATTAGCCAGGGTCAAATCGATGCCGTGCTCACGGCGCGCGCTGAAGATCGTCGCGCCATCATTGAAGAAGCCGCCGGTGTTCTGAAGTTCCGTCGTCGTAAAGAAAAGGCTGAACGTCGTCTTGAGGCAACCGAAGCCAATTTGTTGCGTGTACAAGACCTCATTCGTGAAGTTCGTCGTCAATTGCGTCCACTCGAACGACAGGCCGAAGCAGCCCGTCGATACGAAGAGATTGTGGGAGAACTGCGCGCCTTGCGTTTGTTCTTGTCTGGTCGTGAAGTGGCTGCCTTGCGCGAGCGTCTCGACACACTTGCCAAAGAAAAAGAAGCGGGCGACTCGGGCGAACGCGAACTGCGCGAGCGCATGGCGCAATTTGATGCCGAGGTTGCGGCTGCCGAAGCTGAACTTGCACAACGTGGTGAGTCCGGCCTGAACGACGAGCTCATGCGTGTCGACCAATTGCATGAACGTGCACGCGGATTGGCCGCCCTCATTAACGAGCGTCGACGTTCCATGGAGCGCGACCAAGGTCAACTCATTGCTGAAGATGTTGTGGCGGCTTTGGAATCCGACGCCGCACAAATGCGTGAAGAACTCGCCGAAGTAGAGCGCGGACTCAAGATCGCTTTGGGCGAGAGTGACTCATTGGCGATTGAAGAAGAGCATTTCGAGCGTGAGCGCAATGAACAAGGTTTGTTCCACACGGTGCAAGGAAACGAAGCCTCAAATGCAGCCGCCGAAGTACGCGGTGAATTGCGCACGTTGCGCAACACCGTTGAGCAGGGTGCAGGAGAAATTCAGAAGCTCAACGCGCGCATAGAGCAAATCGAAATTCGCGACTCCGGCTTTGTAAAGAACATCGAGCGTCTGCAAGGTGAACTGGCCCAAGCTGAGACCGAAGTGGGCAATTTGCGCGCTCAGTTGGCCGAAAGCGAGTCGCAACGAGATGCCGCTGAAGAAGCGGGCGACCAAGCACAGCAAGACCAAGCTGCCGCCGAACGCCGTGCAGCGCGTGCATCTGCCCGACTCGAGGCATTGGAAGCAGCTGTTGCATCCACTCGCGCGCGAATTGGAGCTGAGCACTTAGCTCAAGTCAATGGCGTCGTCGGTGCTCTTGTTGACCTCATCGACATTGATGCCGGTTGGGATGCTGCTGTTAAAGCAGCACTCGGTGAGTCGTTGTCATCAATCGTTATTGAGGATTTGGCTGCAGCTCGTACTGCAATTGATGCATTGCGAAGTGTTGACCACAACGGCGCAGTTCTCGCATTGGGAATCCAACGCAATGCCGGTGCTTCTCTGCCCAATGGTGCCGAGTCAGTTCGCTCGCATGTTCGACCCATCGTTGGTGCTCCGGCATCGCTGGGCGGATTGCTTGATTCACTTTTGTCGCACATTGGCTGCGCCGACTCTGTTGGTCATGCCATTACTGCAGTTGAAGTGAATCCGGCTGCCACCATGGTCACCCGTCGTGGCGACCGTTTGGCTCCAAGCGGTTGGCGACTCGGTGCTGCCGACGACGTTGGTTCGATTGAAGTTATTGAAGAGACCCGCAAAGAAGTGGAAGCAGCCACTGCCGAACTGCAGCGTTTGTCGGCATTGGTGGGCGAGTCGCGCGCCACACTGATGCAGGCTCGTTCACGAATCTCGCAGTTGCAGTCTCAACTCACTAAGCAATTGCAGGTAGTAGATACTGCGTCCGACCGCCTTGCTAGCACTACCAATGATCGTCGCTCCAATGGTTCGGAGCGAGAAATGATTTTGGGCAACATCGATGACATTCGTGTGCGCACCGATGAGTACCAGAAGCGAGTTGTGGAACTAGAAGCAATTCTTCCGGGGCTTGAAGAATCAGAAGCGGCTGAAATTGCTGCTGCTCAGGCGCAGAACGATGCACGCGCAGCTATTGATGCGAAGTCAACTCACCTTGTTCTTCGTCGCAAAGACTTGGAAGTTCGCTTGGCCGGTTTGCGTGAACGCGACCAGTTCTTGAAGCAACGCCTCGATGAAACTGAGCGACGTCTTGAAGCCGATACCGCTGCTCGCATTGAAGCCGGTGAGCGCCGCAAGCGAATTGAAGCGTCCATCGTGGCCATCAATCACCTCGGTGAATTGGTTGATCATCACCGAGTAGGTCTTGAGTCTCGCCTTGCTGAATTGCACGAGGCTCGCCGCCGTCAAAGCGACGAAGTGCGCAATGTTGCCGCACGCCTTGATGCTGCTCGTCGTGGTCGACATGAAGCCGAACAACAGCTCGAAGCACTGCGTGAGCGTGCGCGTCGCGTTGATGTGGAAGAGGCCGAAGCTCGCATGCGTCTTGAAGCCGCTGTTGAGATGATTCGACGCGACCTTGAGGTTGAGCCAGAGGTTGCAGAAGCTGCGCCGATGCCAGAAGTTCCTGAGGGCACCGATCATGCAGATCGCGCGCGTGCGCTTGAACGCGACATTCGTCTCATGGGTCCTATCAACCCACTCGCATTGCAAGAGTTCACCGAACTGCAGGAGCGCCATAACTTCTTGGAAGAACAGCTCAACGACGTGCGTAATTCACGTCGTGAACTCGCTCAAGTTATTGAAGCCATCGATGAGGAAATTCAGAAGGTATTCACCGAAGCATTTGCCGATGTGAGCAAGAACTTCAATGAACTCTTCCAACTTCTGTTCCCAGGCGGTAAGGGCAAGCTGGCTCTTACTGCTCCGAACGACATGCTCAACACTGGTATCGAAATTGAAGCAACGCCTCCTGGCAAGACCTTCAAGAAGTTGTCATTGTTGTCAGGTGGAGAACGATCACTCACTGCACTGGCATATTTGTTCGCCGTGTTCCGTAGCCGACCTTCTCCGTTCTATGTCATGGACGAAGTGGAGGCCGCTCTTGACGATGTGAACCTGCACCGATTCCTCGGTCTTGTTGCAGAGTTCCGTCGCGATGCACAGCTCATCATTGTGAGTCACCAAAAGCGCACCATGGAAGCAGCCGACTGTCTGCTTGGTGTGTCCATGCAGCCGGGCGGTTCCTCGAAGGTCATCTCCGAGCGCGCCAGCAACACCGCCCAAGGCTAAACATGCTCGCGTCATCCACGCCCACACTCCTCATTCTCGTCGCCGCCCTCGCAGCCGTCGGTATCGGTGGTGTCGCGTTTACGCGACGCCCCAAGAGAGAAATTGAGCAGAGCGGGTCACGCGTTGCGCCGTCCGCCGACGTGGTGAATGGCGACGCGACGATTGACGAAGAAGTGGCGGCGGATGGCGGGGCGGCTTCAGCAAAGTTCGCTCCTTCGGAGCGCATTGAGGAAGCCGAGCCCGACAGCGAAGCCGTCGCTTCAAATGCGGACGTTGAAGAGGTTGCTGATCTCAAGGAGCGCACGGCGAAGACGCGTGGCGTGTTCGCGAGTGCCTTTGCAAAGATGCGCGGTCGCTCCGGCATCACGCAAGACACATGGGACGATCTTGAAGAAACGTTGCTCAAAGCCGATATTGGTATCGGACTCACCACTCGTTTGTTGGAACCATTGCGTGCATCTGTAAAGAGCGGCGATATCAAAACTGCCGATGAACTTATTTCCGCATTGCGCAGTGGCATGACCGCACAGTTGGCCACTACCAACCGCGCGCTGCATCTCGATGCCTCAGAACAACCAAACGTGTGGTTGTTTGTCGGAGTTAACGGTGTCGGCAAGACAACCACCATCGGCAAAATCGCCACAGCAGAAACCGCGAAGGGAACCAGTGTTCTCATGGCAGCGGGGGACACATTCCGTGCCGCGGCGGCTGAACAATTGCAGGTGTGGTCAGAGCGGTCTGGTGCGGCATTTGTGCGCGGAGCCGAAGGGGGAGACCCTGCGTCGGTCATCTTCGATGGCATTCAAAGTGCAGCGGCTAAGAACATCACATTGGTGTTAGGTGATACCGCAGGTCGACTGCAGAATAAGTCGAACCTCATGGAAGAACTAAAAAAAGTCCGCCGTGTTGCCGATAAGGCGCCTGGCACAGTGAACGAGGTGCTTCTCGTCATTGATGCAACCACAGGACAAAACGGATTGTCACAAGCAAAAGAATTCGCGGCGGCTACCGACGTCACTGGCGTAGTTCTCACCAAGCTCGATGGCTCGGCCAAGGGTGGCATTGTTTTTGCCATCGAGACCGACCTGGGTATTCCGGTGAAACTGGTGGGCTTGGGTGAAGGCGCCCATGACCTGGTCGAGTTTGTTCCTGCTGACTATGTCAGCGCACTCTTTGAGTAACGAGTACTTGAGTGCCTCATATTGGGGTTCGCCACGGTGGAGAATGGGAGCTCGGAGGTTTTCCATGTTCAAGTTGATCAAGCGCATTGCTCCCGGCGCCGCAACATTCAGCGTTCTCATGGCCATCACTGCTGCTTGCAGTTCGGTCGGTCCGTTGAAGCTAAATCTTGCGCCGTCCCAGTCGTTCTCTGGTGCTAACCGCACCATGGAATCTGCAGCTGATCTTGCAATGGCTCCCGATACCTCACACATTGAATACAAAGTGTTTGGTGAACTGTCAACGCCTCGTGTGTCGGGCTTTGCTTTCTCAATTGGTTCAAAGTCTGATTCCAAAGATTGGTTGCGAAAAATTGCTGCCGAAGTTGGCGTTGCTGGCGATGTGGTGAAGGAATCAAAGAACACGTTCACCATTGGTCTGAATAAAGAGTCAGGAGCCGGCGTATGGCTCTGGGCCGATGATGCCGGCAGCTGGTGGTCGTACTTTCCGGGGAAAGTGGCGGCCGAAACAACAGGTTCAGAGTCGTGCGTCTCAGGTGAAGAGTGCGAAATCGTTGCACCTGTGAAGCCAAAGAATCTATTGCCTGAAGACGAAGCAATCGCACGGGCCACACGCTTCCTTATTCATGTTGGTTTTCGCCTGAACGGTTTTCGTCTGGAAGCAACAAAGAACGAGTACAGCACCGAAGTAACGGGCAACATGATGGTGAGTGGTATTCCCACCAATCTCAACTTCTCATTCTCGTATGGCGAAGACGGGGTGCTACAGGCTGCATCGGGTCCGCTCGTCACTATTCGTGTTGCGAATGGTTACTACATCATCACCCCTGAAGAGGGTGTGAAGCGATTGGGTGACACACGTTATTCATCGGTTGGTGCTGGTACGCGCTTCGCCATGGATACTGCTGCAAAGTCAGCCACCAGTGGGTCGCCACAAGTCACCGTTCCCATCACGCGAGTTGAGTACACGTTGATGCAATCGGTACTGGCCAACACCACCACCATCTTGTTGCCTGCGTACACGTATTACAACGAAGACGGAGTGGTGGGCACGGTCATCGCCATGAAAGATGAATATCTATTGTTCGGTGAAATGCCAGTGAACACAGATGAGCCATCACCGCTGAATACCGGAGTTGCAATCGGTAATCCCGGATCGGGGGCTTCGCCTTCGCAACCAAGCGCGGCTGCCGCAACACCCGAGAACACAAAATTGTTGGTAGGGCTCACCGAAGCCGAAGCGACAAAGGTGGCCCAAGGCAATGGGTGGGTGGTGCGCGTTGCAATGCGCGATGGTGAGGCAATGCAACTCACCGCCGATTTCAGCGAAACTCGTGTGAACTTCACCATTGTGAAGGGTGTGGTTACAGCCGTCACCATCGGTTAATGCGGGAATTTCCCGCCGAAACGAATGGTCGGTAGCCTCAACAGCGATGTTTGATTCGCTGAGTGATCGCCTCCAAGGAATTGTCAAGCGCCTCAAAGGCAAAGGTCGTCTCACTGAGGCCGATGTCGACGAGGTGATGGGCGAAATTCGTACCGCCTTGCTTGAGGCCGACGTCAACATTTCTGTTGTTCGCGAAGTGGTTGCACGTATTCGTGAGCAAGCCATTGGCGCCACGGTGTCTGAAGCGCTCGATCCCAGCCAACAAATCATCAAGATCGTCAACGCCGAACTCATCGCCATGTTGGGAGGCGAAACACTCAAAATCACCTATGCCAGTGCGCCACCAACTGTTGTGCTCATGGCGGGTTTGCAGGGATCGGGTAAAACAACGTCGGCTGCAAAACTTGCACGGTGGTTCAAATCGCAAGGTCGGCAACCACTATTGGTGGGCGCCGACTTGCAGCGCCCCGCTGCTGTTGAGCAATTGCGCACATTGGCCAATCAGATTGGTGTGCCCGTGTTCAGCGAACCAGGCGATCCGGTGGCTACTGCAGAGCGCGGACTTGCTGAAGCAAAGCGTTTAGGTAAAGACGTTCTCATTGTTGACACGGCCGGACGTTTGGCCATCGATGAAGAGTTGATGCGCGAAGTAGCCAACATCTCGGGCAAGGTAAAACCGCACTACACATTCCTCGTTGTTGATGCAATGACTGGTCAAGATGCAGTGGGTGTTGCAGAGGCATTCCACGAGCGACTGGCAATCGACGGCGTCATTCTTTCCAAGCTCGATGGCGATGCGCGTGGTGGTGCCGCTTTGTCGGTGAAGACCGTCATCGGTAAGCCCATCGCATTCGCTGCGACCGGCGAAAAAATCGATGCGTTCGAGCAGTTTCACCCCGACCGTATGGCAAGCCGCATTCTCGGCATGGGTGACGTACTCACACTGATCGAGCAGGCCGAAAAAGTATTTGAGGCAGACAAAGCCGAAGAAGCAGCCCAGCGGATGCTCGAAGGTCAGTTCACCCTCGAAGATTTCCTCGAGCAATTGCAGCAACTCAAAAAGATGGGGCCGCTGTCTGGTGTGATGGGCATGTTGCCCGGCATGCCGAAGGAAATGAAGAACGCTTCCATCGGCGATGACATGGTGAAGGTCACCGAGGCAATCATTCGATCCATGACACCCGAAGAACGTCGCAAGCCTGAAATCATCAACGGCAGCCGTCGTACCCGCATAGCCAATGGCAGTGGCACTCAGGTCTCCGATGTGAACAAACTCATCAAGCAGTTCACGGAAATGCAGAAAATGATGAAACGCATGGGTGGCCTGGCCCAGCCCAAAGGCAAGCAGGGCAAGGGTGGCAAGCCCAAGATCAACAAACGTCAGGCCATGCGCGAGCTCGGCGACATGTTCGGTGGCCAGGGGGGTCTGCCCGGGTTCCCAGGCGCCGATGGCAGCCCCGGATTGCCGCCATTTTTCAAGTAGGTCGCCCGTTGGGGTCGGCCATATTCCACCGCTAGCCTTACCTAGTCCCAAGAAGGGTCCTTTCAGGAGAAGTCTCACATGGCAGTCAAATTGCGCCTCACTCGCGTCGGCAAGACCAAGCAACCTCAGTACCGCGTCATCGCCGCTGATTCACGTCGTGCTCGCGATGGTCGTTTCATCGAAATCCTCGGTCAGTACAACCCTCGTACCGAACCATCCACCATCACCATTGACAACGACAAGGCTGTCAAGTGGCTCATGGATGGTGCGCAGCCAACAGAGCGCGTTCGCAAGCTTCTTGAAATCAGTGGTGCCTGGGCACAGTTCACCGCTGCTCGTTCCAAGTAATTCCCGTGTCTGAGTTCGACGCGAACACACTCGAAGCACCTGTCGCAACTGCAGTGCTCACGCACATCGTGCGCAGCATTGTCGACGACGCTGATGCAGTGTCTGTTTCTTCTGGTCCCGGCAAGGGCGACAAGATTCTTCTTGAAGTCCGCGTAGGCCCTGGCGACCTTGGTCGCGTTATCGGTCGTCGCGGTCGCACCGCACAAAGCATCCGCACAGTGGTGCGCGCTGCTGCAACAAACGACGATGTCGATGTCGACGTCGATTTTGTTGACGCCTAATACCCACGCATTTTCTTATGGCTACGCCAGCTCCACCTGAAGGGCTGTTAGAAGTAGGCCGGATTGGTAAACCTCACGGTGTTCGTGGTGATGTGTTTATTTCGCTCACCTCGAATTCGCCATTGCGTCATCAGCCTGGCGCTGTCTTCACCATTGTCGAGCCCACGGGGTATCGCACACTCACGGTGACAACCTCGCGTCCTCAAGCGGACCGCTGGGTGGTGCATTTTGAAGGTGTCGACGATCGCAACCTTTCAGAGAAACTCACCAACAAGTATCTCTACGCTGAACCATTGGAAGATGATGATGCATTGTGGGTGCACGATCTCATAGGTTCGCAAGTGGTCGATACACACGGCACCGAATGGGGAACCTGCACTGGTGTGTTGCAAAACCCCGCGCACGACATCTTGGAAATTGACGACTCGTTGTTGGTGCCGATGCCATTCGTGCTGTCATGCGAAGACGGTGTCACCACCATTGACCCACCCGCAGGTTTGCGCGAAGCTCTGTTGCCCAGTACCAAAGACGACGGTGACTAGCCATGCGTATCGACGTCTTCACGTTGTTTCCCGACATTGTCAATGGGTTTTGCTCGCACAGCCTGTTGGGTCGCGCCCGCGAGAGTGGCGCTATTTCGGTGAACACTCACGACATCCGCGAGCACACCACCGACGTGCATCGCACTGTTGACGACCTTCCATATGGCGGTGGTGCCGGCATGCTGATGCGCCCCGAGCCCATTTTCGCTTCGGTGGAAGCGGCCAACCCTCCGCGTCCGCTCTTGCTCCTTGGTCCTGGCGGCCAAAAGTTTGACCAGAACATGGCCCACGCTCTGGCTGAAATGGGTGGCTTCAGCATGCTGTGCGGTCGTTACGAAGGTGTCGATCAACGAGTTCGTGAACACTTGGTTGACCACGAGGTGTCGGTGGGCGATGTGGTGCTCGCAGGGGGAGAAGTAGCAGCGTGTCTCATTATTGAGGCCGTCACCCGTCTCATCCCAGGGGTCATGGGCAATGCAGAATCTCCCGTCACCGAGAGTTTTGGGGCCGAGGGGCTGCTGGAAGAGCCCCAGTACACCCGGCCCGCCGAATTCCGAGGCTGGGAAGTGCCCGATATTTTGCGCTCAGGCGACCATGCCAAAGTGGCCAAGTGGCGCCATGCTCAGGCCCTGTGGCGCACCCTTCAGCAACGCCCCGACCTCATTGAGGCCCGCGGAGGCCTCACCGAAGCCGAGAAGAAGCAGTTGGAAGGGGCCCAATTTGCCTCGTATCCTTTACCCTTCAACTCGGAACGCCCCTAACCTCGGCGCGCCGTCCACATCTCGTTCGAAAGCAATCGCCATGAAGACCACAGACATCGTTGACAATCAAAACAAGCGCGACGACATTCCCACCTTCTTCCCTGGCGATGAGGTCAAGGTGCACGTGCGCGTTGTTGAGTCAGGCAAAGAGCGCATCCAGGTTTTCCAGGGCAACATCATTGCCATCCAGGGTTCAGGCATCGCCGAGACTTACACCGTTCGCAAGCTCAGCTACGGCGTGGGCGTAGAGCGCACCTTCCCTGTGCACAGCCCATCAGTGGCAAAGCTCGAGGTTGTTCGTCGTGGCGATGTTCGCCGCGCGAAGTTGTACTACCTCCGCGATCGCGTTGGTAAGGCTTCCAAGATTCGCGAAAAGCGCGAACAATAGAAAATTCCCTGCGGGGAATTCTGTAAAGGAAGAGGCATTCTTCGGTGAACTCCGACGATCTCGAAAACTTCGAGGCCGAACGAGAGTACAAACTCGCCCAGGAATATCAAGACGTAGTCGGAATGTTCCGCTATGCCGTTGAAACCGAACGCCGGTTCTACTTGGCCAATGAAGTCACTGTTGCCGTCACCGGCGACTCTGCACGGCCACTAATTGAAGTGGAAATGACCGACGCATGGGTATGGGACATGTACCGCAAGACCCGATTCATCCCCAAGGTGAGGGTGCTCAGTTTCAAAGACGTCAACGTGGAAGAACTCCCGTCCGACGACATTCTCGATCCCAACACGATCTAGCACAGCAACGGTTGGCACGAGCTCGCTGGGCTGAGCGACGCGCTGCGCAATGGTACGTACAACAGGGTTATTGCGTTATTGCCATGAACTGGACCATGCGAGGCGGTGAGTTAGATGTGGTCGCGCGCAAGGGCAATGTGATTGCAATATGCGAGGTGAAGGCTCGAGCAACAAACGCATTCGGTTCAGCGCTCGAATCAATTACGCCAATCAAGCAGAAACGTGTTCGTCGAGCGGGTTTTGCCTTTGTACGAACGTTGAACGAATCTGAGTTACTTGTTCGGTTCGATGTTGCCGCCATTACGGGTACATCGTTGGAAATGCTGCTCGATGTTTTGTAGCTATTTGCGTCGTGTCCAACACGCATGATGCCAATGTCGACGTAAGTCGGGTGCCTCGCGCGGCACCGCAACCATGTGGCCCATACCGACCGGAATTTCTTGTTGACAGCCCGGACACAAGTAGACCTTCAATGCTTCATATGGCTGCACTCGGCGAGTGTCAACCTCGCCGTGAAGGTCCTTCCATAAGTCGCGTGCCATAAATAGTTGTTATCCCAGAAACGCCCATGCAACCAGTGCACAGGCAACAGCAATGGCAGCAACTACGAACCACACATCAGAAGGCCGTGCTACTCGCTTGCGTGTTGGATTAAATCCCATCTCTTCAGTATCGCCTCGTCAACGCCACTTTGTGCGAACCAATCGTGACTAGCGTGGAGCAGATGCGCCGAATCCTCTTTGCTTGTGCTGCAACGGCGTGCATTCTGTTGGTGACGTCACCATCGGTTGTACTGGGTGAAACAACCTCCACAACATCAGTTCCCGGCACCACCACGGTCGTGCCACTCACCACCACTACGTCAACCACCACCAGTTCGCTCCCTAGCGCGGTTACCACGGTGCCCGAAGGGTGTGCGTTGCCGCCATCTGCGCAGGCAGTGTTCGTAGGTGAAGTGAAGGCGAAGGATGTTGCCACCGCCACGTTTGAAGTGAAGCAAGTGCGCGCCGGCACATTAGAGGGATACATCGACACAACCAACACGGTGGAAGTGCGATATGGCCGCGATGTGAAATACATCAACAAAGGTGAGACCTACATTGTGGGCGTTGCCCAAGATCAGGTCACCATGAAATTAGCGTCCACTGTTCGCGACGCTGCCGAGTTGTTTGGCGGGGCTGAGGTGGCTGGCTCGAACACCAAGTGCCCCACGTATGAAGCGGCAGCTCGCACACTGCATCTCGATGGCTCCAGCATTGACTCTGGACTCTTTCTCAAACTATTTGAGCAACCATGGCGCATTGCCATTGCCGTTGTTCTTCCACCGCTGCTGGTGTTGATGGGCCTCGTTGGGCTTGTTTGGTTACGTCGCGGAACAAAGCCACAACGCAAGAAATAATTAATCCGTAAACGCGGCAGTGGCCAGCGAACGAAGTTCGTCCACTGCGTGCTTCAAACCCTGAGGGTCTTTGTAGAGCGCACTGCCAGCGATGAGCACGTTGGCACCGGCTTTTGCTGCTCCTGCAATGGTGGTGGGTGAGATGCCGCCATCTACCTCTAACAAAACAGAATCACCAAGACCACGCTCGTTGATCATGTTGCGCACCTGGCGAATCTTCGGCTCCATTGTTTTGATGTAGCTCTGACCGCCAAACCCTGGGTTCACCGTCATCACCAACACCATGTCCACCAGGTCGAGAACATTTTCGATGGTCGAAGCAGGAGTATGTGGATTCAGAGCAACTGCAGCAGTGGCGCCCATGGAGCGAATATTGTCGAGTGTGCGATGCAGATGTGTGCACGCCTCGGCATGCACGATGAGACGTTGGCAACCAGCTTCCACATAGCGCTGCGCCATCACGTCTGGGGTGAGCACCATGAGGTGCGCTTCAAATGGCTTAGTGGTGTAAGGGCGAACGGCCGCAATCACGTCGGGTCCGAACGTGAGGTTGGGAACAAATTGGCCATCCATCACATCGAACTGAATGATGTCGACTCCGGCTTCGTCAAGGGCATGAATCTCCTCGCCGAACTTGGAGAAATCTGCGGGCAAAACGGAGGGCGCAATATGAATAGGCAGTGTCACGCACTTCACCCTAGTCAAAGTGGGCAAGAGGTCACCGAGGACATGTGAGTGCGCCCCCTACGCTGGAGAAGTGACAACTCCCGTATCTGTTCGTATTGAGAAGCTCGTGGCCGGTGGCGATGGCATCACCCGCCTCGAAGACGGTCGAGTCGTGTTCGTACCCAATGTGCTGCCGGGTGAATTGGTGGAAATTGAGCTGGCTGAAACCAAGAAGGATTTTGCACGCGGTGAACTCATTGCCGTCACCGAACCATCTGACAAGCGTGTTGCTCCACCTTGTCCGCACGTTGCCGAGGGCTGTGGTGGTTGCGATTGGCAGCACATTGAGCGCCGTAATCAGGGCCAGGTGAAACTTTCCATTGTCACCGAGGCCTATGCACGCACAGCTCGTATGAATGTTGAACCAGAGATGCGTCGCTTGAAAGAAGAAGCGCGCCGCACCACGGTGCGAATGGTGTCGAACGCACAGGGTCAACTCGGGTTCCGTGCGCATGAGTCGCATGAGATTATTCCCGTCAGTGAATGCATGGTGGCTCATCCGCTTATCAACGAATTCATCAAGCAGCCCGTTCTCGAAGGCGCTGGCGAAGTCACCATTCGTGTTGGTGCGCGCACCGGAAACATTGGCGTGTGGGTGCACGAAGGCAAGTTGGCCAACGGACTGCCCGCCGGATTAAAAACTGGCGAACGGGCAACCGTGACAGAGGTTGTTGGTGACCACGAATACAAAGTGAGCATGGGCTCGTTCTTTCAGTCATCACCCGAAGCAGCTGAACTCATCATCGATTCCATCACCCGCAAGTTCGACAAGTTGGGTATCGAAGGCGGCTACTTGGTGGATGCATATGGCGGTGTCGGTCTGTTCAGTCTTGCGTTCTCGTATCGCTTCGATGAGCTCATGTTGGTGGAATCTTCAGAGTCGGCATGTCGCGATGCAGTGCGCAACCTCGGTGATTGCGCTGCCACCATTGAGCAAGAGAACATGGATCAGTGGGACTCAGTAGAGGCCGACGTGGTGATTGCAGATCCGTCACGTCACGGACTGGGCAAAATGGGCGCCGGTGCTCTTATTGACACTGGTGCACCCACCATCATTCTCGTAAGTTGCGACCCTGTTGCCGGAGCTCGTGACGCTAAGTATCTCTGCGACGCCGGCTACAAATTGGGCGAAGTGGAAGTACTCGACATCTTCCCCGACACTCACCATGTTGAAGTGGTGGCCGTGTTTACGCGCTGAGATTGGCTCGCTCAATCGGAATCACGTTTCCAATTGACAGCGTGGGCATTTGCTCCTCAAAGTTGTTCGATACATGTGGAATGAGAAACATGCTGCACAAGTGCGTTCGGTTGCGCGCACCTGATGCTTCCAACAAACGCGAGATGCGATTGCGCACTGTTTGAATCGACAAGTGCACGATGTCGGAGATCTCTTGGTTGTTTAAACCAGCAGAAATGAGTCGCACAATGTCCTCGTCGGTGGCGTCACGATAGGGAATGAGGCCCGACACATTGCTCGTGAGAGGGAAGCTCACCGAAGCTTGGCCGCGACCTTTTTCTACTAACAAGAGGCGAGCTGCTTCAGCGCCAAATTGTTGTGGATTGGCAACAAGATCAATCACCCCGTCGTAGAACTGGTCCGATGCCCACTGCAAGAACTGGGCCGTAATGACCGGGGCGCAAATCACTCTGCGGTGCGGGAAGATGTTTTCTTCGGCGAGCAATGCCTCGGCATCTTTGTATTCGTTCAATTTGTATTGGCCCACAATGAGTGAAAAGTCCCGCAGGGCTCGAGCCGCTTCTATGTACTCCCGCGCGCTCGTCACGGCAGCGGAGCCATGAAGACCATCTTGCTGGTCTATTTGCTCCACCATCCACTGACCTGGCCGCAATAGGTGACCGAACACGATGACATTCATTGATTCCCCCAATTGGTTGCTGGTGACAATCAAATGGTGACACAGGTCTCACTAGTGAGTAGCAAGACGAAAGTCCCTTTCGTTTGTGCGTGATTGCACAAGTAGTTACTGGTCGAGACTCAGATCGTCGCGGAATTCGGCTGCATGGGGGATGAGATACATGGCTGCCAGATGTGTTCGGTTGCGTGCGCCTGATGCTTCTAGCAATCGTGAGATGCGATTGCGCACCGTCGCAAGAGCGAGAGTGGTGCGCTCAGCTATTTCTTCGTTGGTGAGCCCGATTGCCACGAGACGCACAATGCCTTGGTCAACTACATCTCGATACGGAATGGTGCCACTGATGAATGATTCGGGGGAGATAGGGCCCGTCGCATCGCTGAAGAAAGCGTCACGTACCCGTTGACCAAATGAAAACGGGTCAATGGACGCATCGACTATCGCGTCGAAATGATTCGCTTGGGCCCATCGCAAGAACTCATCGGTGATGACCGGAGCTGAAATCACTCGTCGTTGGGGCTCAATGTTTTCGCGCTGCAGTACTTGCTGGCACGTGAGAAAGCCACGCGTGCGCAATTGCCCAATGAGTGCCCCGTACTCGCGCAACTCCCGCGCGGTGGCGATGAACTGGCGAGAATCGGTCACACATATGAGGTTTGAAAATTCAGAGAATTTCTCAAGTTGTTGAAAGACCCACGTTGCAATGGATTCCTGATGTGTGAAGAAAATGAGGTTCATGAGGTACTCCCACCCACCTGCCACATTTTCATAGCGGTGTGTCCCGGTGCCGCGAACAACGTTATTCAGGGTTGCAACTCGCCGAGCGAACGCTTGCGTCGACGGAGGGTGGTGGGGATGATGAGCCCAGCAAAGATGGCCATTGCAATCGTGACGTAAATCAGAGGCGAATAGTTTCGCGTTTTCTTCAGACTTCCCAGTGAAGCAGCAACGGCAATGGTGACCTGATGCCCGCTCGCATTTGTGGCCGATACGACAAATTTGTGAATACCAGGATTGATTGATGAAGGAAGTGGGGCCGAAGTGGCTGCTTTTCCGAATTCATCCGATGCAAAAGTCTTCAGCAATGTGGGCGTGGAGTGAATCCATAACTCCAGATCTGTATGCGGTGCAAGTCCCGATGATGAATATTCAATAGTTGCGCCTGATTCCAAGTGCAAACTTCCGTCGTTGCTCAGTGGAATTTTTTTTCCACTCGCGTCTATTGCGAAGAGGGTGGCTGACATACCGGCCGCTTCGACTGTGTATTCGTTGTCTGTTCGGCTGACATGAGTGTCTATCGGCGTGTCGCCGTCTAATGCGGCGGTTTGCTCACCTGCTGGCAGAGTAATTGTCGGACTAGTGGACGTTGGTAGTGACGAGGTTGTCGAGGGTATTGCCGCATTCTTCACCTGATGTTGTGTTGCTGCCGTCGTGGTTGTGGCAGAAGCAACGCTGTTCGTAGATGCGGTGACCACCATCGGTTCAACAATTGTGGATACCGTTGCTCCGCCCGTCGCAACTGTCGGCACAGGTGAAGGCGTAGTCGTCGTGCTCGACGAAACTACTGATGTTGTCATCGGCGCAAGTGTGGTGGTTGTCGTAGTTGTCGTTGAGGTAGTTGTTGTGGTGGTGGAAGTTGTCGTTGAGGTTGAGGTGGTAGTAGGTGTTCCCGCGGCAATTCCGTCGTATTTCACTACATTGTTGGAACCCTGATTGGCTACGTACAGCGTTCCGTAATTGTCCGTAATCAAGCTGTACGGCGCTGATCCGGAGACTCCGAGCGACGTCATTGTCCCATCGGGGGTGATTTTCCACACTTCACCGTTTGTCGGGGTCGCCACAAACACATTTCCCGCCGAGTCGGTGGTGATGGGCCAAGGACTTGCGGAAAACGTGGCAAAGGTACTGCTCACGCCCGCGGGGGTGATTTTGGTGACTGTTGTTCCAGTCACGTTCGATACATACACATTGCCGGAGGGGTCAACGGCAAGTCGTCCTGGATTGGGGCTAGATGTGCCAAGAACGGAACTCACGCCGCCGGGGGTGACTTTAGAAATGTTGTTGCCGCTGTAATTGGTGACGTACATGTTCCACGATGTATCAAATGCAATGGTCACGGGGTTTGACCCCACTGAAGCAAACGTGCTGCTTACGCCGGCAGGGGTGATTTTGGTGATGTTGTTGTTGTCGCGATTTGGGGTGTACACATTGCCCACGGCATCGACCTTTACGTCGCGTGGATTACCTCCAGTAGTACCCAAAATAGATGTGGTGCCGTCTGATGCAATCTTGGACACGTTGTTTGTTCGTCCGCTATTCACCGTGTACACGTTGAAATTTTGGTCAACGGCAATCGCCCATGGATTCGCGACAACTGTTCCATAGATTGAACTCACACCTGCCGGCGTGATCTTTGAAACGTTTGCCGAGTTGGTATTCGCGGTATATACGTTGCCCAACGAGTCAAGGGCAATTCCATATGGAGCGGTGCCGGTGGTGCCAAGCACCACGAATCCTGGACCCACGGCCGCAGCTGATGATGCATTGAAGGAAGGCGTGGCGAAAGCCAGTAAGGCGAGGGACACACAAATACGGGAATGGGTGCGAAAAAAATTGCGCATTCGCCACAGTAACTTTCGGTGCTCAATGCTCCAATTGAATAGGGTGCACTCATTTGAGGAATAGTGCGGCGTCGCTAAAACAAAAAAAGACGGCACCGCAGTGCCGCCAGTTTTATGGTTTTGTGCGCCCTCTGGGGCTCGAACCCAGGACCTGCGGATTAAGAGTCCGTTGCTCTACCAACTGAGCTAAAGGCGCGCGTTGTACACACTAGGCGATTGCCACGTATGTTCCGCAAAACAATCGTATTGCCGGCACCGATTTCTCGATGCCGGCACACGAATGGGGTGATCGAGGGGACTTGAACCCCCGACCTCTAGGGCCACAACCTAGCGCTCTAACCGGGCTGAGCTACGACCACCATGCGGTGCTTCATTGTGCCACGCATGAATGAAACTCCCAACTCCTACGCCGTTTTGCTGCATCCTGATTTGCTCATCATTTGGCGCAGTATGATGGGTGCAGACCGTTAAGCGGGGTGTTATCCATGTCAGCAACGAAGAAAACGTTGCACCACAACCTGGCAGACAGAGCCAGGGAAATCACGCGGCGTGAGCTGCAAAAATATGCCGAACGAACCACAGGTTCGCAAGCGGCAACCGCGAGGGCCAAACAGGTGCTCCCTCTCGGAGTTCCATCCAGTCTTCAGTATTACGACCCACATCCAGTGGTCGTTCGATACGCCCAGGGCGCAGCCATGGAAGACGTTGATGGCAATAAATACGTCGACTACAACATGGGGTTTGGTGCTCTATTTGCCGGGCACGTCAATCCCATTGTTCGAAGTGCCATTGAGAAGCAACTCGACTTCGGCACGTTGTATGTAACGCCAGCAGAAATCACTGCCGATGTAGCAGAACTACTTGCGCAACGATTCCAATTGCCCATGTGGCGGTTCACCAACTCAGGAACCGAAGCAACAATGGACGCCATTCGTGTAGCACGCGGTGCAACGGGTCGCGACAAGATCGTGAAAGTAGAAGGCGGCTATCACGGTCATCACGACACAGTCATGGTGTCCATGAAGCCGACACTAGATGCAGCTGGTGATGCATTGAACCCAACGCCAGTGCCATCAACAGCAGGTGTCGCCAAGTCCGCCATTGCCGACACCATCGTTATTCCATACAACGATGCCGATGCGCTTGAGCGCGCACTTGCAAACAACGATGTTGCAGCGTTCATCGTTGAACCCGTGATGGAAAACGTGGGCATCTGTATGCCTCAAGATGGCTACTTGCAAGATGTTCGACGCATTACTCGTGAACACGGCACCATGCTCATCTTCGACGAAGTAAAGACAGGCATTACTGCCGGGTGGGGCGGAGCAACCGGATTGCTCGGCGTTGTTCCCGACTTGGTGTGTTTGGCCAAGAGCATCGGTGGTGGTTTGCCATTGGGTGCATTTGGTGGCACGTACGAATGCATGAATCACATTTCAAACGGACGTGTGGTGCACATGGGTACGTACAACGGCAACCCACTTGTTATGGCTGCAGCAACTGCAGTGTTGTCGCAGGTGTGCACACCAGAAGTCACGGCGTCAACTGTGGCTCGCAACTCACAACTCATCGCAGCATGTAATGGCATCATTGATGAAGCTGGTTTGCCTGCGCATACGGTGCAAGTTGGAGCAAAAGGTTGCATCACATGGGCCGAAGATCCCATTCGTAATTACCGCGATTACAAAGCGACAGACTTTGATGTTGCGTTCGCGCAATGGATTCACGGTGTGAACCGCGGCATTTTGTTGCCACCAGGGCTCGATGAGCAATGGCTAATATCGGTCATGCACACGGATGAGCAAGCTCTCCGTTACGCCTCAGTGTTTGGAGAATTTGTTGACGAACTCATCGCATAATCAGAAGCAACCCGCACTTATCAAAATGTTGTTCCGCGGTTTGTTCCGTAAGTGCGCGTGGTGTGGCGGCAAAGGGTCTTTCTTTACGTCGTGGTATGGCAAAGCTGATCGCTGTCAAACCTGTGGTCTTGCATGGGAGCGTGGATACGAAGGTTTCGAACTTGGTGCTGCCACCATGGGCGTGTTTCTCACCTTTGGCTCCATCATCATTTGGATGATTATCTCGGTCACCGTCGGTATCGATTTGTTGCCACTGTTGTTGGTGGCCGGAGCACTGGCTGTTTTGGTGCCGAGTGTGGGGTATCCACTCACGTACACCATTTGGTTCGGGGTTGATCTCACCATCCGCAAACCAAATGCCGACGATTTTGCCTCGGCCCAGGCCTGGCTCGACGCCGGCAAGCCAGTTCAAACGCCTGGCCAGTAAGCCTTTCCCTGGATTTCCGGGTTTTGGTCGGTATGTCCACATGGCTGCCGAAAACAATGCTTGACCGAACAAGTGTTCGTAGTTACAGTGTTGTTGTTCGAACACACCCATTGCATACAGTCCGCAATTCCCATAGCGACCGCTAGGGAGTCCGCAGACACCAACCGAAAGGCAATCCAATGTCAACACCAAGCCCAGAACGCGACAAGGCTCTCGATGCGGCCCTCGCCCAGATCGATAAGCAATACGGCAAAGGCTCCATCATGCGCATGGGCGAAAAGGGCTCCATGGCTATCGAGGCCATCCCTACCGGCGCACTTCCTCTCGACCTTGCTCTCGGAGTAGGCGGCTTGCCACGTGGTCGCGTGGTGGAGATCTACGGCCCAGAATCCTCCGGTAAGTCAACCCTTGCTATGCACGTGGTGGCCGAGGCTCAGCGCAACGGTGGCATCTGTGCCTATGTTGACGCCGAACACGCCATGGACCCTGTGTACGCAAAGGCCATTGGTGTTGATATCGATCAACTTCTTATCTCTCAGCCAGACACTGGTGAACAGGCTCTCGAAATCGCCGACATGCTTATTCGCTCGGGCGCCATTGACGTTCTGGTCATCGACTCGGTGGCAGCACTTACACCACGCGCTGAAATTGAAGGCGACATGGGCGACAGCCACGTTGGTTTGCAGGCTCGTCTCATGAGCCAGGCATTGCGCAAGCTCACTGCCAACCTCAACAAGTCGAACACCATCTGTATTTTCATCAACCAGCTGCGCGAAAAGATTGGCGTCATGTTCGGTTCTCCCGAAACAACACCTGGTGGTCGCGCTCTCAAGTTCTACTCGTCAGTTCGCCTCGACATTCGTCGTATCGAGTCGTTGAAAGACGGTGCAGAAGTTGTTGGTTCACGTACTCGCGTCAAGGTTGTGAAGAACAAGGTGGCTCCACCCTTCCGCCAAGCTGAATTCGACATCATGTACGGAAAGGGCATCAGCCGCGAGGGCGCTCTTCTCGACCTTGCAGTCGAAATGGGTATTGCCAAGAAGTCGGGTGCCTGGTTTACCTACGAAGGTGAGCAGTTGGGCCAGGGCCGTGAAAATGCCAAGAATTACTTGCATGATCACCCTGAACTCATGGTCGACATGGAACAAAAAGTTCGTGCAACTGCCGGTCTGAACGGCGAAGAAGAGCCCGCATTCACCGATGCGGACAACGAGCCCATCGAACTCGACTAAATCGCTTCTTCTTTCTTCTTACAACTGAGTTGCCACTCGATCGGGGGCCGGATTCCAGAACATGGGGTCCGGTCCTTGTGGTTTCCGGAGTGGGTAGCCTCATTGCTGTGAGCGAGGAGAAGAACAGTTCGTACGTGGTGCGCACGTTTGGGTGCCAGATGAACGAACACGACTCCGAACGAATTGCCGGCCTCTTGGAGAGCGATGGCATGTTGCGCGCCGAATCCGATGAAGACGCCGACGTGGTGGTACTCAACACGTGTTGTATTCGTGAAAACGCCGATAACAAGTTGTACGGCACATTGGGACATCTCAAGACATGGAAAGACGCCAAGCCGGGCCGTCAAATTGTGGTGGGCGGTTGCCTGTCTCAAAAGGACAAGGACATTGTGCAAACACGTGCACCATGGGTTGACGTGGTCATGGGCACGCACAACGTGCACCGCACGGCCGAGTTACTGTCACACGCTGCAGAACATGGGCCAATCACTGAGATTCTTGAAGAAGCCGTGATGGACGACCATGTGCTGTTTCCTAGTGCTCTGCCCGCGCGTCGGGAAACTAGTTACAACGGATGGGTCACCATCCAAATTGGTTGTGACAACACATGTGCGTACTGCATCGTGCCGGCCGTACGAGGAAAAGAAATCTCTCGACCATTCAACGACATTGTTGACGAAGTGCGTTCACTTGCTGCACAAGGTGTCACCGAAGTAACTCTGCTTGGTCAGAACGTGAACTCCTACGGGCGCGACCTCAGTCTTGCTGAACGTTCAGCAGGAGAAGACACGCGAATTCAGCCGAAGTTTGCACAACTACTTCGCGACGTAGGAAGTATCAAAGGCATTCGTCGCGTGCGGTACACCAGTCCGCACCCTAAAGACATGCGTATCGATGTGTTGGAAGCAATGGCCGAAACTCCATCGGTGTGCGAGCAGTTGCACTATCCATTGCAGTCGGGTTCTGACCGCGTGTTGGCTCTCATGCACCGTGGATACACGGCTGATCGTTACCTTGAGCGGCTCGCTGAAGCGCGTCGATTAATGCCCGATATTGCGGTCACCAGCGACATCATTGTGGGGTTCCCTGGTGAGACCGAGGCCGACTTCGTACGCACCATGGAAGTGGCTGCAGAAGCAGATTTTGATTCGGTGTTTGAATTCATTTTCTCGCCGCGCGAAGGCACTGAAGCTGCGCGCATGGTGGAGCAATATTGCGATCCCGCTGAAGTGGGAGAGCGATTTGATCGTTTGCGAGTGGTGGTGGAGCGCAGTGCGTTGCGCAAGCACCGTGAACGCATTGGTCGCATCGAAGAAGTTGTGGTCGATGGTCCGAGCAAGCAAGACCCGCGCATCATGTCGGGCCGCACACGTCAGTTCAAGTTGGTGCACTTCACGGTGCCTCAACCACTGCGCCCCGGAACATATTGCAGTGTGGAAATTCATGATGCGGCCGCGCATTATCTGAAGGGTG
>CAYSPE010000018.1:0-30796 GCA_964432845.1 uncultured Bifidobacterium sp.
CTGCCAAGAAAGTCGTGAAGAAGGCCGCACCCGCTAAGAAGGCTGCTCCTGCCAAGAAAGTGGTCAAGAAGGCCGCACCTGCAAAGAAGGTCGCACCAGCTAAGAAAGTGGTGGCGACCAAGCCATCTCCTGCGCAAATCGCTAAGGAGAAGAAGGCCAAAGCTGCGGCCATTGCCGCAGCAAAGAAGGCCAAAGAGAAAGAAGCGGCAGCAAAGAAGGCTGCTGCTGCCAAGGCTGCTGCTGAAAAGGCAAAGGCGCAAAAGGCTGCTGCCGCTGCAAAGGCAAAAGAAATTGCTGCAAAGAAGGCTGCTGCTGCCAAGGCCGCTGCTGAAAAGGCAAAGGCGCAAAAGGCCGCTGCTGCTGAGAAAGCAAAATTGAAGAAGGCTGCCGACGCTGAGAAGGCACGTCTAAAGAAAATTGCTGATGCTGAAAAGGCTGCTGCAAAGAAAGCCGCAGATGAGGCGAAAGCTGCTGCGAAGGCCGCTGCTGAGGCAGAAAAGGCTGCTGCAAAGAAGGCTGCAGAAGAAGCAAAAGCCGCTGCTGCAGCAGCTGCCGCAGCAGCCAAGCGCAAGCCCGAGCCTCCAAAGCGCCCTGTGATCGAAAAGCGTGAGTCACAAGATGGCATTACCTCGACAAAAGAGTTCGACCTCAAATTCTTGTTTGGGCAGCGCGATGCACTGAACGAGGAGCGCACCAAGTTGGTGGGTCAGGCGAACCGTTTGGAGAACGAAGCCAATGCACTCATCGCTGATGCAGAGATGGGTGATGTGCAGTTTGACGAAGAAGGTGGCGAGGGCGACACATTGGTTGTTGAGCGCGACCAAGACCTCATGTTGTCCGAGGCAGCTCGTCAAACAGTGGAAGAAATCGACGCCGCACTGGCGCGCATGAAAGTAGGAGAGTACGGCTATTCCGTCCTCTCCGGTTTGCCAATTCCTAAAGATCGTTTGCGTGCGATTCCATGGGCAACTGAGCTTGTAACTGAACGCGCGGGCGGTTTGGGTCGCCACTAGGCGCACCAACGTCCTCTCACCATCGTCACTTCTGTGCCAACATCCCGACGCTTAGTGGTCATCGCCGCATCGGTGGTGGCGCTTGACCAACTCACGAAATCGTGGATCGTGTCAACGTTGTCCTCGGGGCGAATCATCCACATTGTGTGGACTCTGCAACTAGCTCTGGGATACAACAGCGGCATTGCGTTTTCCCAAGGACAAGGGCTCGGTCCCATTGTTGGCATTGTGGCAATCGTGGCAATCGCCATGTTGTATCGCGCGATGGTGCGAGCAACCACTTCGCCCACGGCATACGGGCTGTGCCTCATTACCGCTGGCGCAGTAGGCAACGTGTGCGACCGTGTATTTCGCGGTAATGGTTGGCTACATGGTCGCGTAGTCGATTTCATCGACCTCCAGTGGTTTCCTGCATTCAATGTGGCTGATGCAGCAATCACCATCGGTGCGCTCGTGCTCATCTTTGGCATGTTGTTGGAGTACCGAACTGCAGAAATCGGAGAAAAACCATGAAGGTGGAAGAAACTATTCCGGCTGCGCTCGATGGCGAGCGAATTGACCGGGTCGTGTCGCTCATTGCAGACATTTCTCGTTCCGATGCAACCAAACTCATCGCGGCTGGTGGGGCAGAAGTTGATGGGGCGGTAACGCTCAGTGGAAAGCCACGCCTTAAAGAAGGTCAAGTAGTAGTTGTCGACCTTGAAAAGATTCCGGTGGAGGTTCCACCTGGCCCTGATGCTTCGGTGAAGCTTGAAGTGCTGTACGCCGACGACGACATCATCGTCATCAACAAGAGTGCAGGACTTGTTGTCCATCCAGCGTCGAGTCATGGAACTGGCACTGTGGTAAACGGAATATTGGCGCTCTATCCAGAGGTGCAAACCGTTGGTCAGCCCGCTCGGCCAGGCATTGTTCATCGATTGGACTCTGGCACCACCGGTCTCATGGTGGTTGCTCGCTCACAACGCGCATACGACTCGCTCGTTGAGGCGCTTTCCGATCATGAAGTGGGCCGCGAATACATTGCGCTTGCGTGGGGGCACTTTGATTCGCCCACGGCAGTTGTAGATGCGCCACTGGGTCGCCATCCACGCGATCCGATGAAGATGGCTGTCGTGCACAGTGGTAAGTGGGCGCGCACGCATCTTGAGGTGTTGGAATCATTCAATGTTCCCGCAGACCTCACCTTGGTGCAATGCAACCTTGAGACGGGACGTACCCATCAAATTCGCGTGCATTTGGCATCTGTAAATCATGCGGTTGTGGGGGATTCGCTGTACGGCGGTGCACGGTCTGCCGTGAAGGCCGATCGACCTATGTTGCATGCGGCTCGACTCACGCTCATTCATCCTGGATCAGGACAAGAGATGACCTTCGAAGCGCCCGTCCCTGCCGACATGGCTGCAGTGATCGCAAAATGCGAAATGGTGATTCCTGAATAATTCCTGAACTACTTCAGGAATTAATGATGGTGGTGGGTGTCCACCTTGGGCCATGGACCAGATCCATTTGCCGCAGACGCAATGTTCTCCAACGTGTATGCGTCTA
Source organism: uncultured Bifidobacterium sp. (assembly GCA_964432845.1). Taxonomy (GTDB): domain Bacteria; phylum Actinomycetota; class Acidimicrobiia; order Acidimicrobiales; family Ilumatobacteraceae; genus UBA2093. The sequence goes on from CAYSPE010000018.1 coordinate 2,562, forward strand.
GGTGCTCACGCATGTGTTGGCCCGCAACATCCCAGATTGCAAGAAGTACGCATTGACCCTCATGGTCGCATGACCCATCTTGGTGTGGCTGCCCAAAATCGCCAAGGGTGATGGGGCCATCGACAGCCGAAATAATTTCAGATAATCGAATCTCATTGGGGGCTTTTGCCAGCACATATCCGCCGCCAACGCCTCGCTTTGAGCGCACAAGTCCGGCGCCCTTTAAGGCAAGAAGAATCTGCTCAAGGTATGGCTGGGGTAGCCCGGTGCGCTCGGCAATGTCGCGCACAGAGGTGGGCGCGTGGTCATCGGCATGTAATGCGAGCGACAGCAGGGCACGGCACGCATAATCACCTCTCGTAGAAACTCGCACAGAGCCATCGTAGGTGGTGGACTAGTGGGGTGAGTACTTCCCAGCCCGTTCTTCCCAAATTTGGCCATGGGGCCCTCAGTGACATCATTCCGGTCCTGTGTGCCCCAGGCGGGCCTCGAACGGTGCCCTCATGGATGCCTGCCTCTGTGGCTGGCGCCTCACGGGTGGTGCTTTTGCTGTTGGACGGTCTCGGGTGGAATCAATTGCAACAACACAAAGAGCAGATGCCCACTCTGTCTCAGTTCATAGGTTCCCACATCACCACCATCGCGCCCTCTACCACGGCTACGGCGCTTACTTCATTGGTCACTGGCCTTGCGCCTGGCGAACACGGCATCATCGGGTACCGAATGGACATGGGCGACACGGTGATGAACGTGTTGCGTTGGGCCGATCAGAACGGCGATCTCCGACGTAAGTATCCGCCACAACAAGTTCAACCATGCCCACCGTTCATGGGATTGAGCGTGCCGGTCCTGAGCAAAGGCGAATTGCAGGGAAGTGGATTTACCTTGGCGCATCTTGATGGTGTGAAGGAAATGGGATGGCGCGCCTCAAGCAGCATTCCGATCATCGTGCGCCAAGCGCTCGCTCAGGGTGAAGAATTTGTGTATGTGTATTACGACGGCGTTGACAAGATCGCTCACGAACGAGGCTTCGGTGATTTCTACAACGCAGAGCTTCGTGCGGCCGACGCATTGGTTGCCGACATCTTGTCAGTACTGCCGGCAGACACGGTGCTGCTTGTGACAGCAGATCACGGTCAGGTGCACGTGGGCGACAACACAATTCTTCCGTCTACCGATGTTTCGCAACATGTTCATCATCAATCCGGTGAGGGGCGTTTTCGTTGGTTGCATGCACGTCGCGGCCAGGTCGATGCGTTACGGGACGCATGTGCTCAATTTCAAAACGTCGCGTGGGTGGTTGACAAGTCGCAGGTCCTCGACGAGAAGTGGTTTGGTCCCCGCGTCACAGATGCTGTTAGTCGCCGTATGGGGGACATCGCATTGATTCCGTTTGCGCCTGTGAGTTTCGACGAACCTCTTGATAGCGGCCCGTTTCAACTGGTGTGTCGACATGGCTCTCTCACTGAGGATGAGATGCTGGTGCCACTGTTGGCGCATCGTTTGTAGAAAAATATCTCGGTCGCGTGCGGCAATTTTGCCGTTGAAAATTGGCAGAATGAACTGATGTCAAATCCGCAAGAAAATCCTCAGGTTGTTACAGGCGCCGAAGTGGTGAACGGAATGACGGGTGAGCAACCCCAAGCCACCGAGAGTGTCACCGAGCCGGCAAAAGTGATGCGCATTGGTTCTATGGTGCGCCAACTTCTCGAAGAAGTGCGCGGAACACAACTCGATGAAGCAAGTCGCGAACGTCTCGCAGAAATTTACGAGCGCTCCATTGTTGAAATTTCCACAGCGCTATCTCCAGATTTGGCGGAAGAGTTGCACGTCCTTGCATTGCCCTTCAAAGAAGGTGAAATTCCGAGCGATGGGGAACTGCGCGTGGCAAAAGCGCAATTGGTGGGATGGCTTGAGGGTCTCTTTCACGGTATTCAGGCCACGTTGTTTGCTCAACAGTTGGCAGCACGTCAACAAATTGAACAAATGCGTCAAATTCCGCCCGGAATGCCCGAGCCAGGGTCTCCGTCCGGAACATATTTGTAACCTCATGGCGCTCTGAAGCGCCGACGCACCCGACTGCTAATTTTGTAGTTCGCATGGGCTCGTCATTCACTCACCTTCACGTCCATACGGAATATTCCATGCTCGACGGCGCAGCGCGCCTTGATGAGTTGGTGGCAAAGGCAGTGTCCGATGGCCAGCCTGCCCTCGGTATCACCGACCACGGCAACATGTATGGCGTCATCGAGTTTTATAACGAGTGCCGTAAGCAGGGTATTAAGCCCATCATCGGTACCGAGGCCTACATGGCTCACGATCACCGCACCGAGCGCATCGCGCGCCGCGGTCGTATGGACGACAACGGTGGCGTCGACGAGGGTGGACGCAAGCAGTACTACCACCTCACATTGTTGGCCGAAAACAATCAGGGGTATCGCAACCTCATTCAACTTTCTAGCCTGGCTTTCCTCGAGGGGTATCACTACAAACCACGCGTCGACTGGGAATTGCTAGAGAAGTATTCCTCCGGCCTCATTGCCACCACCGGGTGCCTAGGTGGTCACGTTCTGCAATCCATCCTCAATGGCGACGAAAAAGGCGCCATGCAAAAAGCTGGTCGTTTGCAAGACATTTTTGGAAAAGACAACTTGTTTGTCGAGGTGCAAGACCATGGCATTGCCGACCAAATTCGCACAAATCCCAAGCTCATCGAATTGGCCAAGAAAATCGGCGCGCCGTTGTTGGCCACTAATGACTCTCACTACGTCAATCAGCATGACCACGAAGCGCATGATGCATTGTTGTGCGTGCAGACCGGTGCTCTTATGCACGAGACAGATCGGTTTAAATTTGATGGCACCGAGCACTACCTCAAGACAGCGGCTGAGATGCGCGCCACGTGGGGTGAACATCCTGACGCATGCGACAACTCGTTGCTCATTGCCGAGCGCTGCAACGTAGAAATTGAGATGGGGAAGTATCAACTTCCTGTGTTTCCGTTACCCAAAGGTTTCGATACCGACAAGGCATATCTTGAGCACCTCGCGTGGGAAGGCGCAAAAATGCGCTGGGCTCCCAACGGTGGAGACCTGCCCAGCGAGGTAGTAGAGCGCTTGGCGTTCGAGCTCAAGGTCGTCAACGACATGGGCTTCAACTCGTATTTCCTCATTGTGTGGGATCTCATTCGCTACGCCAAAGAAACCGGAATCCGATGTGGTCCAGGTCGTGGTTCTGCAGCCGGTAGCGCATTGTCGTATTGCTTGCGAATCACCGAACTCGATCCCATCAAATACGACTTGCTCTTCGAGCGGTTCCTCAATCCCTCTCGCGTCTCCATGCCCGATATCGATATGGACTTTGACTCCCGTTATCGAGATCAAATGATTCGCTATGCCGCAGAAAAATATGGTCGCGATCACGTGGCGCAAATCATCACGTTCGCCACCATCAAGGCGCGTAACGCGGTTCGTGATGCCGCGAGAGTGTTGGGTCAGGAATACGGAGTTGGCGACCGCATCGCCAAACTCATGCCGCCGTTGCAGCAAGGACGTGATACGCCACTGGCCGCATGTCTTGAATTCAACGAGAAGTATGCAGACGGTTACCGTGAAGCAGCAGCATTGCGCGACCTTGTCGAGCGCGACGAGATTGCGGCAAAAGTAGTTGAAGTGGCAAAGGGGCTCGAGGGGCTCAAACGTTCCGATGGCATCCACGCAGCGGCAGTGGTAATCACTCCTGAACCTCTCACACACTATTTGCCCATTCAGCGCAAAGGCTCCGGTGAAAACGCCGACGACGCTCCCACTGTTACGCAATACGAAATGCATGCGGTCGAGGCACTCGGGCTTCTCAAGATGGACTTCTTGGGTCTGCGAAACCTCGACGTGATTTCCGATGCCGTTGCAATGATTCGCAAACAACGCGACCCACACTTCGACATCGATACCGTGCCGCTCGACGACCAGCTCACCTTCGACTTACTGAGCCGCGGCGACACCATTGGTGTTTTCCAGCTTGAATCCACTCCTATGCGTGCGTTGTTGCGCTCCATGAAACCCACCACGTTCGAGGACGTGAGTGCCGTGTTGGCTCTGTACCGCCCAGGTCCTATGAGCGTCAACATGCACTACGACTACGCCGACTACAAAAACAACCGTAAAGAACCTGAGTACTTCCACCCAGAAGCAAAAGATCTCTTGTCCGATACCTATGGGCTCATGGTGTATCAAGAATCCATGATGCGCGTCGCGCAAAAGTTCGCCGGATACGACCTGGGTCAGGCTGACAACCTGCGAAAGGCATGCGGTAAGAAAGATCTCAAGGCGATGGAGAAAGAGGAGGACTCTTTCATCAATGGCTGTGAAGCCACCGGATATGGCCGTGAATTGGGCGAGCAATTGTTCGCAGTGATCAAGAAGTTTGCCGACTACGCATTCAACAAGAGCCATACATTCGGTTACGGATTGGTGTCGTATCAAACTGCATATCTCAAGGCTCACTATCCCGCTGAATATGCCGCATGTCTTCTCACTTCCGTAAAGGGAAATTACGACAAGGCTGCGGTGTTCCTTGCTGATGCGCGAGCACTCGGCATCACGGTGAAAAACCCAGACATCAATACGGGTAGTGCCGACTTTGCAGTTGTTGAAGAGGACGGCGAACGCCACGTCGTTTTTGCGCTCTCAGCTGTGCGCAACGTGGGTGAGGGCCTGGTGCAACTCATCACCGATGAACGTGACGCAAACGGTCCATTCGAATCATTCCACGATTTCGCTCGACGAGTGCCCGAGCAAGCACTGAACAAACGTGCGGTTGAGTCTCTCATCAAGGGAGGCGCATTCGACTCGCTTGGCCATCCACGACGCGGTCTCCTCATGGTGCATGAGTCCATCGTTGATGACGCCATCGCGAAACGTCGCGAAGAAGAAAAAGGCGTCATGTCCTTGTTTGGTGAACTAGAAGAATCTGGAGATTCTCAATGGTCCTCCAACATTGCAATTCCAGACTTGCAGTTCTCAAAGTCAGACCAACTTCGTCACGAAAAGGACATGTTGGGTTTGTATATCTCTGACCACCCGCTCAAGGGCGTAGAAGTTGCGCTTCGTCGACTCACTACCAGTTCCATTGCCGACCTGGAATCGCGTGAATCAGGCATGGTCACCATTGGTGGCGTTATGTCGTCACTTAATCGACGCTTCACAAAACGCGGCGATCAAATGGCCACATTCATTCTTGAAGACATGGCTTCTTCTATTGAGGTCACGGTGTTTGCCAAGACTCTGGCCGAGTTTGGACATCTGCTCGAAAACGACTTAGTGGTCACTGTCACTGGTCGCCTTAACCAGCGAGATGATGCTCCACCGAGTTTCTCGGCTAATCGCATTGTGGTTCCCGAGAATTTGGGCCAGCGAGTTCCCGAAGTGTTGTTGGCGCTGCCATCGGGGTTCACAGCCGAAAAGTTGGAAACTCTGAAGTCCATCCTTCGTGAATTCCCCGGCTCATCTCCGGTCAAGGTGAAGCTGGCGGGGGGCAAAATCTTCGACTTAGGGCCGTCGGGGCTGGTTGATTTTGAAAAGGCAATCGGCCCGCTTCGCATTGCTTTTGGCACCAATTCCATCAAAATCGTCTGATTTCCGGCTTCGTATCGGGAAATTCGCCTAGGCGCTGGCAGAATAGACAAGTTGTTTTGGCCCACGTGCCACGAGTAACCGGGAGGAGTTGCCAATGTCGTTAGAAGTATCTACGCAAGACTGCAGCGCCCTTACCGAAGCTCAACTTGAAGAGATGCTCACCATCGAGGGATCGTTCAAGGCTGCTCAGTTCGCGCAAGCCCAAACTGATTGGGTCTTGTGCACACTTGCTCGTCTCGATGGCAAATTGCACGGGGTCACCTTCTCCACCCTCGAACGCATTGGCGGCACCCCATGTGTACTCATTGGTCTCATGACCATCAAGCGCACTGCGAAGCGTGACGCAGTACTAAAGGGTCTCATGGCCGAGGCGTATCACCGAGCACTCATGGCATTCCCTGATGAAGACGTGGTGGTGGGCAGTCGCTTCGCAAATGCCGATGGCATTGAAGCATTCAAGTCTCTCACTGAAATCATCCCTCGCTTCGGCCATCGCGCTGTCGGTGAGGAACGTGCGTGGGGTCGACGCTTGGCGCGTCGCTTCAATGTTGATGACAATTATGACGAGCAAACCTTTGTTGTATCCGTCGACGGACAAAGCGGATTTCTCGACCACGAATCGTTGAAGCCCGAAAAGATTTCTGATGACGTGAAGTCGTTGTTCAAGGGCGTCAATGCAAAAAAGGGCGGCGTTCTCATCGTTCATGGTTGGACCATGGCCGAGAGCCTCGTCAAACTCGGCGCTCGCCAATAAGTCGTGCAATTTTCCGACGTTGTTCGATCTCGTCGGATGACGCGATCATTTTCTCGTCAACCCATTGACCAACAGGTCATCAGGGACTGCATTGATCTTGGGTTACGCGCGCCAAGTGCTGGTAAGTCACAAGGGTGGAATGTTCTGTTGTTCTCTGGCGATCAAACGTCGCAGTATTGGAACATCGCACTTCCCGAAGCGAAACGAACATCGTTTGGATTTCCTGGTTTGCTGCAGGCGCCATGTGTGGCCTTGATGCTTGCTGATTCGCGTGCGTATCTGCAGAGGTACAGCGAGCCCGACAAAGTGAAAACCGGACTCGGCGTCAGCACTGATGCATGGGTGGCGCCGTATTGGACCATTGACGCATCATTTTCCACCATGACGTTTCTTCTCGCATTGGAAGAGCAGGGAATCGGGGCGTTGTTCTTTGCACACGCATACGAGTCGGAGCTACGCAGCGCCTTTTCTATTCCCGACGGTGTGGAAATTCTTGGCGTCGTGGCTTTTGGTTACGCCGAGGGTGACAATACAAAGGGCCGCAGCAGTGGCCGACCATCGGTGTCAGTGGATTCAGCGCTGCATATCGCTACTTGGTAGCTAGTTGCTTCGTCAGTTCTTCCGCGCTTGATGCGGGCAATAAACACACGTGGTTCTTGCACACATACGCTTTTCCTGGAGTTCGATCCACCCATAAAGGCGAAGATGTTGGTTCGCCCCATGCGAGCACGGCGAATGGCCGCCACGCGCCTCGCGCCACGGTCAGTAGTGCGGGTTCATCTCCCGGAATCACAATTTCCGTGGTGCCCTCATGAAGCAACATTGCCGCGCACATTGCCCAACAAAATGCAGACGGTGCAGATGGGCTCACTCGTCCGAGCAGCAACAAGATGTCGGTACCTCTTGCAGTAAGAGAAGAATCACCGGTGATTGCGCCCAAACGAATAAATGCCATCGCAGCAACGGAATTTGCCGAAGGTGTTGCATTGTCCATGAGGTCTTTTTGGCGCACGACCAACTGCTCGGCATTTTTCGACACGGTAAACAAGCCACCGTTCTCGTCATCCCAATAATGGGCGATGAGATCGCGAGCGGTGCGGTCGGCAACTGCGAGGTATTGGTGGTCCGATGTGAGCTCATACATCCGGGTCATTGCGTCAACCACGTGTGCGAGGTCATGCGCGAGTGCATTGTGTTGCGCCTGCGGCGTGGCATGTTCTTGCCAACTACGTCGCCAACCGAGTTGTTCGTCATACAGGTGAGAAATCAAGAACTGAGCGTTTGAAATTGCCGATGCAACGAGATCGTGGTTGTTGAGTGATGCAGCTACTTCACACAGGCTTGACAACATCATTGCGTTCCACTCAAGAAGAACTTTGTCGTCCAGACCAGGGCGTGGGCGTAGCGATCGGGCGTCAAACAGTTTCTGGCGAAGGGTCTCAATGCTCTCAGGGCGAAGAATGGCCGTTCGTTGAGGAATTCGATGGGGGATATTGCGACCTTCAAAGTTGCCCTCTTCGGTGATGTTCCACCATTCGAATGCTTCTGATGCATTCGCGCCAAGAATGTCGCGCAGTTCGTCGGGCGTAAAGGTGTAGAACGCACCTTCTTCTGAATGGCCGTGTTGGTCGAGCGAGTCAGCGTCCTCAGCGCTGAAGAACCCACCATCTCGATGATGAAGGTCTCGTAACACGTATTGCACGATTTCTTGGACTACCTGTAGATGGCGGTCATGACCGGTTGTCTGCCATGCGTGGAGATACACGCGAAGGAGTTGTGCTTGGTCGTACAACATTTTTTCAAAATGAGGGACTAGCCATTTTTCATCAACGCTGTATCTGGCAAATCCGCCGCCAATGTGGTCATACATTCCTCCGGCGGCCATCGCATCAAGCGATGTTTCGGCCATCTGCAGTAGAAGCGGATTGCGTGATAACGAGTACTCACGCAGAAGAAGGTCAATGGCGAACGTTGATGGGAACTTCGGCGCGCCGCCGAATCCTCCCCATTGCGAGTCGAAAGACGATGACAAAGTGTTCAGTGTGTTCGTAATGAGAGTAGGAACATCAATTGAAGCGGCGGGGGCAATTTCGGCTGTGCGTCCAATTGTTTCAACGAGAGCGTCCACATTCTGTTGCAGTTCATCTCGGCGATGTAGCCACGCGTCATGCACTGCATTCATCAATTGCACAAATGAATCACGTGGGTAGTACGTGCCGCCATAGAAAGGCTCGCCTGTCGGTGTACAGAAAACCGTCATCGGCCAGCCACCGCGGCCAGTGAGTGCTTGCACGGCATCCATATACACCGCGTCAACATCCGGTCGTTCTTCGCGATCAACCTTGATGTTCACGAAGAGTTCGTTCATTACTGCAGCTGTGGATTCGTGCTCGAATGACTCGTGGGCCATCACATGGCACCAATGGCAGGCGGAATAGCCCACCGATAGAAGAATTGGTTTGCCTGTGCGTTGGGCCTCGGCAAAGGCTTCTTCACCCCATTGATACCAATGGACGGGATTGTCTCGATGTTGGCGCAGGTACGGCGATGAGGCCTGTGCGAGGCGGTTAGTCACGTGTATCTATGCGCCCATCGCGTGGTAGCCGCCGTCAACGTGGATCACTTCGCCCGTGGTAGCGGGGAACCAGTCAGACATAAGCGCAATAACGGTCTTGGCAACCGGAGTTGCATCGTTGATGTCCCAACCAAGCGGCGCACGTTCCGACCATGTGTCTTCAAACAGTTTGAAACCAGGAATTGATTTTGCTGCCATGGTCTTCACCGGTCCGGCAGCCACAAGATTGGATCGGATGCCACGTGGTCCGAGTTCCTTGGCTAAGTATCGACTTGTGGCCTCGAATGCAGCTTTTGCAACGCCCATCCAGTTGTAGGCCGGCCACGCAACCGTGTTGTCAAAGTCGAGTCCGACGATTGACGAGCCTGAGGGCATGAGAGGCAGAAATGCATCAATCAAAGTCTTGAGCGAGTAGGCAGAAATTTCCATCGCCACCGCAACGTCTTTCCACTGCGCTGCTAGAAAATCGTCTCCCAGACACACCTCAGGCGCAAAACCGATTGAGTGAAGTACTCCGTCAACGCGGCCGAGGCTGTTGCGCACTTGTTCACGAACTGACTCAATGTGCTCTGGGACGGTGACGTCAAATTCAAACACCTGTGGTTCTGTATCGAGACGGCGAGCAAATCGCTGGGTGAGAGAGAGCGCTCGGCCCGCACCGGTGAGCACGATCTCGGCCCCTTCTTGTTGGGCGAGCTGGGCAACTTTGAATGCGATGGAAGCATCCGTGAGTACGCCTGTGACAACAATTTTCTTACCTTCGAGAAGTCCCATGCATATGACCGTAGTTCGGTGGGGGTCTATGTGTAAGGCTCTCAAGAATGCGTATTGGAATTCTCGGAGGCACAGGCCCTGCTGGTAGCGCCCTTGGTGCCCGTCTTGCATCGGTGGGTTATGACGTGGTGATTGGATCGCGCTCGAAGTACCGCGCGCTCGAGGTCATCGACCAACTCAAGGCTCAATGGCCCGACCTCAATTTGTCATTAGAGGCAGGCGACAATCACATGGCCTCGTCGTGTGATGTCGTGGTATTGGCCACCCCCTGGGACGGCGCCGCTACCACTGCTCGCGACAACATCGATGTTCTTGCGGGCAAGGTCATCATCAGCATGGCCAACGCTTTGGTGCGAGTGGGTCACGAATTCCAGCCACTCATGCCGCCGCGCGGAAGTGTGGCGGCACACGTGCAGGCCGCTGTTCCCGAATGTCGCATCGTGGCGGCGTTCCACCACCTGCCAGCAAAAGAACTTGGGCATCTTGGTGACCCCATCGACTCTGACGTCCTCATTTGTTCAGACGACGAAGATGCAAAGCAGGTGGCAATGGATATTGCTGCTCATATTCCCGGATGTCGCCCGCTCGATGCGGGTGAGCTATCGAATGCAACCGCTATCGAAGCATTCACTGCAGTGTTGTTGCAGTTGAATGTGAGGTACAAGACCCGCGTTGCTCCGAAGCTCACAGGCATTAAGAAAGATCCTCGAGCAATAGCGTAAGCATTATGTCAATGCGTTTGTACGACACCGCACGACAAGAAGTCGTTCCGTTCACACCAGGTGAGACAGTTCTTATGTACACGTGTGGCATCACGCCATACGACGCAACGCACTTGGGGCATGCCGCCACCTTTTTGGTGTACGACATTGTGCAGCGACGCCTTATTGACCTTGGCCACACTGTGAAGTGTGTTCGTAACGTCACCGACGTTGATGATCCACTCTTTGCAAAGGCGCGGGAATTGGGTGTGCATTATCTCGATCTTGCGGCGGGCGAAGAGGCTCGTTTTAATCGCGACATGGTGGCCCTAAATGCACTGCCGGTGTACAGCACTCCTCGAGCATCGTCGGCAATTTCCGATATCCGCGGGTTCATCGGCATGGTTCTCGATCGCGGTTTTGCGTACGTCGCAGGCGGGTCCGTGTATTTCGACGTATCTAAGTCGCCCACGTTTGGTGAAGTGTCGCATTACTCCCACGAACAAATGATTGAGTTCGCGCGTCAACGTGGTGGCAACGTTGATGACCCCAACAAGCGACATCCGCTCGACTTCGTGTTGTGGCATCCGTCTGCAGAGGATGAACCATCGTGGGACACAACCTGGGGCCCAGGTCGTCCGGGTTGGCATATCGAATGTTCGGCGCTGGCGCTTCGTGAGTTAGGCACCACTATTGACCTGCATGGCGGCGGAAGCGACCTCATCTTCCCGCACCATGAATGTGAACGAGCCCAATCTGAAGCTGCCACGGGCGAACCATTTGTCAAGCATTGGATGCACGTGGCAATGGTGTTTAAAGACGGCGAAAAGATGTCAAAGAGCCTCGGCAATCTGGTGTTTGTCGACAAATTACGTACCGAATGGGACCCTCGTTCAATCCGTCTTGCTGTGATCGAGCACCACTACCGAAAAGAGTGGGAATGGGATGACGAGCTCATGCCCCGCAATCACGCACGCCTTGTTGCATGGACGAACAGTGCGGGTGGCTCAGTTTCTACAGTGCTTGATGACGTTCGCGAATGTCTTGACAATGACCTTGATACTCCCGGAGCGCTGCGAGTCATCGATGCCGCTGCGGCCTCGGGCGCCGATGTGAGTGCAGCTGCCTCGTTGTTGGGTGTTGAGTTGGGCGATCCGGTCGCTCCGCGTTAAGACAACAAGTACACAATCACCCATAGACCTGTTCAAGAATTAGGACTATTGTCACAGGGGGATGGCATCTACTCACGACTCGCAACAGCATTCGGTGCAGTCTGCAGCATTGCCCGGAACAGGCAAGGCGCAAATTCGTGCGCGTCGCATTATCAAGCCACTGCTTGATCGTTTGTGGGATGTCACCATTGAGGGAGCACACAATATTCCTGCGTCGGGTCCTGCCATCTTGTGCCCGAATCACATCAGTTTTTTCGACTCAGTGTTCACCATGGTGTACGCAGGCCGACAAATCAGTTTTGTGGGTAAGGCCGAGTACATGGACTCATGGAAGACCAAGTATCTCTTTCCCGCACTCGGCATGATTCCTATCGACCGATCGGGTGGATCAAAGAGCGAAGGTGCATTGATGGCTGCAGAGGAAGTTCTGCGACGCGGTGAACTGTTTGGTATCTATCCAGAAGGCACTCGAAGTCGAGACGGCATGCTCTACAAGGGGCACACAGGCGCGGCTCGCCTTGCAGTGAAGTTGGGGTGCCCCATCATTCCGGTGGGCATTGTGGGAACCCGCGAAATCCAGCCTCCCGACACGTTCTTTCCAAAGACGGGACTGCCCTGCACGGTGAAGTTTGGAACCCCCATCAATCCTGCGCGTTATATCGAACGCGGGGGAGACCATCTGGTGTTGCGTGAGATGACCGATGAACTGATGTTTGAGATTCGAGAACTCACTGGTCAGGAATATCGCAATGTATATGCCACCAAAAAAGCCGAATCCATTCCCACACCCGAGGCTTCCATCTCGTAATTACGCCGTCAACCGCGTAAATGGGTCAGAAGTGCTGCGCCTTGGTTCCGTAGAATGGGCTTCCCATGTCTGAGATATCCGTACTCCTTCCCGATGGTTCGTCTCGCTCGTTGCCCGAGGGCTCCAGTGTCGCCGACCTCGCCGCATCCATAGGCTCGCGACTCGCCAAAGCGGCAGTCGCAGGCACTATTAACGGGTCTGAAGTCGATCTCGCTACCACCATTCCTCAGGGCGCCACGGTGTCCATCATCACTCAGGACTCTGACGCAGGTCGACATGTGTTGCGTCACTCCACCGCACACGTTTTAGCTCAAGCCGTGGTGCAATTGTTCCCCGGTGCACAGTTCTCTATTGGGCCTGCCATTGAAGACGGTTTCTATTACGACTTTGAATTACCTGGCGGCAAAACATTCTCGGATGACGACCTGGCATCCATCGAAGCGCGCATGCGCGAAATTATGAAGGCCAACCAGCCATTCACACGCTCTGAAGTGTCAGCTGCCGATGCGCTCTCCTTATTCGCATCGCAGAAGTACAAGTGCGAAATCATCGAACGCGTCACTAGTGGTGCAGCTGACGGTAGCGACTCTGGCGAAGTGGGTGATGCAGGCACAATCAGCGTGTATCGCAACTCTGAAGAATTTGTTGACTTGTGCCGAGGACCGCACGTGCCCACCACTGCGCGTCTTGGACATTTTGCACTCATGAAAGTTGCCGGCGCATATTGGCGTGGAAATGAAAAAGGTCCCATGCTGCAGCGCATCTATGGCACTGCATGGGAATCTGATGCCGCAGTCAAAGAGCACCTTCATCGTTTGGAAGAAGCTGCCAAGCGCGATCACCGCAAATTGGTCAACGAGCTAGATCTCTTGTCATTCCCGCAAGAACTAGGTGGTGGACTTGCCGTATGGCATCCCAAAGGTGCCATTGTGCGCAAACTCATGGAGGACTACAGCCGCCAGCGTCACCTTGATGGTGATTATCAGTTCGTGTACACACCGCATTTGGCCAACGCCAATTTGTTCGCAAAGTCCGGCCACCTTGGTTACTACGCCGACGGTATGTATCCGCCCATGGAAATGGACAACGGCACGTACTACATGAAGCCCATGAACTGTCCGATGCATTGTCTCATCTTCGACAGTCGTCAGCGCAGTTATCGCGAACTTCCTTTGCGATTATTCGAATTAGGCAATGTGTATCGATACGAACGCGCCGGCACGTTGCACGGACTCATGCGCATTCGTGGTTTCACGCAAGACGACAGCCACATCTATTGCACCGAAGACCAAATGGCCGATGAGATCGCGTCCCTACTCGAGTTCATTTTGTCGGTGCTGCGTCGATTTGGGTTTACCGAATTTGAATTCAATCTCTCTACGAAAGATCCTGAGAAGTTCGTTGGCTCCGACGAGATTTGGGAGAAAGCCACCGATGCATTGCGGCAGGCCCTTGATAAGCATGGCTTCACATATGGAATCAAAGAGGGCGACGCTGCGTTCTATGGTCCAAAAATCGATGTTGACGTGCGCGATGCAATTGGTCGCAAGTGGCAGTTGAGCACTATTCAAGCCGACTTCAACAACCCCGAGCGTTTCAATCTTGAATACGTGGGCTCAGATGGCCAACGCCATCGCCCCATCATGTTGCACCGCGCATTGTTTGGTTCCATCGAGCGATTCTTTGGCGTTCTCACCGAGCACTATGCCGGAGCATTTCCCACATGGCTTGCGCCAGAACAGGTGCGCGTCCTCCCTGTGGCCGCGGCCCACGACGAATATGCAGATTCAGTGGTGAAGCAACTCAAGGCTGCAGGCTTCCGCGTTGACATCGACTACGCCGATGAGCCTCTCGGTAAACGCATCCGCAACGGCAAGACCAGCAAGGTGCCATATGTGCTGGTGGTGGGTGACTCAGACGTTGACAACAACACAGTTGGTGTGAATCCACGTGGGGGAGACGTTGACCGCGATGTTCCACTGTCTACGTTTATCGCCAACCTTCGCGCAGAAGTGTCAGAGAGCGAGACGAGTTCTCAGTGAAGCTGGACCAGTTGTGGAACGGTTGGAGATCTGAGTACATCAATGGTGTGCTGGGGCAGTCAACCGACCCTTCGGTCTCGGTCTTCACAAACATTCTGAACTCAGGTCTCAGTGATGAAGAGGCTCATATTGTTCATCGCTCCTCGCATGCTTTTGCAATCTTGAATGCGTTTCCCTACGCCTCGGGTCATGTACTGGTTCTGCCGTATCGAGAGGTCGCCCATTTGGAGGACCTCACTGATGACGAAGCTGCCGACGTGTGGAAATTGGTGCGCGATGCAACGATGGCGCTGAAGTCATCTCATTCTCCGCACGCACTCAACGTCGGAATCAATTTGGGCGCGGCAGCCGGGGGCAGCATTTCGCAACACCTGCATGTACATATCGTTCCCCGATGGAACGGTGATTCAAACTTCATGACTTCGGTAGCGGAAACGCGCACTCTTCCCGAATCACTTTCTCTTACCGCATCAAAAGTGCGCGCAGCATGGCCCAAGGGGGACCAATGACAGACGAAATTCGTGACCAATTACCCGACGACCTCAATGCGGTCGATCACATCGCTGCGTATGACTTTCCCGACAACAGCCGTCGTCGTATTCCAGGTGTCATTTACTTGGTATCGGCAGCGGCGTGTGCAGGTGGATGGGCCATCGCTCGGTCGCAGGATTCACAACTCATCAACGGCGGCTTGTTGTTGGCGGCAATTCTCCTGGGTGTGATGGGAATCATCAGCACATCGAGCGGGTGGCGGATGACGGTGAATGAATCCGAAGCCTTGGTCTTGGCCACCAAAACTGTTGGGTTCCCAGTGGGGCACGCATCGGCTCAACAGGTGTGGCGTGGACTTCGTAGCCGACCTACATGGCGCATTTTTGCCTACAGCACGGAGGAACCTCCCGTACACCGCGGATTGGTGTTAGTTGACGCCGTCGACGGACACATTGTGGAGACACTGGTGGAAGACAACCCTGAATCAGCAAACCCCGATTCGGCGTCATTAGAGGGCTAGCGTTCGCTCAATGTTAGATGGCAGTTTTCGCGCGCCGATCGAAAAGGTCGTTCGCCCAGTGGGCATGTTGTTGCGCCGCACCGGCATGTCACCTGACCATCTCACCATCTTGGGCATTGTGTTCGCAGTTGCAGCATCATGTGCCATCGCTCAGGGCGCGTTGCGTGGTGGATTCGCGCTCGTTATTTTGGCGGCACTACCTGACATGCTCGACGGTGCGCTGGCAAAAGCGTCAAACACAGCAAGCCAACGCGGTGCCTTTTTTGACTCCGTTATAGACAGAGTCACCGACTCTGTTCTTTTTGGTGGAGTGGCTTGGTATTTCGCGTCAGAGAAAAGCCCACAAATGGCTCTGCTCCCCATGGCAATCATGGGATTTTCATCTCTCATTTCCTACGAACGAGCAAAAGCAGAAGCTCTCGGTTTGTATGCAAAAGGTGGGCTCATGGAGCGTGCCGAGCGCATCATCGTGTTGCTGTTTGGACTGCTCTTTGACTCGTTGCTTGTCCCCGTGTTGTGGATCATGTTGGTGCTGACGGTCATTACTGCTGTACAGCGATTCGTGGTGGTGTGGAAGCAGGCCGAGGTATCGCACACGGTCAAAGCCAAGCGAGAAGTGCGTCATGTTCGTCGTGTCACTCGCCAAAGCGCCCGCGCTTCGCGTCGCCAATTGTCGGTTTTGTCGCGTCAACGTCGTCGTCAACGAAATGGCTAGTGCATTTGATGAATTGTCCGATGCGCTCACGGTAGGTGGGTACAAAGTTGGCTCACTCATTGCACGTCTCACTCCCGCGCCTTTGTCGCAGAGCGCGGTATCTCTGTTGGCGCCGGGCGTAGCGTTGTCGCTGCGCAATAAGCGCCACATGATCGAACGACATTTGAAGCGAGTAACGCCATCGCTGACGTCCTTGGCGCTACGACGGGCATCGCAACAGGCATTTGACAGTTACATGCGGTACTACACAGAAAGTTTTCGTTTGCCGTCGCTTTCGAAAAAGTACGTCTTCGATCATCTCTCGGTCGACGGATTCCATCACATTGAAACTGCCTTAGAAAAAGGCAAGGGAGTCATTGTGGCTCTGCCGCATTTGGGCGGATGGGAGTGGGCTGGTCGTTGGATGGCTGACCGTGGTCACAACATGACGGTCATTGTGGAACCATTGCAGCCACCCGAGCTCTTTGAGTGGTTCGCCAAATTGCGCAGTGACTTGGGAATGCACGTAGTGCCACTTGGTCCTGATGCGGCACCCGCAATTCTTGCAGCTCTCAAGAAGAATGAAATCGTATGTCTACTTTCGGATAGAGATATTCAAGGTGGTGGAGTAGAAGTGGAATTCTTTGGAGAGAAAACCACTCTGCCCGCTGGGCCCGCCATGTTGAGTTTGCGCTCGGGAGCGCCTGTGATTCCGGTTGGCGTGTATTTCACTTCTGCCATTGATGGGCATCACGGAGTAGTGCGCCCACCAGTAGCAATTGAACGTGTCGGCGGACTGCGTGAATCAGTTGCTGCCGGAATGCAAGCCATCGCACATGAACTAGAGGGGCTCATCAGGCGCGCCCCCGAGCAGTGGCATTTGTTCCAGCCAAACTGGCCAAGCGACCCCGGCTACGGCGATCACTTCTTGCGTTAGTTCAAGAAATCGCTGAGTGAGTTAAGACTTCCGGGTATCGCGAAGTACCACAACCATGTTCCTTCACGCCGTGAGTCAACGAGTCCTGCTTCTCGCAAAACTTTGAAGTGATGGCTAATGGTGGGTTGACTGCGGTCAAGGGGTTCCACCAAATCGCACGAACAAATACCCGTCTCTCCGGCGCGCCGAACGAGGTCGAACAGACGCAATCGAGTGGGGTCGGATAGGGCAGCAAGTGCAATCGATAAGTCGCGCGCACGGCTGTCGGTTAAGGGCCGTTGCGACAAATTGATCTTCTTCGCGTTAGCCATGGCTTCATCATACATACATTGACAGTTATCAATGTTCTGGTATATTGACGGTCATCAAAGTATCTCGCCATTCGGTGAGCGAAAAGGGGAATCCCATGTCACGAGTACAGCTAGCTCTCAACGTAGAAAACATCAACGAGGCCGTCGCTCACTACACCAAACTTTTCGGAGTTGCGCCGGCAAAAGTGCGCGAAGGGTATGCAAACTTTGCAATTGCTAACCCACCGCTCAAGCTGGTTCTCATTGAAGGTCACGGTGCGGCAGGCACGCTCAACCATCTTGGCGTGGAGGTGGAGTCCACCGATGAAGTAGCGGCCAAAATCGAAGAGGCAACAAACATGGGATTGCCTATTGAAGTGCAAGAAAGCACCACGTGCTGCTTCGCCGTGCAGGACAAGGTATGGATCAAGGGTGGTGAAATTGCGTGGGAGTGGTACACGGTTCTCGCCGATGCGCCCCAAGACACATCGTTGTCTGCTCCGTTAAACCTTGGTACCAAGCCACTCATTACTGTCCCTGCTGATGGTGGCAGTTGCTGCGGTCCACAGGGTTGCTAACAGTGCAGCGCCGTGTCTTGTCCGAGTTCCTCGGTACAGCATTGCTTGTAATGGCTGTGGTGGGGTCTGGCATCATGGCCGAATCGCTATCAAAGGATGTTGGAGTCCAGTTGTTGGCAAATGCCATCGCTACGGGCGGTGCTCTCTTCGGTCTCATCACAATTTTTGGTCCAATTTCAGGCGCTTCGTTTAATCCAGTCGTCACCGTGGTAGGTGCTGTTCTTGAGCGCACTTCATCAGTAGCGAGTGTCGTTGGAGACGTACTGACTCAATGCGTGGGGGCAGTTGCGGGGGCGATCGCTGCCAATGTCATGTTTTCGCATGCAGCGTTTGAAACATCGCACAAAATTCGTACTGGCGGACCCACGTGGTTTTCCGAAGTCATCGCCACCGTTGGTTTGTTGCTCATCATCTGGGGTGGAAAGAAAGCCGCGGCAAACGTGGCTGGGCTTGTGGCGGCCTGGATTACCGGTGCCTATTGGTTCACCTCATCCACCAGTATCGCCAACCCTGCTGTCGGTTTTGGCCGGATGTTCTCCAATTCTTTTGCGGGAATTGCGCCAGAGTCGTGGCCCATGTTTGCGGTGATGCAGGTCATCGGCGGATTGGTGGGGCTCATACTTGTCTCGCTGTTGTTCGTTGACAGGAATGTCACGCCATGAGCGGCATCCTTTTTTTGTGTATTCACAATGCAGGAAGATCGCAAATGGCGGCTGGCTTCGCACGCGAGTTGTCTCAGGGAAAGGTCAACATATTGTCGGGTGGTTCGGAGCCCGGCGATGCAATTAATCCCGTTGCGGTTCAGGTCATGAATGAAGTGGGCATTGACATCTCTTCGTACACGCCGCAGAAATACACCGATGAGTTGCTGCATGCAGTCGATGTAGTGGTCACTATGGGCTGTGGAGATACGTGCCCCTACATCCCTGGTAAGCAATACATTGACTGGCCACTAGATGATCCCAAGGGCAGGCCACTTGAAGAAGTGCGTGTCATTCGCGACCAAATCCGCGAACACGTTCAGGAATTGCTCGATCAGTTATAGATCTCGAACAACTGATTGATGGCCTTTACTTGGCCACCGGTTGTTGATGACATCACTGCGATGGGGGTGACTCCCGTTTCTGCCCATTCAGCGAATCGGTCGCGTACTTTTGATGCCGAACCGCTAATGGTGGCGTCGTCCAGCCATTTGTCGCTCATGAGGGAAGTGACCTTGTCGCGTTCACCAGCCATCAGTGCATTTTCAATGGCATCCATTTCCTCCACGTAACCAGCAGCTCGCCAGTAATTGCGATAGTTGGGGAGTGATACATAGCCCGTGAGGGTTTTGCGGTTAACGGCGCGGGCCGCTTCAACATCGTCATCAATCACCGTGGGAATCATGTTGGCGAGGAAGAAATCTGGTCGAACTGCTGCGGGAACTTCTGAGAGTTGCTTGTTCATGTGGCTGAGGGATGCATTTGCCCACACGGCACCTTCGGCAATGTCGGCAGACAACTGCAGCATTTTGTTGCGCAGTGCAGCGAGATATATAGGAGGAAGTTGACCACCAAACTTTTCGTTGGCGCGCATCGCAGCCACGTATTCAGAAATGTCGGTGAGGGGCTTGCCGGTTGAAACACCAAGACGTTGAGTCACAGGTCCGTGGCTGACGCCAATACCGAAACGAAAGCGACCATTTGAAACTTCATTAATGTGCGACGCAGTATTGCCGGCCTCAACTGGGTGGCTGTAATAAATGGGCTGGATGGATGTCCAGTAGTTGATGGAGTGAGTGACATGGGCCAACGAAACGCACAAGCCCATGGTGCCTCCGAGACTGGGGCAGGCGAGCCCTGAGATACCCCTGTTCTCGGCCTCTACTGCTAGATCAAGAATGGCCTGGCGCTTCGTGGGCGAGGCAACGATAGATAGGGCGGGGCGGAAGGAACTGTCAACCTTGGTCATTCCAGTTACCGTAGTCGGCATGCTTCGTATCGGAATGGTGAGTCCATACAGCCTCACTATTCCTGGGGGCGTTCAGCAGCAGGTGCTGGGTTTGGCTCGGAGTTTGCGGGCCAAGGGACATGAAGTCCGGGTTCTTGGCCCCTGCGATGGTCCGCCGCCAGACCCCTTTGTCACGCCGCTCGGCAACAGTTTGCCCACTGCGGTGAACGGCTCGGTCGCCCCGTTGGCGCCCGATGCGTCGGCAGCGTTGCGTACCATTCGCGCACTCAACGATGAAGCGTTCGATGTGCTGCACGTTCACGAGCCATTGGTGCCAGGTCCGTCTCTTACGGCGTTGTTAGTGAAGTTGGCACCCGTCGTTGCCACATTTCACTCAGCAGGAGAGTCTGGGGCGTACCGTGCGTTCTCTCGCCAATTGAAATGGATTTCGAAACGAATCGATATTCGCGTGGCAGTTTCGAAAGACGCGGTGGAACTGGCGCAACGATACATCGGCGGCGAATACGAAATTTTGTTCAACGGAATTGAATTGGGCGACTACATCTCCGACGACGCAGTCGTGAAAGAAAATGCCGTCTTTTTCGTTGGACGTCATGAGCCACGCAAAGGTTTGAGCACTCTGCTTGAGGCAGTGTCCATGATGCCGAACGATGTGAAATTGTGGATTGCCTCCGATGGTCCAGAAACTGAAATGCTAAAGGCTCAGTATTCACACGATTCCCGCATTGAATGGCTCGGTCGAATTACTGACGCAGAAAAATTTGACCGACTTCGCAGAAGTGCAGCATTTTGCGCACCAGCGTTGCGCGGTGAGTCCTTTGGCATCGTGTTGCTCGAAGCAATGGCTGCTGGTGCGCCAGTAGTGGCTAGCAATATTGACGGCTATCGCAACGTCGCAACCGACGGGGAAAATGCAGTACTAGTTGAGCCCGGCAACGCGAGCGAGTTGGCAAGTGCATTGGCCAGAGTTATTGCCGATCCGCGACTTTCCGAACGTCTTGTGGCGGCAGGAAAAGTGCATGCCGAGCAATTCACCATGGATGCGCTCGCCGATCGGTATATCGAAATGTATGAACGGGCATTGGGCATGGAGGCCGACAACATCACCTCTATCGAGCTGCCCCGTATGCTGAAACGATTCGAAGGTCGCTTTCTGCGGCGCTCTCGACTCGGATGACTAGACCCCGAGATTGGAATCACACATGAATCAACGCCAATGGATCCAGATGGATGTAGCACCCGGAAGTGGTGCTCAAACAATCTCCCGCATTACGTGGTCCATGGTTGCCGTGGTCACCTTTGTGGCTCTCATCGTTGGTTTGGCTGTTTCGTTGCCACTCGAACTCGGAATCATCGGTTTCGTCCTCTCGTTCTTTTTTGCTCGCTCAATTCGTCAATCGGCGCCACTTCGAATTCATGAGTCAATGGCCACGCATGCGGCGTCTGAAATAGACCAAGCCCGCATTTTCAACGTTGTCGATGGTTTATGCGTTGTGTCGGGTGACCATCGACCAACAATTGAGGTAGTGGATTCCGAATTCCCAGTCGCGGCAGCCTTCGGAAATACTCACGATTCCGCCATTGTCGTCTCCAACGGATTTTGCGCACAGATGGACCGGGTAGAAACTGAGGCCGTCATGGCGCACTTGTTGTGGCGTATTCGTTCAGGTGATGCGGAACTCACTACCTACTTGTTGCACTTTGTTGCGCAGCTCTCACGAGTGGGACTTTCGTCCTTGGCTCGGCGAGTTGCCGCTCGGTCACTGAATGAGCAGGCAATTATGTGGGCAGACATTGCTGCCTGCCAAGCCACTCGATACCCGCCAGCGTTAGCGTCTGCACTCGAAAAGGTCCAGTCCAGCACTGCGGCGGCCCCTCTCGGAGCGTCGACGCCGTTATGGTTCGCAACACCAGTAGCCGGACGCGGTGACACACACGCAGGTGTTCACTTCTCTAGTCTTGGGGTTTCGTATCCCTCCCTTGCTGATCGCATCGGAGTACTCAAGGAGATCTGACATGGCATCATCACGCCGCGCCCTCGTGCGTTTTGCACTGGGCACAGTTCTTGTTTCATCGTTGGCGGCCTGTGGCTCATCCAACAGTTCATCTGTTGACACCGCTGCTGCGTCTGGTGACTCCACACCAGCAAATACAACGCCGGTGAATGTATATCCGTTGCTCGGAACTCCCGTCACCGATACGGCTGCCGCAGTTCGCCCTGCAATCGTGTGCAAAATTGACAACCACCCGCAAGCTCGCCCTCAAACTGGTCTCAACAAGACCGACATGGTGTTTGAAGAGAATGTTGAGGCTCTCACTCGATTTGCTGCAGTGTTCCACAGTCAAGGAAGTGACCCTGTCGGTCCGTTGCGTAGCGGACGTACTCAAGACATCGACATGCTTGGTTCATTGAACAAGCCCATGTTCTGCTGGAGTGGTGGCAACTACCGAGTAACAAAAGCAATCAATGCCAGCGACTTCAATAACGTTGGATACAGCGCATCGCACGGCAAGGGCGGTTATTACCGCTCGAAGGACCGCAAGGCCCCACATAATTTGTATGCCAAGACCTCAAATTTGTGGACTCTCGCAAAAGCCGATGCTGGTCCACCACCACAGCAATTCACCTACCGTTCCGATAGTGATGCAAAGCCCACGACTTCCGTAGCTGTTGATGGCGCCAAGGTATCCATGTACAACGTGCGCGTGTATTGGAAGTGGGATGCCGCTTCTGGCAACTTCGTGCGTTCGGTGGAAAACACCAAGCGAGTTCTTGAGCCAAGCATGACCGATGACGGCCAGGTCAACACCAAGAATGTGGTGGTGCTGTATTGCACCTATGTGCGTAGCAAGGCTGACCGCAAGAGCCCTAACGCTCTCACAGTTGGCAAGGGGACCGGGTACGTGCTCACCGATGGCGGTCTCATCGCTATCAACTGGGCTCGCGCCGATCGTTTGCAGCCATTCACTCTCACCGATTCCAGTGGGGCAGTGGTGCGCATGACGCCAGGCCGTACATGGGTGGAAGTGGCCTTCAAGAACTCTGTGGCGCCTGTGAATCCTGGCGTTGACCCTGCCAAGGTGGCGTGGCCCGCAACCTGAGGTCAAATCTCACAGGGCGAGGGCTGACGCCCTCGGTACCATAGAGCCCATGAATTCAACCTCCGGTTCTTCAGTTGGCACTCAGCGCGTCAAGCGCGGTCTTGCAGAAATGTTGAAGGGCGGCGTCATTATGGACGTTGTCAATGCAGAGCAAGCAAAGATTGCCGAAGACGCCGGTGCTTGTGCCGTTATGGCGCTCGAGCGCGTGCCCGCTGACATTCGTCGCGATGGTGGCGTGTCCCGTATGTCTGACCCTTCCATGATTGAAGGCATCCAGGCAGCAGTTCACATTCCCGTGATGGCCAAGGTACGTATTGGGCATTTTGTTGAAGCGCAAATCATCCAACAGCTCGGCGTCGACTTCATTGACGAGTCAGAAGTTCTCACGCCCGCAGACGAAAAGCACCACATCGACAAGTTCGCGTTCACGGTGCCATTCGTGTGTGGCGCCACCAACTTGGGCGAAGCACTTCGTCGTGTTTCTGAAGGCGCTTGCATGATTCGCTCAAAGGGCGAGGCCGGAACTGGAGACATTGTTGAAGCAGTGCGTCACCTTCGTTCCATCCTTGGTGACTTGCGCAAAATCACACAGGCCGACGAAGCAGAACTCTTTGAATGGGCCAAGCAGTTGCAGGCACCACTTCCGTTAGTGCAAGAAATTGCAGAGACCGGAAAATTCCCCGTGCCCATTTTCTGTGCAGGCGGAATCGCGACACCTGCAGACGCCGCATTGGCCATGCAATTGGGTGCAGAAGCAGTGTTCGTTGGTTCGGGCATTTTCAAGAGTGACGATCCTGCTCCGCGCGCAAAGGCAATTGTTGAAGCCACCACGCACTTCCGTGACCCCGAAGTGCTTGTTCGGGTCAGTCGAGGTCTTGGTGCTCCAATGACCGGCATCAACATGGACGAAATCAATCAAACTCAGCGCTTCGCACAGCGCGGTTGGTAAGAAGTCGAGAGTCACATGAATGCGAGGCCTCCGGGTGAATCGGCGAATCGGAGTACTCGCTCTACAAGGAGCGTTCGCGGCACATTGTGAGTGCTTGGATTCTGTTGGCGTTGAGCCAGTAGAAATTCGTACACCTGCACAATTGGATTCCGTTGAGGCATTGCTCATGCCGGGCGGCGAATCCAGCACTATGTCGCAACTACTTGAATCGTCAGGGCTGTTCGCGGCGATTACCGAGCGACTCAAACACGGCATGCCTACCTTTGGTACCTGTGCGGGCATGATTCTTCTAGCTTCGGAAATTCTTGACGGCAGAAGTGATCAGCGTAGTTTTTCTGCTATCGATATTTCCGTGCGCCGCAACGCCTTCGGACGTCAAGTCGATTCATTCGAATCGAATATCTCTACATCGGTCGGCGATTTTCATGGCGTTTTTATTCGTGCCCCACGAATCGAGCGAGTGGGCGCCGGCGTTGAAATCATTGGCACACTGGGAGATGAACCCGTACTTGTACGCCAGGGCAATGTGCTCGCGGCATCATTTCATCCTGAATTGACGGGCGATGCTCGTCTTCACGATTACTTTGTAAGCACCATGTCAAACATGAGAAAGGCGTAGCCATGTCGGGCCACTCCAAATGGGCAACTATTAAGCACAAAAAAGGCGCAGCTGATAAGGCTCGCGGAAAACTGTTCGCAAAACTTGCGCGACAGATTGAAGTGGCCGCCAAAGGTGGTGGAGACGTCGACTCCAACGCACCATTGCGCACCATCGTGCAAAAAGCCAAGCAAGCACAGATGACAAAAGATGCCATCGACCGTGCCATCAAGCGCGGCACGGGTGTTGATGACGGTGCAAACTACGAATCCATCACATACGAGGGCTATGCGCCGGGTGGGGTGGCGATGTTGGTTGATGTCCTCACCGATAATCGCAATCGTGCAGCATCTGATGTGCGTAATGCCTTCTCGAAGTTCGGTGGCGCCATGGCTGAACCAGGTGCAGTTGGCTGGCAGTTTTCGCGCCGTGGAGTCATTTTCGTGTCGGGCTCGCTCGATGAAGACACAGTGATGACAGCAGCGCTTGAAGCGGGTGCAGATGACGTTGAGCGTGATGGTGATACATGGAAGGTTCTCAGTGATCCATCCACCGTGTACGACATTCAAGAAGCATTGGTAGCTGCTGGCATTGAGGTGCAAAGCGCTGAATCCACCATGGTCTCTTCCACCACCATCGAAGTCACTAGCGCAGACGATGCCAAGAACATCTTGAAAATCATGGACATGCTGGAAGACAACGATGATGTTCAGGACGTGTACTCAAACTTCGACATTGACGAGTCGCTCATGCAGGAGCTTGGCTGATGACTGTTTCAGTCGGCGACATGGCTCCTGACTTCACGTTGCCAGGCACTGGTGGTCGCACGTACTCGTTGTCTCAGTACAAGGGTCAAACAGTTGTTCTTGTTTTCTATCCCGGCGACGACACGCCGGTGTGTACGAAGCAACTGAATTCGTACAACAACGAGTTGTCTGCATTTGACAATGTGGGTGCCCAGGTACTGGCTATTTCGGCACAGGATCTTGACAGTCACGAACAGTTTGCAGCCAAGCACGGATTCAAATTTCCACTCTTGGCTGACACCGACAAGACCGTGGCCAATCTGTATGGCACGGTTGGCCCGCTCGGATTTCCGCGCCGCAGCGTTTTTGTGGTGGGACCCAGTGGAAATATCTGTTATGCCCATCGCGCCATTGCTGGCTTGACTTTCCGGTCGGTTGACGAGCTGGTCGAAGCAGTTCAAGCAGCGCGCTGACATTCCCCATTGGGGCGGCTCACCCCGATACAATCAAACATATGTTCGGTCAGGGGTCCTCAGAGGCGCGTATCGTTCTGGGCGTTGACCCGGGCCTCACGCGCTGTGGATATGCCGTTCTGGAAATGACGTCGGCTCAAAAAATTCGAGCGCTCGCTATCGGAGTCATCAGAACACCGGCCAACGCACCCATTTACGACCGTTTGGCCGAACTGCACGGCGAAGTAGAGCAATTACTGGCCGAATTTCAGCCCCATGCGGTGGCCATCGAGCAAGTGTTCTTTCAGAACAACGTACGCACAGCCATGGGGGTTGGCCAGGCCAGTGGCATCGTGTTGGCGCTAGCAGCACGTGCGGGATGCGAAGTGGCGCAATACACACCGTCTGCCGTGAAGAACACCGTGGCTGGGTGGGGAAGCGCAACCAAAGAACATATTGGTGTCATGGTGCAACAGCGTCTCGGGCTCGAGTCAGTTCCAAAGCCTGCCGATGCGGCCGATGCCGCAGCAATCGCTTTGTGTCATTGCTCCGTCGCTCCTTTTGTTGCCTCTCGTAATGCAGCGATAGCTCGGAGTGCATCATGATCGGCAGTTTGCGCGGGGTGGTGCTCGAAAGGTTCGCGCCAGCAACGGTGTTGCTTGAAGTAGGAGGCGTTGGCTACCTATGTGCTGTTACAACATCAACGTTCGCAGAGCTTGAACCAACAGTTTCCACATTCCTGCATGTGCATCACCACATACGTGAAGACGCACAAACCTTGTTCGGATTTACATCGCGAACAGAACGCGACACATTCAATGTTCTTATTGCCACACATGGCATTGGACCATCAATGGCCATGGCAATTCTGTCCACCTATTCTCCTACTGCGCTCATCACCATCGTGTCGAGCGGAGACACAGCTGCCCTCACCGTGGTGCCCGGAGTGGGCAAGAAAACTGCTGAACGACTCATGGTGGAACTGAAGTCACGTCTGCATCTCGATGGTATTGCCGATGCCGGGAGTGGAGATTCAGTGCAGTCGGCGGCTGCCGACGTTCGCGAAGCACTCAATGCGCTCGGGTACGGGCCAGAAGAAGTGCGTGATGTCATGCGTCAATTGACTGGCGGTGGAGACTCCGAATCCATGTTGCGCGATGCGCTTGCTTTGTTGGGAGCCCGACGTGCGTGACGAATTCTTGGAACCATCCGTTGCAAGTGACCGAGAAATGGGTGAAGAGGCTGGACTTCGCCCGCGCGCACTCGATGAATTCGTCGGACAACGTGAACTGAAAGAACATCTCGACATTGTGTTGGGCGCTGCAAAACAGCGTGGCCAAGCAGCCGACCACATTTTGCTCGCGGGTCCTCCGGGGCTTGGTAAGACCACTATGGCTGGCATCGTTGCCATTGAAATGGGAGTGGCATTGCATGTCACTAGTGGTCCCGCTCTAGAACGCGCCGGTGACCTTGCAGCCATACTCACAAAACTCAATGAAGGCGATGTGTTGTTCATTGATGAAATCCATCGCCTGTCACGGTCAGTCGAAGAAATTTTGTATCCCGCAATGGAGGATTTTCAGATTGACATAGTGGTGGGCAAGGGTCCAGCTGCAAGTTCTATCCGCCTCACGCTGCCTCGGTTCACATTGATTGGCGCTACTACACGTACCGGCATGATCACTGGACCGCTTCGTGATCGGTTCGGATTAGTGGCGCGTCTCGATTACTACGACGATGACGAATTGGACTCCATTGTCCGTCGAGCAGCACGCATTCTCGATGTTCCTCTTGATGCCCAAGCAGCTGGGCACATAGCGCGTAGAAGTCGTGGTACGCCACGAATTGCTAACCGCTTGCTTCGCCGTGTTCGTGATTTTGCAGAAGTACGAGCCGACGGCCACATCAATGCTGAAACTGCATTGGAAGCATTGCGTGTATTCGGAGTCGACGAGTTAGGCCTCGACAAGGTTGATCGCGCCATTTTGCGTAGTTTGTGCGAACAATTTGAAGGGGGACCGGTTGGGCTCACCACGTTGGCCATTGCGGTGGGCGAACAACCCGAGACCGTTGAAGACGTGTACGAACCGTTCCTCATCCAAAAAGGACTCATCGCACGCACTCCTCGCGGACGTATTGCTATGGATGCTGCACGTTCACACCTGGGCAACCCCTAGCCTTGTTGCGTGCAACTTTCAGATATCGATTACAACCTGCCTGAAAGGCTCATTGCACAAAAACCAATTGAGCCTCGCGATGCGGCGCGATTGCTGGTGAAAACAGTTGATCAACCCGTTCGCCACTTGCACGTCCGCGATATTGATTCTCTCATTGAGCCGGGTGATGTTTAACATAACAGAATCTCGAATGATTCCATTGTACTTGCTGATATGCTTGTGCAAGTCGTTCACCAATGAATACACTTCAGCAATGGAAGGTGTATCTGGGAAAGACTGTTTGGTGGAAAT
>CAYSPE010000019.1:0-30467 GCA_964432845.1 uncultured Bifidobacterium sp.
CCGCGAACGGTGCGACGCATGTCGGTGACTTCTTCAGGACGTTCGTCAATTAGAAGAACGATGAGTTTCACTTCTGGATTGTTCTTCTCAATCGATGCTGCAATGGCCTTCATCACTGTTGTCTTGCCGGCCTTTGGCGGCGACACGATGAGTCCACGCTGCCCTTTACCCACGGGCGAAATAAGGTCGATGATGCGCGCAGTCATGTTGGTGGGATCCATTGGATTCTCCATGCGCAACTTCTCATCGGGGAACAATGGCGTGAGGTCTTCGAATCGAGGACGCTTCTTTGCTGCCTCCGGATCCATGCCGTTCACGGTGTAAATCTCCATGAGTGCAGGATTCTTTTCATTACGACCTGCAGGACGTGACAAACCAGTGACGTGATCACCCTTACGCAATCCGAATTGACGCGTGAGCTTTACCGGAATGTATGCGTCTTCACGCGTTGGCTGGTAGCCACCAATTCGCAAGAAGCCGTATCCCTCATCGCGCAGGTCGAGGTAGCCCTCTACCTTTACTGGCTCTGTGCTGATGGGCTCTTGTGACTCGTCGTTGCCGAAACGATCTTCACCTTGTGGACCTTCATCGCGACCATTACGTCCGCGACGGCGGCGGCGATTGCGACCACCGCGCTCTTCCCAATCTCCACCTTGTTGATTTTGATTGCGTTGCTGATTCTGATTCTGGTTGCGTTGACCTTGATTTTGCTGACGGTCACCACGATCTCCGCGATCCTCGCGATCGCCACGATTACGACCTTGACGGTCACCGCGATCTCCGCGATTTTGCTGACCACCTGCGGCCTTCAATTCGCCCATGCGCCCTTCGTGCTGTGCGAGTTCAATTTCCCACTCTGCAAGAGGCTCACCATCGGCACCGATGTACACGGTTGGTTCCGATGATTCGGTCTTCTCTTCGCGTGGTGCGCGCTCTTCACGGTCGCCACGATCACGGTTGCGATTACCGCGTTCACCGCGAGGTGCGCGCTCGGCAACTTCTTCCGATTCTTCTGCCTCGTCAGACTTTGCAGCCTTCGCGCCACGACCTTTCGGGGCGGGCGCCGGCGCGTCGTTGGCACCGGTCTTTTCGAGAATTTTTTCGACAAGCGTTGCCTTTGAAGCGCGTGCGGTGGTCTTCACGCCAAGCGCATCGGCAATTGCCATCAACTGGTCCTTGTCCTTGGATTCAAGGGCGGACTTCTCAAGGGCTTCTGCAGCCATGATTTCCTGCTTTCCTACGACCATTTTTGGTGGCCGATTGGGGGTTTGTGCACACGCCGAGGCGAGAAACGCACTGGGAATCTCGACCCCCCAAGAGATTTGGGCGGGGAGAACTCGGACAACCGAGCGACCCTCACCCTAGCCCCTTCTCACCACATCGGCAACAACCCAAGCCCAGGGACAGAGGCCCGTTCTAGTGTGCTCCAGTACCAACTTGGGCAATGAGGGGC
The DNA here is from genome assembly GCA_964432845.1 of uncultured Bifidobacterium sp. GTDB lineage: Bacteria > Actinomycetota > Acidimicrobiia > Acidimicrobiales > Ilumatobacteraceae > UBA2093. The sequence continues at coordinate 1,454 of CAYSPE010000019.1, forward strand.
AGCCATGGGCGTATTTATTCCGGTGGATTACGACATCTCACGTATTCACAACAAAACCGAAGAACGAGTAGCAGAGGCACTACGTGACCAATTATCCGACTCATGGCACATCATTCCCAACCTCGATATTGAGAAGAAGAACCGGCCATACGAAATCGACATTTTGCTGCTGCATAAAGAGTACGGAATGGTGTCGTTAGAAGTGAAAGGTGGGCCAGTCGAAGTACGTTCGGGACAGTGGTATCGCCGCGGCGAACTATTCGAAGTAGATCCGCCGAAGCAATCGCGCAACTCAACGTACGCACTCCGTAACGATCTGCGCGAATCAGATAAAAGCCTTGAGCACCTGCACATCGCACACGGACTAGTGCTTCCCGATGTGTCCTCCATTAACACCAACGACCTCATCGACGTTGAACCCGCGCAGCTGTTCTTGCGAGACGACCTCCAAGACCTTCACAACAAAGTGATCACATTGGCATTGCTCAGTTCACAACAGCAGGCCCTGAGCGATGTGCAAGTCACCGCAATTCTCGAACGTATTCGACCCGATGTTGACTTTGAATGGGACCCTCAAGCACAAGCTCGTTACGCACGTCAGTCACTTAATCGCATCATGCGTGAACAAACTCGAGCGCTGGCCACCCTTGATCAAAATAAGTCGGTCTTTGTTCATGGGCCTGCGGGAACTGGCAAAACTCGACTCGCTCTCCAGTGGGCAAAGAGAGCGCTGCATCGCGGAGACTCCACGCTCATCACGTGCTTCAACATCCCACTCGGCAATTCCATTGCTGAACAATTCACCGAAGACGATCAAATACTTGCTGGTTGCTTTGAAGACATCGTCCAGAGACTTCCTGGATTACCCACACCGCCGCCAAGACCAATTGATTCTTCGGCCTGGGAAACGTATTACGGACTCACTCTCCCGCGCCACGTACTGCATCACATTGACAAAGTTGAAGCCCGCTTCGACACGGTCATTATTGACGAGTTGCAAGACTTCCATGGGTTATGGGTCCATGTGCTCATGGCACTTCTCAACAACTCCCCCACCAGTCGCCTCCTCACTGTTGGCGATGAAGGCCAGAATTTGTACAAACGCGAAGGCACGCAAGTTGTGGCAATGACAAATCCAGCCCGAGCACAACTCACAACAAATTGCCGCAATGCTCGCGCTATCGGATCTCTATTGCATTCACTTGGTGGTGCCGAAGTGGCATCCGCTAGCCCAGAGGGCGAAATATTCCATATCGAAATCAATTCAGCCGAAGAAGCCGTGACCGCCGTTATTGCCGAGCTTGAATCAATGCGCGATACAGAAATCTGGGATCTCACCACAGTGCTCGTCGCAACGTTGAATACAAAAGAGCGCGATGCACTTCATGCGGCCAGCACGCCCGAGTTGTCCCTCGTGTCATGGGAAGATCGAAAAAACGGAGTCCTATGCGAAACGGTGCACCGCACCAAAGGACTTGAATACGACGTTGTCATATTGGTCACCGACAAACCAGATGCTCGTGAACAAATGCTGTACGTCGGTGCCAGCCGAGCAATTTCTCGACTGGTTCTCGTTTCTCCATCTGAAACTGCGGTGCGATTGGGCATGTAATCCGCGTGGACCGCAGAAGCGAGATATCACTCGCCTGATACGGTCAATGTCATGAAGATTCTCCCCGGATTGAACGTGACATTTTCATGGAAACGCGCGCTTGGCATTACGGCGGCTAAGCGCAACATTGCACGTAAAACGGGAATCCCCTTGACCAAAGCAGGACGTCAGCGCAAGCTGGGCAAAATGTTGGGCATGAAGTGATTCGTCGAATTCTTCAAGCCACCGCCATCGTTGCGTTAGCCACGTCATCACTTGTGGCGTGTGGCTCTAGTTCCAACGCCAAGTACGCCGATTTCTGTGCGTTGGCAACCGAAATGCAAAACGCGAGTGGTGGTGGTTCGCACGGCCAAGACCCTGCCGCAATCACAGATCCAAAGAAGATGGAAAAGGCGTGGAACACAATTGCTGCCATCGCCATCAAAATGCGTGATGGCAGTCCGGCAGAAGTAAAGGCCGATGTGGCGCTCATGGTGGACAGCATTGTGGCCATGAACAAGGTTTTCAAAGACAACGGCTATGACCTGTTGGCTATGTCCAAGAAGAAGAACGTTCGTGAACAACTAGCGAAGATCACTGGCGATGCCAAGGTTTCTTCTGCATCCACTCGATTCAACGCGTTCATGAAGAAGAACTGCAAAGCCACTTCATAATTCAGACACACCCCCTCGGTACCGTATGGGTGAGATGAGGACACAGATTCCGAAAAACGGAAATCCAGTAGTAGCCAAAACCTTGGCTCCTGGAACGTTCCTCATCTCACAAGTCGAGGGTGGCACAGCTTGACGCTTCGCCCCCGCCGTTCTTCACTACACAAAGGGGGCCACCATGGCTAAAGACCATCCACGCTGGACACCAAGTCCCGCATTCCTGAAAGCATTTCAGGCCGCATGCATCGCACACGGCACAGATTCACGCAAGGTGAACCAAGAGCCCTACATCGGCCACTTAATGGGTGTCGCCGCAATCGTCATCGAACATTGCGGAACACAAGAGCAAGCGATCGCAGCTCTGCTCCACGACATCATCGAAGACTCAACGATGACGTACGAGGAATTGGAACACGAGTTCGGAACTGGCGTTCGGAAAATTGTTCAGGCTTGCACGGATGCAATGTTTGATGAGAAGAAAAAGGAAAAGAAGCAAGAGGGCGAATCTCAAGATTCATATGCAGAACGTTGGTGGCGTCGCAAGTCTGCCTACTTGGACAAACTTCGCGCTAAAGACCACACGGACCCTTCCGTGCTAGTGGCACTTGCCGACAAGGTGAATAACGGCGAAAAAACCATGTACGACCTTCGCGGAAAGAGTCCAGAGGAAATCGAAAAGTTTCGTGCAAGCTTCAACACTGGATACGAATATCAACGCAAGTGGTACCGCGGTCTCGCAGAAGCATTCACAACTCCGAACAAGCAATATTGCGAATTACAACAAAGACTCGTGGAGCGATTCGTAGCAGCAGTTAATGAGATGTATCCGCAAGATATTTCTTAATCGGACAACCACCAATAGAAGAAAGGCAGAAATGACCAACAACTTCCCCATGATCAGCAGTGATCACATTCCATACATCGAACCAGAATTTGTGCAAGTCATCGACTGGTGTGTCATGGAGGGTGGCGAGATCATTACCGAGGCCCTGGGCAATGGGGTGCCGTTTCCACTCTTCGTGAAAGGTTGCGAGATATACGTCGGTCCGCCAACCTGCGACGACGAGGTCAGCGTTTACTTGGACGAACGCTATTTCACTCCCCTTCATGTGGTTGAAATCGCATCTTTGGTGGACATGGGTTCACCATTGCCCTTGGAACTGCTTGCCGAACTAGTGCAGCCAATTCAACAGCGAATCGCTAACACCGTTGACGACCATCACATTGAAGTGGAAGTAGCCGAATCGGAAGCAGGGCGATGCATTTGGGTGGTGCGTCGATTTACGCCCGAGGAACTGGAAGGTTCGCAGTTTGATGAGTTGATGCGCGAACACCTTGCACTCACACATGAAGTCGAGGGGCTTCTTCACTAGCCATGGAGTACGACGCATTCGATTTCGAAATGGAAGAGGAAGACCAATACAAGTCACTTCCCCTTCCTAAAGATGATCCGTACGCGGTGAAGATTCTGGATTGGTTTGTGCTGAATGGATACGACACTTATGAAGGCGAAGCCGAGGACCTTGACCCCTGGAGGGTCAACGAATTAAATAAACGATTCACCGGAATCAACAAGCCATTGTGCGACTTTTGCGACCACCCAATTGTTCATGTGGATGAGACTTATAGCTATCAACTCGACCATCTTGTAGAGGTCGCGACATTGACTTCAATTTTTTGCCCATTGCCCCAGGAATTGATGGATCAATTGATTGCCCCAGTTCAAATGGAACTGGAACGCATGCAGTCCGAATGTGATTACGAACTTGAAACCTGCGCAAACGATGAAGGCCGCGCGGTGTGGGTTGTAACACGATTCAATGAAAACGATTTGGCTGAATCACGTCTTGATCTGAAGATGCGTGAACACTTTGTGCTTGTCGACAAAGTCGACGCGTTACTCGCTTAGCGGTTGGCAACAAACGCTTCCACGGTCGCCAAGTCATTGGGCAACTGATTAGTGCGTTCGGGCAAGTCAAACAAGTTGGCCAAGTGTGGCGGAAGTTGAGGGCGCTCCCCTGTGGCGCGTTCCACGGCATCAGGGAACTTGGCGGGGTGAGCTGTGGCCAATGTGAGCATTGGTATGCCATCTTCAGCGAATTCGCGAGCAGCCTTCACTCCAACAGCGGTGTGAGGGTCAATCATCATGCCGGTTGTTTCATAGACCGAGCGAATGGTGGCAAGGGTGTCGTGATCAGTGGCGCGAGATGCGCGGAACGTTGGCGTAATCCATTGGTCGAATTGATCTTGCTCAACTGCAAGCGCTCCACGATCTCGGAAACGCTGTAGTTGCTGGGCCGTCATGGCACCATCGCGGCCATTCATTTCAAACAGCAAGCGTTCGAAGTTTGAGGACACTTGAATGTCCATGCTGGGGCTCAATGTGGGGTGCACACCGGTCACAGTCATTGAGTGCGACTCAAAGAAACGAGTGAGAATGTCGTTTTGGTTCGACGCCACTACGAGATGACGAATTGGTGCACCCATGTTCTTGGCAATCCATCCGCTGAGTACGTTGCCAAAGTTGCCCGTGGGCACGGTGACATCAATAGGCCCATTGATGCGTCGGGTTGCTTCGACGTAATACACAACTTGGGCCATCACACGAGCCCAGTTGATGCTGTTCACAGCTGACAGGTTGTGCTTCTCGCGGAATTCAGCGTGATTGAACATCGCCTTCACGAGATCCTGGCAATCATCGAAAGTTCCTTCAATGGCAACAGTGCGCACATTGGGTGAGTCAACAGTTGTCATTTGTCGACGCTGTACATCGCTCACGCGGCCAGCGGGATACAAGATGACGATGTCAATGTTCTTGCAGTTCTTCACTCCATCAATTGCCGCACTACCTGTGTCGCCACTAGTGGCACCAACGATGGTGACCTTTTCATTGCGCGCGGTGAGAATGTGGTCAAAGAGGCGACCTAACAACTGCAATGCGACATCTTTGAACGCAAGTGTTGGTCCGTGGAACAACTCCATGATGTGGTGTCCAGGCCCAAGATCGATAATGGGCACTACGTCGGGATGGCGGAATGTTGCGTAGGCCTCTTGAGCGAGTCGCAACATTGTGCTGCTCTCAATATCGCCCTCAATGAAGGGGGCGAATACATGCGCAGCCAATTCGGCATACGAGCCCTGCGGCACCATTGGCATGGTGGGCCATGTTTCGGGTACATACAGACCACCGTCGGTTGCAAGGCCTGCAAGCACAACATCGGAAAATCCGAGCACAGGTGCAGAGCCGCGCGTGGAGACGTACTTCATGAATGAACTACTCGCCGATAACGCGGATGAGACCGGAAGCGCGCTTCACAACCGATGACTTGCGGAATTCGCTCACGCAGGCCTGCACATCGGCTTCGCGCGCACGGTGTGTGACGAACACCAAACGTGCACCTTCGCCAATGCCTTCTTGCTCCGCGGCGCGAATGCTGACGCCGTGGCTAGCAAATACGCCTGTAATTGCATGGAGCACGCCGGGTTGATCATCAACGTCGAGACCAATGAGATATTGCGACGAGGTTTCGTCGATAGGACGAACCGGCACGCGCTCAAACGAACCGATGGTGCCGTGCGTGCCTTTGCGCAAGTTGACGGCAGCATCGATGACATCGCCCAATACTGCAGAGGCTGTGGGGAATCCACCCGCGCCACGTCCGTAGAACATGAGTTGTCCCACAGCATCACCCTCCACGAATACAGCGTTGTATGAATCGCGCACGCTGGCAAGTGGGTGCGAAACAGGGACCATTGCTGGGTGCACACGTACTGCAACGGTTGCGGAATCAACATCTTGTTCGGCGATGGCAAGAAGCTTCACCACATAGCCGAGGCGTTGAGCAATCGCAATGTCTGCGGCCGTGACACCGCTAATTCCTTCGTGGTACACATCGCCCGCGACAACTCGGGCGCCAAATGAAATGCTGGCGATAATGGCAGCCTTCGCTGCTGCATCGAAACCTTCCACGTCAGCAGTTGGGTCACGTTCAGCAAACCCAAGGCGTTGGGCTTCGCTGAGTGCTGCCGAGTAGTCAGCGCCCTCATCAGTCATCTTGGTGAGAATGAAGTTGGTGGTGCCGTTGACAATGCCCATCACACGGCGAACCGGTTCGCCACGCAACGACTCGCGCAACGCACGAATGAGTGGAATACCGCCAGCGACTGCTGCTTCGAACAAAAGGTCGACACCAGCTGCATCGGACTGAGCCCACAGTTCATGGCCCACATTTGCCAACAGTTCTTTGTTGGCAGTCACCACGGGCTTCCCATTGGCAATAGCCGTGGAGATGAGTTCGCGAGCGGGCTCAATACCGCCAATGACTTCCACAATGAGATCAACAGTGGGGTCGTTGACCATGGCGTGAGCGTCACGAGTGAGCACACCCTCCGGCAATTGCACTTCACGATCGCGGCTGACATTGCGCACGGCAACGCGGGCCACCTGCAGACGAACGCCAGTGCGGGCCTGGATGACGTCTGCTTGACGTTCAACGAGTTGCACGAATGCGGCGCCGACATTGCCGCAGCCGAGAACGCCGATGCGCACCACTGAATCTGATTGAGGGGCCTGTGCCATAGACCTTTCAGCCTATTGGCAGGCACCACCACCCCGACAGGGATTAATTGAAGTAGCCGTCGCCCTCTATATCGAGCGGATCGATACCCATTTCCACTAGGCGTTCCACCATTTCCTCGGTCTCAAACTCTTCCACCATGTCGTTGAAGGTGGCTCCGCAATTGACACACCGGAGGTCGAGGCCGCCAGCATCGACAACAGGGCCGCCACATGATGGGCATTCAGTGATCTCGGACATTTTGTCTCCTTCGCTTCATATTCGAAGGTACGACGAGGGTGTGTGACTGTTATACGTCGAGTCGCGTGAGGTCGTCGTACGTTTCACGACGAACCACAAGACGAGCCTCTCCATTGGCGACGAACACCACAGCGGGCCTGGTGACCTTGTTGTAGTTATTGGCCATGGAATATCCGTAGGCGCCCGTGACTGGTGTAACCAAAAGGTCACCCACTTGCACATTGGGGGCCACTGGTGCATTGAACACAAGAATGTCTCCACTCTCGCAATGCTTGCCCACTATTCGGGCATGTTCAGTGCGGTCAACATTTGCTCGCTGAGGATCAAAGACCTCGTACTCACTCTCGTACAGTGCGGGACGCATGTTGTCGCTCATGCCACCGTCGACCGCAATGTAGTTACGAATGCCCTGAATGTGTTTCACAGTGCCCACCGAGTACACAGTGATTCCTGCCGCTGCGACAATGCTGCGACCTGGCTCAACATAAATACGAGCGGTGGAAGGCAATGATGCTGCAGCTCTCTTCAGTACTGTGGCCCATTGCTGCATGGTGGGAGCACTGTCACGCTCGGTATAGGCAACCCCAAGACCGCCGCCCAAAGTGAGTTCTTGCAAATTGGAGGAGGCGAACAACTCCACCATCACCTTGCTGGCATCTTCGAAGTTTTCAATAGCCAGCACGTTGGAACCAATATGACAATGAATACCGACAAGGTCAACGGAAGAAGATGCACGTGCTTGCTCAATTGCTTTATGCGCATCACCGTTATTCAAGTTGAAGCCGAACTTTGAATCATCTTGACCGGTTGACACGTAATCGTGCGTATTCACATGTACGCCCGGTGTGATTCGCAATTGAACTCTTGGCGCAGGAAGACCTTCGGCATGCAAGGTTTCAAGGCGCTCAAGTTCATCGAAACTGTCGACCACGATGTGGCGAATGTTGTTGGTAATTGCCATGCGCAATTCATCAAGCGACTTGTTATTGCCATGCATCACGCAGCGATTGCCGGGTACACCAGCGCTGAGAGCAACGTGGAATTCACCGCCGGTTGCTACGTCCAGAAGCACGCCTTCTTCGTGTGCAAGGAGTGCCATGGACTTGCAGAGAAATGCTTTGGTGGCGTAAATGACACTGTCGGTGCCGAACGCAGCTACCGCTTCTCGGCAGCGTTCGCGTAGATGTTGTTCGTCGTACACAAACAACGGAGTTCCGAACTGCGAAGCAAGGTCAGCGACCGAGACCCCACCAATGGAGAGCGTTCCCCCGCCATCCACCGATGCAGTTGCGGGGAGGAGACGTAGATCGATTGCGCTCACATCTGCTCCGGTGCCTGGATTCCCAAGAGTGCAAGGCCCTGCGAGATAGTGCGGGCCGTTGCATCACACAAGAACAACCGTGATTGTCGAACGTCGTCTGAGTCTGCCTTCAGGACGGGGCAATGCTCGTAAAACGATGTGAAGTCAGATGCAAGATCGAACAAGTAGGTGCACAACTTGTGCGGGCTCATGGTGTCCACCATGTCCCATACCGCCGCGTCAAAACGCAGAATGCGGAATGCGAGCGCACGTTCACGTTGATCGTTGAGCAGTAACGCCGCTGATCGAATCGAAGAACGTTCAATGCCGGCACGACGGAAAATGCTGCAAATTCGGGCATGTGCATATTGCATGTAGGGCGCAGTATTGCCTTCAAACGCCAACATGCGATCCCAGTCAAAGATGTAATCCTTGATGCGATCATTGGCGAGGTCTGAATATTTCACAGCGCCTATTCCCACCATGCGGGCAACGGCTGCGCGTTCGTCGGCGGGCATGTCTGGGTTCTTTTCAGCAACTGCCGCTGCGGCGCGCTCCACTGCCTCATCGAGCAGTTCGCCTAATTTCACGTTGTCTCCAGAACGACTCTTGAACATCTTGCGGTCAGAGCCAAGAACACTGCCGAATTGAATGTGATTCAGGGTGCAATCATCGGGAAGGAAGCCAGCTTTACGCGAGACTGCCTCAATCATCTGAAAGTGCTGAGCTTGTGGTGCACCCACCACGTAGTACGACGCTTTTGCCCCAATTCGTTCAACATGGTCAATTACACATGCCAAATCGGTGGTGGCGTAGTTGTATCCACCGTCTCCCTTGCGAATGATGAGCGGTAACGGTTCATTGTCACGGTTGGTGAACCCATCGGCGAACACCACGTCTGCACCATCGTTCTGCTCAAGCACACCGGCCTTTTCCAAACGCACCACAACCTCGCTGAGCATGTCGTTGTAGGCGCTCTCTCCCATGAGGTCATCATCGGTCAGCAGAACTCCGAGTTGTGCGTACACCTTGTTGAAGTAGCGAGTGCTTTCATGAACGAGGGTGCGCCAGTAACCAAGCGTTTCTTCATCACCACCCTGCAACAACACCACACGCTGACGTGCACGAGTTTTGAAATCGTCGGATTCTTCAAACTTTCGGCGAGCCTCTTTGTAGAAGCCATTAAGGTCGCCCATGCCCAATTCATTTGCTGCTGCTTCTTCACCCAAGTCGAGCAAGTGTTCAATCAACATGCCGAATGGTGTGCCCCAGTCGCCAATGTGGTTCTCGCGCACCACGTTGTATCCAACAAACCCAAGGGTGCGAGCCAGCGCATCACCGATCACCGTGGACCGCAAATGCCCTACGTGCATTTCCTTGGCCACATTGGGAGACGAATAGTCCATAGTGACTGTGTGTGGCGTCAATGCAGTGTGCACGCCAAGAGTGGCTGTGCCCAATGCGGCGACAGTTTGCGATGCAATGAACTTTTCGGTGAACACCAAGTTGATGAAACCGGGGCCAGCAATTTCCGTAGAAGCCAACATGTCCGACAGGTCGCCTGCCGCATCAAGAACCTTTTGCGCCACCTCGCGGGGCTGTAATCCCAAAGACTTTGCGAGGGCCAACGCACCATTAGCTTGAGCATCGGCGCGATCACTGGGGCGCACCACCGGATCGCACGCAGCGCCGGCTACCGCAGCGAAGGCGGGCGCGAGTCGTTCAGCAACAGTCAGCAGTGGATCAGCCATGGGATACCCATTCTGCCTTGCCAGCACACGGCATCGGCGTTCCATTTGCGCTGCCGTAGACTGTTGTCAGCGTGTTATGCACCACGCTCACGTAGCTCAGCGGATAGAGCACTTGCCTCCGGAGCAAGGGGTCGCAGGTTCAATTCCTGCCGTGGGCGCCAATTTGTTACGAGGTCATTCCTTGAAGGCCCACAAATGAGCGGGCCAACTCAATCTCGCCCATGTGGCGCATACCGTGCTGGTACAGCCAACATTCGATGCCGTCAAGAACCGTGATTCCTTCTGGCCCGGCGACGCGAGCAGAGAACGTGTTGGCGATTTGAGGTCCAAAAGGACGCGGAATCACCAAGCGGGTGAGTTCCTCTGGCTGCAGTTCAGCCAAGTACTTCTCGATTCGAGCAAACACCTTGTTCATGTAATCGATAAAGGCCTCGTAGTTGCCAATTTGTTGCACATGCATTTCCTCAACGGTGCGATGCTTGCCATGGTCGGGCACTTCCAAATTAATGGCATCGAGAATTTCTTGATTACAGATGAACGGTTCTCCCGTGAGCATCATCATTGACGCATCGATCATGTTCACCCAGTGGAACAACGAAAATGCGATGGGCATCACCAAATCTTTTTCACGATGGTTGACCTGCTCCAGCGTCATTGTTGCGGTTGCGTCTTCGTACAGAGAAAACAATGCGCGAAAGCGACGACGCAATGAATCAAGAATGAGTTCGTTCGACATGATGTCCCCCTTGTTCATGCCCTGAGGCATGTGAATATTGTGACTCTAACGAGACGCGTTACGAGCCTCGGAAACGAGTGCATTGAATTTTTCTGTATCGCGGAACACAAAAATGCCCTCGGCCATGGCAGTGACCTCGCCGTTATGGGTGATGTGGCCCGTCACGATGAACTTGCGCTCCAGAATCTCGCTGATGGTTGCCTCAACTTCAAGGTCAGCGTTCAGTGGCGTGGGGCGCTTGTACGAAATATTGAGAGATCCGGTGACGCAATTGCGACCGGTGAGATGTCGCGTTCTGCCCAAAACATCATCCAACAATGCAGCCACATAACCGCCGTGAACGCACGCCGGTGGTCCTTGATATCCCTCGTGAAAACGCACGGTGCCGCGCACGCCGTTTTCTAAATATTGATACGAAGCTGGGGGCGCGATGGGGTTCATGGAACCGGTGATGGGGTTACGCGTGTACCGAACGTCTGCATCCTGCCCCAGGGGCAATGTGCCAGCGGCGGCAAGCGAATCGGCGAGTTGTTCTGCTGTTGCAGCAATGCTTTCGTCGTGATGTTCAGGATGGACGTGGTATATCGCCTTCATAATGCGACGCAATGCAGCCACGGTGCGCGCCATAGTGGGCGATGGCTCTTTTGTCTGAAAGTCAGGAACAGCCATTACGCAAGTGCTGCCTTGACCATGTCAGCAATCTTGGAACCATCGGCCGATGACCCCACTTTTTCGCGCACGGCCTTGACCACAACTCCCATTGCCTTCATGCCCGTGTTCCCTGCTGCGGCCGCAGCAGCTACGGCATCTGCAACCACGGCGGCGAGAGCCGCGTCGTCGATTGCGGCGGGAAGGTACTGAGCGAGCACCTCAGCTTCTGCGCGCTCTTTTGCCGCAGCTTCGCTACGTCCGTTTTGTTCGTAGATTTCAGCCGACTCAAGGCGCTTCTTTGATTCTGCTTGCAACACCTTGATGACTTGGTCGTCAGACAACTCCACAGCTTCTTTGCCCGCCACCTCAGCGTTCATCACGGCAGCAATAGCCATGCGCAGGGTGGACTTCAGCATGTCGTCTCCGGCCTTCATGGCTGCGGTGAGGTCAGATTGGAGGGTTTCTTTTAGTGAAGTCACGCTTCACATTGTGCCTGACAAGAGAGCGACAAGTCGTGCCAAACAGAAAAGAGCCCGAAGCATTACTGCCTCGGGCTCTTTTCGTGCGAGAGATTTAGCTCACGATGACGGCAGTCACCATGTACTTCATGCCCTGAGGTGTTTCAGCATGGTTCAAGATGTGACAGTGCCATGCCCATGCGCCCTTATCGGTTGCGGTGTATGCCACGGTCCAACGCTCACCAGGAGCCACATTCAAAGTGTCCGCACGGAACGGAACATCGAGCATTTCGCCATCCTTTGCTACCACCAATCCACGTGGCTGGTGAAGGTGCATTGGGTGCGTCATGAGACCTTCGTTGTAGTAGTGCACCAACATGGTCTCGCCCACCTTCATGGTGTACGGAGCTGTTGCAGGGAATGACTTTCCGTTCAACGACAAACCAATTGTTCCGGCGTCGTTCAACACCATGACAACCTCTTGTTCGATCTTGCCGTTGGCATCGCCAATCTTGGCTGCGTCTTTTGCCATGACCATTTTCTTCCAGTCACCAATGATGAATGAACCTGCGAGGCCATTTGGAATTTGAACTTGACCATTGTGGTGTGAGTGGTACATACCGATAGCTGGTTCTTTGGCAGTGAACTCGTACACAAATGTCGCACCGGGCTTGATGACATCTTGTGTCAATGGATCGACGCCGTCCATTGAGTTAGGGACGCGAATACCGTGCAAGTGCAGAGAAGTTGATTCAGGAAGGTCGTTCTTCAGAACGATCTTCACCTTGTCGCCCACATTGGCGCGCATTTGTGGTCCGGGAACCTGACCGTTGTATGCCCATGCCTTCACTGTTGTTTGTGCATCAACTTGCCAATCAACAATCTTTGCGGTGAGGTCAAATTCTTTGGTGCCATCAGCAAGAATCTTTGGTGCAAGTTCCTGTCCTCCAACGGCTGACGTCTTCTCTGGGAATCGCTTTGCTATGGCAGCCATTGCGGTATCCATCTCTTCGTTGGTCATCTGAGTTTCTGAACCGCTGGCCATGTTGTCCATTGACGCGGCACCAATTCCAAGAGTTGCCTTCATGCCCGACGATTCGTGACCTGCAACTTCGCAAATCAAGTCGACGGGACTACTAATAGATCCAAGGTCAAGAGTTGCGTTGCCACCTACGGGAATGTTGGGAACGCGCTTACTCAATGCCTTTGCAGCCAGGTTGTGTTCTGCTGAACCTGCGTTGTGAATATTCAACACAACGTTTCCTGCAGGCACAGACGATGGGCTCAAAGTGATTTTGAATTCAGACAACGTGACTTGCACCGTTGTTGATCCGCCGGCAGTTGCACCACCGCCACCTTTGCTCTTTGCAATTGACACAATGCCGATTGCACCAATTGATACCACCATCGCAATAACGGCCAACATCACAAGTGAGAACAGTGCGTTCCCATCAACGAGTGATTTGTTCTTTGATGAACCCTCAATCATTTTTCTCTCCCTTAACGCATTAGTAGCGCTACCAACACGCTATGACTGCAGCCCCCTGTTAGGCATCACGAACATTGCAAGAAAGTTCCGTGTTTATGGTCACGCAATTTCCCCTATTTACATTGCTTAATTAAGTCTTGGAGTCGTTAGGCAAGCCACACATCTGACAAAGTTGAAGACGTGGCTACATACGAAGCATTTCCTCCCGCTCCCGAAGGCAGCGCTCTCATTCATACACGTCGTTATGAGGTGCGCACCTACAAACTGAACGAAGACAGTTTCATGTTGCGCGGAGTTGTATTCGATGAAAAACCAGCAGGTTTGTACGTTGCGCACGACCCTGATGTTTTGTGGGTGCACCACATGATTGTTGATCTCACACTCTCTTTTCCCCAATTGGAAATCACCAAAGTCAATGTCACGTTCCGCGAACATCCGCACACCCACTGCACAGACATCGTCGACCATTATCAAAAGCTGGTGGGACTCTCCATTGCACGCGGATTCAACAGCAAGGTCAAAGAACTATTCGGCGGACCACGTGGGTGCACCCATATTGGGGCACTCTTGTCCGCAATGGCACCAGTGGCCATTCAAAGCACTTGGTCAATGCGCATGGGATCCAGTTCTGGCACCAGCCGAGAAGACCGCGCGAAAATGTCAAAGGAACAGCGCCGCCGCAGCTATGCCATGAATCTCAATACGTGCCACATGTGGGATGAGAACGGACAAATGGTGGGCGAGATTGATCGCGGCGAACCCATTGAAGTTCCGCTTTGGATCAGCAAGCGTTACAAAGAACTCGGTATGGACGATTCCGAATGGGACAAGTTGCGCGACTAATTACTTCGCAAACGTTGTAAGCACGAACAAGACGGACAACGATGTCAAAACAAATGCTGGCGCCGTATTCTTCACTCCGTGCTTCACGCGAATGTGTGTGCCTGTTGCCACCGCGAAATAAATGCAGAGACATACGCCTACCAATTTGGCCATCAAAATTGACGAATAGCTCAGCGCTAACCCAACAGCTGCCGCGGCCTTGATTGCGCCTAGTACTGGAACCGCTTTGTCGGGGACACGCAACGGGCGTGTGAGTTCGTATGCCTTTTCTTTTTGCGTGAAGTCGAAGAGTGCCGAGACAGCGCACACCGCTAACAACAGGCCAGCAACAACATTGGCAACAAGGTTCATGTCCACACCTTATGTTGTCACTCGTTGTCGGAAGACGTATCAAGAGTTAGTCGGTAGCCAACGCCGGAATCAGCCTTGATGTCAGGCGTTCCGGGCCTATCTCCCAACTTGCGTCGTAAGTGACTTGCATATACACGCAGGTACTGCGTCTCCCTTTGATACCCCGAACCCCACACTTCTTGTAAGAGAACACGGTGTGGCACCAACTTCCCAGGACGCCGGGCAAGGACGACCAACATGTTGAACTCTTTCGGCGTGAGGTCGATCAACTCTTCGTCTACCCAACATCGATGCTCGGATAAATCAATCCGTATGTTTCCGGTACGTATTTCACTGAGCACTGTTGCATTGAAGGATTCAGATGGCTGATGACGAAGCGCAACTCGAACCCGGGCCCCCAATTCATTAATTGAAAATGGTTTTGTCACATAATCATCGGCTCCGAGTTCGAGTGCCAACACTTTTCGACTTTCAGAACCATCGGCTGAGAGAACGATGATTGGAATCTTTGACTGATTACGTACGGTCCGCACAACATCAATGCCGTCAATGTCCGGAAGCCCAAGGTCGAGAACGACGACGTTAGGTTTCATTTGCTGAAGCACCTCTAATGCCTCTGTACCGCTCGAGGCAACTTCCACGTCGAAATGCCGAGCTCGAAGTCCCGCGGCCACCGTTTTACGAATTGATGAGTCGTCATCCACTACCAATACCAATGTCATGTAGGTCGCCTTACAGACGCTCGTCTAGGAAATTCAATTCGCACAACAGCACCACCGCTTGGTTTGTTAGACAGTTCCAAGTTGCCGTTGTGCCGCAATACCACTTGGGCGCAGATCGCAAGACCTAATCCCGTGGATGACGAAAGATTCCCCGCCACAAACGGTCGCAACAGCAGATCAGCATCAAAATTCGGGAACCCGGTTCCGTTGTCTTCGACCTGAAGCACCACGTTTTCGCCGTGATCTGTTGCATCAATATAAATGCGCGCACCAACTCCCGAATGCGACTGGGCATTCGTTAACAAGTTAATAACCAGATGCTGCAACTCCTGAAAGTTTCCATCAACTTGCGCTATTTCGGGCGCAACATTGACGACTACTTCATTGTCGCGCAACAATGGCGCCAGTCGTCGGACAGAATCAGTGATGACTTCGCCGAGGTCTACTGCAACCATCTCGGGTGGCACAGTTGCCACATCTAATTTCCCAAGTAGGAGCCAGTTGGAGATCAGGCGATCAAGTCGATCGACTTCGTCAACAGCCACACTTAAGAGCTCTTCACGAGTTGTCGGTTCGTATTCAATTCCTGACGCCATATCTTCCACCACAGCCCGAATTGTTGACAGTGGAGTACGGACATCATGGGAGATGTGACTCAACCACTGCAATCTCTCTTCACCTCGGGCCGCTCTATGTGATGCCTCGGAGGCTTCGGTCATCGCTTTCTCAGTGTCACGGCGACCGCTTCTCCACGCGTGCACAATGGCGACAGAAGCAATTGAAGCGGCGAAATACGAGACGAATCCAGCGATGTCCTCGGCCTGTCTGATTTTCAAAGTTCCGTGAGGTTGCATAAAGAACCAGTTCAGAACGAACCCGGAGAGAACGAAGAACCACGCGGCTGAAATCCAATTTGCAAGGAAGCCAATAACCATTACCGAGAGCAAGAAGACGGATGTTGCCGTGACTTGGCCAACTGCATCTCGAAAAGGGACGAGGACGGCTGCCTCGGCTATGACAGCAACGGTGGAAAGAACAAGACCCCCAATGACTTGTGACCTTGATCGATTTCTCACACTTAAGATTTAACGCTTTTCTAACGTCTAATGCATCCGCTTTAACGGAATCTTTGCGCTGACTTCTATTTGATAGTGCGGTGAACAAAACACGAGAAGCACTACACGCCGAGAGCCTCCGCCCTCTTCCGCCGACATATACCTTGAATCCACCTGAAAGTCGTCTCTACCGAGCCAAATGCAAGCTCCTTGGCCGGCCACTTCCAAATGACGAATTGGAACATCAGCGTCTCGGCAAACCAACTGCCCTTGCAGTCTTTGCCAGCGATGCACTGTCGTCAACTGCGTACGCAAGTGAGGAAATTATCCGTGCGTTGGTGTTGGGCGGGATTGGCCTCGCTGCATTCAACTTTGTTTTGCCTATCACTCTGGCGTTAGTAGCGGTTCTAGTGATTTTGATGTTCTCGTATCGCCAAACCATTAAGGCGTACCCGTCGGCTGGAGGTGCCTACGTAGTAACAAAGGACAACCTCGGCCTACTCCCCGCCCAATTCGCTGGAGTCGCACTTCTCACTGACTACATCTTGACTGTCGCGGTGTCGGTATCAGCTGGCGTCGCCGCACTTTATTCAGCCGCTCCTGCTCTTCACCCGTATCGCGTATTCATTGCGCTCTTCTTTATTGCCATCATCACGTGGGGAAATCTTCGGGGCGTCAAAGAGTCGGGGAAGATATTTGCGGCTCCCACGTATTTCTTCCTCTTCTCAATTTCTCTCATGGTCGTGGTTGGCATCGCTCGAGCAATTGCCGGTGACCTCCATGCGGTTCAGACCGAAACAATTCCGACAGTGACCAAACAGGCTGGATTGTTCCTGATCCTTCATGCGTTCGCTTCGGGCGGCGCAGCTATGACCGGTGTTGAAGCAATTTCAAATGGAGTGCCTGCATTTAGACCACCGGAATGGAAGAACGCTCGTTCCACATTGATGGTGATGGGCTCGTGTCTTGCATTTATGTTCATCGGAATCTCATGGCTGGCGCACATCATCAAGCCCATTCCCACCGATGACAAGACGGTCTTATCGTTGATTTCGACTTCAGTCTTTGGAACTTCTCCAATTGGGCACGCCATCTTCCTCGTCATTCAAGGTGCAACAATGCTCATCCTGGTACTTGCGGCCAATACTGCGTTTGCAGACTTTCCACGATTAGCAAGCTTTCACGCTGATGACGCATTCATGCCAAAGCAACTCACAAAACGAGGACACCGACTTGTATTTTCCAATGGAATCATTGCGTTGGCCCTCTGTGCCGCATTTCTTGTGGTGATATTCAGCGCAGATGTCACTCACCTGATTCCACTTTATGCAATTGGAGTATTTACCTCTTTCACTTTGTCGCAAAGTGGGATGGCCGTACATCACATCAAAGAGAAGGAAGAGGGATGGCGTGCTGGTCTCTTAATTAATGCCCTTGGCGCGTTGAGTACCGGAGTGGTGACCATTGTGATTGGAGTGATGAAGTTCATGCACGGTGCATGGGTAATCATTCTGTTAGTTCCAATCATGGTGTACGCACTGATGCGACTCAACCAGCAGTACGAACACGAACACGATGAATTGACTCGGGAATCTCATGCTGCTCTGGCACGTCCAGTCCTTCGACGCCATGTAGCAATTGTCCTAGTCGGCGACCTTGACACAAGCGTTGCTACGGGAATTCAATATGCTCGCAGCCTTCGCGCCGATGGTCTTCGCGCAGTTCATATCGCGATAGACCCTGTTCGTGCCGACTCATTGAGAGAGCAATGGCTAGACCTCAACCTCACGAAAGTTCCACTGGACATCGTGCATTGCCCCGATCGTCGAATTGATCGTGCTCTCATCGATGTAGTGCTTCGTGAGACTGCACAGCAGGACACCGAAGTGTCTGTGATTCTCCCCCGGCTACACCGTCATCGCTGGTGGCATCAACTAATCCATGATCACACAGCGAATTCAATTGCTCGAGCACTTGAAGGACTTGAGCACGTCAACGTGACCTTTGTTCCACACAGAATCGCTGAGTTGTCATGATTTCAAAGATTTCCGAGGTGACATGGAGAACACGCGCCACAGTTGAAGGAACTGTTGAAGTTGTTCGATTGCAAACCTCCGCCCAAGTCACCGCACTGCTGGAAATTGTGATTAGTGACGGCACAGGCAGTGTTTGTGCATTATTCACTGGGTATCGGTCAATTGGAGGATTGGGATTAGGTCGGAAAGTTCGAATCTACGGACTTCTTATTGAAGACCACGGCCGCCTCGCATTCCTCAATCCCGAATACACACTCCTCGGTCCGGAGTAGCACGACGAATTATTTCTTGTTGAGAACGCGTTGTTCGTGTTCCAACAACCACACTTTCACTGGCAAACCACCACCGAAACCAGTGAGCGAACCATCGGCTCCGATGATTCGATGACACGGCAAAATAACAGCAACGGGGTTTCGCCCATTTGCGCCACCGATTGCCCGAACTGCCTTTGGTCGTCCAATAGAAGCAGCTTGTTGTGCATACGATGCCGTCTTCCCATATGGAACCTTTGCGAGCGACTTCCACGCAGCGACTTGAAATTCGGTGCCCTGCAAATCGAGCTTGAGGTCGAACTTCTTTCGGGTGCCGGCGAAATATTCACGTAATTGCGAGAGAGCTTCTTTCACCATGGGGTGGCGTGGGTCGTCTCGAATCAACAAACCCTCAAACGATTTGGGATGCGCATCCTGGGCGAACATGCAAAAGCGAACTCCTTTGTCAGATGCGACAACGGTCAAGGTTCCAAAAGGAGCCTTGACCGTTCCGCGAAACATTTCGATTGGAGTCTTCTTCACAGCCACACAGAAACTCTACGCAGTTGCGAGGGACTAGTTATTTGCTGCCTGGCTCCTTGGGAAGTCCAAGCACGCGCTCACCCACGATGTTGCGCTGAATCTGGCTGGTTCCGCCCCAAATTGTCTCTGAACGAGAGAAGAAGAATGCGGACATCATGGCGCTCACTGGGTAGCCCTCACGACGCTTTTCGCGCGCGGTTCCTGGCCAGTTGCCATCGCCCAAGCCTGAGTCAATGAGCAATGAATTTGCACCATTGATATCAAGTGCCAACTCCATTGCTTCCTTGTGCATTTCGGTCCAGAACATCTTGTTGGTTGCACCAAGGGCAGCCATGCTTGGATCCTTTTTGCCCATGAGCGTGGTGGACAGCGAACGAAGACCGTTGATCTTGAGAATCTGAATCTTGGTGTAGTACTTGGCAAGACCTTGACGAATAGTGGGGTCTTCGATGGCGCCGTTTTCTTTAGCAGCGCGAACCATTGCCTTGTATTCACTTTCAAAACGGCGGTAACCAGTGGTGGCACTCATGCCGCGTTCGAATGCGAGTGTTGAGTTGGTAACAATCCAACCGTTGTTCACTCCACCAACAACGTTGTCCTTGGGGCAACGTGCATTGTTGAAGAACACTTCACAGAACTCAGCTGTGCCGTCTGGTTGCACGATTCCGCGTACTTCAACACCGGGTTGGCGCATTGGCACGAGCAAGTAAGAAATGCCCTTGTGCTTTGGAGCATCGGGATCTGTGCGTGTGAGCAAGAAGCAGTAGTCAGCATGATGACCCTGTGTGGTCCACACCTTCTGTCCGTTGATGACCCACTCATCACCGTCAAGCACTGCCGAGGTCTTCAACGATGCAAGGTCTGAACCAGAGTTGGGCTCGGAGAAACCTTGGCACCAGCGCATGGAACCATTGAGAATCTGCGGAAGGAATTCCTTCTTCTGCTCTTCCGTTCCCCACTGCAAAAGGGTTGGGCCCACAAGAGTGTCACCGAAGAAGTCGGCGCGCATTGGAGCTTTCGCATTAGCGAACTCTTCTGCAAGAACAACACCCTGCATAGTGGTAAGGCCCTTGCCGCCGTACTCCTTTGGCCAGGTTGCACAAATCCAGCCGCCTTCGAAGAGTTTTGTTGGCCACTCTTCGTTGAACTTCTTGCGCTCGTCGTTGCTCATTTCGAAGCCCTTGTCGAACCAACCTTTGGGAAGGTTCTCGGTGAGCCAAGCACGGATCTCGAGGCGGAAGGCCTCGTCTTCTGGGGAGTAGTCAAGTTCCATAGTGGACAATTCTGCCCACAATCGGCGAAAAACGACGCATTGTGAAGGTGTGACGGTTCACATGCCGTTCACACAAGGCGAACATTCCCGAAAAATGCCGACTCTATGGTGATGCCATGGACCAAACCACCGGACTCTCCCGTGCCGATTTCGCTATTTTGAAGGCGCTGGTCACCAATTCGGGTCGCATATTGAGCCGCAAGCAGATTCTCCAGTTCGCCGGACTCGTCGGCGTAGCAGAGCGCCGGTGTGACGCGTCGTTGGTCACGTTGCGCCGAGAACTTGGTGTCTCGTCGGTCATCACGGTTCGCGGTAGAGGCTGGATGCTCCACCCCGACGCAATGTCGATTGCCCAAGGTCTTCTCGCCGCCGTGGCACAGTACATGGCGTGATCAACGACATTGCCATCATGCTGCTCGTTGGCGGCGTGATACGTACCGCCAGCCGGCGCCTCAACATGATGACCGTGATTGGGGAGATTGTCGCGGGGCTGGTAGTGGGGCCCTCGTTGTATCACTGGGTCACTTTCACCACTGACCTTGAGCGCATAGCCGACATCGGCGTCATGATCTTGCTCTTCCATGCAGGTATGCATCTCAACCTGGGCGAACTCATAAAGGTGGGGAAATCATCTGTATCAGTGGCAATTGCTGGCGTGGCATTGCCATTGATGAGTGGTTATGGCGCGGGACTGGCTTTTGGCGAGAGCCACAACACCTCTTTGTTTATTGGCGCTGCACTGTGTGCCACAAGTATTGGAATTACTGCACGAGTATTTAGTGACCTTGGGCAACTCAACACAGTGAACGCGAGAGTTGTGTTGGGCGCGGCGGTGATTGACGATGTCATCGGACTTGTTGTTCTTGTCGCTGCATCTGCGATTGTGCAATCAGGCTCATTCGACATCGCTCATGCGCTGATGACTGTGCTTGTGATCGGGTCTTTCTTTCTTGGTGTTGCCGCTGCCAAATATGCGAACAGCAGCAAAATTGAAAAAGCAATGTCGCCGATTAGCCAAGTATTCATCTTGTTCTTTTTTGTCAGCATTGGCGTACGTGCCGATATTGGAGATGCATTCACATCTCGCGGGATCATCATTATTTGTGTTCTGTCGGTGATTGCACTCGTCACCAAATTCGGAGCAGGATTCGCGGCCCGCTCTACAGACATTGATAAATCGTTGATTGGTTTGGGAATGGTCCCCCGAGGCGAAGTGGGGTTGATCTTTGCGAACACGGCCGTGAGCCTCCATGTGTTTGATTCCACCATTTATTCAGCCGTTGTAATGGTGGTGCTTCTTACTACGGTGGTGACTCCACCGCTTTTGCGCCGACGATGCGAAGTAGTACTGCCCTCACATGAATGACATTGAAACCGCCGCTCAGGCACTCAGCACCGCCATGCGTTCCGCGCGAGATGGCACTTTCACCGTTCTTCATCATCTTCGTGCTCGTGTTCCGCGCGCACTAGAGGAAGACAACGGGCTTCTCCTTGCTGCGTTTGTGTGTGATGTGGGGGCCGATGCAAACAACCCGGCAGAGGTGTCGCTTCTCGTAGACCTGCTTGAGGCACCCGATAAAGATCGGGTGGACGCACGTGCATTGGTCAACGCATCTTCCTTGTTGTGCGCGGCCGTACAAAACTTCGGGTCAGAGCAACATCAACGATTGCTCGCGCAAATCGCCAACTACTTGGGAAACCCACTGATGGTGGAACGCTGTCGACTGTTGGTGGAATCGCGGTTAGAGCTCACCGATGACCAGTTCATGCATCTCATCGACATCACAATTGCAGTGCAACAACTTCTCGCCCACCCCGAACTGCTCGACGGCGTACATAATTCTCTTGAAGATGTCCGCCGACACGACGCGGCACGTCTGGTTGCCGGCACCGGAATTACGTGGCGAATCGAGACTGCGCCGACCTCGTTTGTTCTCACTCACGATCCTGAATCAATCGCAGCATCAGTGATGCATCTAGAACCTATGCCCGACCACGGGAAAGCGTTGGTGTCAATTGATCCGCACAGCTCTGAGTTGTGGACGTTGCGCGTAGTGACCCACGATTCGCCTGCCCTCCTTGCACGTGTCACCGACGCAATGCGCGCCGCCAACCTCAACATTTTGTCGGCCGACCTGGCCACGTGGCCAGATGGTGCTGTGCTGGACACATTCGTCGTCGCAAGCAACAATCGACCATCGGTAGCCGACGTGCAGCAACTTATTAACGAACGTCTCTCACATTTCAATGTTGAAGAGTCGCTGAGAACGATTGCCGCACATTGTGATGTTCACGTTGATCACGTTGCACACCCCACCAATAGTGTGGTCACCATTAGCGGCACAGACCAGCCTGGATTGTTGAGCCACATTGCTGCTGCATTTGCCCTCAGCGAAATTGACGTTCATCATGCGATCATCACCACCGAGAACGGAATGATTCGCGACACATTTGAGGTAACAAACCACGACGGCCAAAAACTGTCAACCGAATTGGCCGACAGTTTCGCCGCGTTACTTGATTAAGAAAGAAGTCCTGGCCACAAGGGCCAGGACTTCTTCTACAACGCGATGGCTATGTACTAAATAGCTTCGACGCCTGTCTCTCCCGTGCGAACACGAGTGAGGTTGCTGATGGGGGTTGACCATACTTTGCCGTCACCGATTCGTTCGGTACGAGCCGCCTTCACGATGATGTCGATGAGCGACTGCACTTCTGACGCTTGGGCAATGATTTCCAAACGGATCTTGGGGACGAAGTCGATGGAGTATTCCGAGCCGCGGAACACTTCGGTCTTTCCGCCCTGTCGTCCGAATCCACGAACCTCGGTGATGGTGACACCCTTGATGCCGTTGGCTAGGAGTGCGTCTTTGACGTCCTCCAGTTTGTGCGGCTTGATGATTGCTGTGATGAGTTCCAACATTTGTTATTCCTCTTTCAATTAGAGCCCACGGCCCATGAAGGCCGATTCTGGGTGATAGGCGGGTGAACCGTGTTCGTGAATGTCAATTCCTTCAAGTTCACCTTCTTCGGACACGCGAAGTGTTCCGGTTGCCTTCACGATGCTGAAGAGAACGAACGAGGCAACAACTGTGACTATGACAACGAGACCATTACCCCACACCTGTGCCCACAGCTGCTTTGTACCGCCACCGTAGAAGAGACCCTTGAAATCGGCATAGTCACCGGTGGCAAACAATCCGACTGCCCAGGTTCCGAAGATTCCACAGAATCCGTGCACTGCGACTGCGCCGATGGGATCGTCGATGCGAAGCCATTCAACAAAATCGATGCCGTACACAACCACGGGTGCCGAGAGAGCACCAATGAGGATGGCTCCTGTTGGGCTCACCCAGTAGCACGGTGCGGTAATTGCAACGAGTGCGCCAAGGAAACCATTGATGGTGATTCCAACGTCCCATTTCTTTGAACGTGGATACACAAGGAACATTGCCACCATGCCGCCTGCTGCTGCAGCAAGCGTGGTGTTCGTGGCAACGCGACCAATGCCCTGGATGTCCATTGCAGACAAGGTGGAGCCGGGGTTGAATCCGTACCAGCCGAACCACAAGATCACGCCACCAACGGCAGCAATGGTGAGGTCGTGACCGGCGGGAAGCCCGCCACCTTCGCGCTTGAACTTACGTCCCAAACGTGGCCCGAGGAAGAATGCACCGCAGAGTGCGATGACGCCACCAACGGTATGCACCACCGTTGAACCAGCGAAGTCACGCAGCCACACGCCGTTGTGTGCTGTTTGCAAGAAGCCGCCTGGGCCCCAGATCCAGTGACCGATGATGGGGTAGATGAAACCCGACACGCCGATGGAGTACCAGATGTCGCCCCAGAAACCTGTACGGCCCACCATGGCACCAGAGGTGATGGTGGAGCAGGTGTCTGCGAATGCGTACTGGAACAAGAAGAAGGCCATGAACGCAACGCCGGTATCGAATGAACCACCGAATGTGTAAGTGGCCGTCGCGCCGTTCAAGAAGAAGAAGCTGTGACCGATGAAGCTGTTACCAACTCCGAACATAAATGCGAAACCAAACGCCCAGAAAAGCAAAGCGCACAAACATGTGTCCACGATGCATTCCATCAAGACGTTCACCACTTCGCGAGTGCGCGAGAAGCCAGCTTCCAACATCATGAAACCGGCCTGCATAAAGAACACAAGGAACGCGGCAATCAATGTCCACGCTGTGTTCAAACCA
The DNA here is from genome assembly GCA_964432845.1 of uncultured Bifidobacterium sp. Lineage (GTDB taxonomy): Bacteria > Actinomycetota > Acidimicrobiia > Acidimicrobiales > Ilumatobacteraceae > UBA2093. The sequence goes on from CAYSPE010000019.1 coordinate 26,206, forward strand.
TTCACTACTCCAGTGATCTGCGTTTGAACATCTTCAGCGCCTGGTGCCATTGCGTGTGCAACTGTGCCCACGAACCATGGTCCAATAGTGAAGATGGCGGCAACGGCTCCGAAGAGGCCAATCATCTTTCCGGCGAGAAAAGCGACAAAGAACCGTTGCCGGTCCTTATCCGCTAATCGGGATTTCAACGTCATGACTTGCATGCGTGCTCCTTTACGTAGGTGAAGTAGTAGGTACAAGCACCGTACGAAGGTCAGATTTCTCAACGAAGTCAGTGTTGTTACGCGAATATGACCGCGTATTACGAGTTTGTGTCCAAATTGTCCGAACGGTGACGAAGCCGAAACATTCCGTTAATAGAGCACTTCTACGGTTCATGCCCACCAACGACGAAAAGGAGTCACCGTGTACATCGCAACGGCCATTGATTCAGGCGCCACCGCATGGGTACTTATTTCAGCCGCACTGGTCGCATTCATGACCCCAGGTCTTGCCTTCTTTTACGGAGGCATGGTGCGGTCAAAGAATGTGTTGGGCATGTTGATGCAAAACATCTTCGCTATGGGCCTTATTACCGTGCTCTGGTCACTCGTTGGATTCAGCCTTGCCTTTGGTGGTCACGGAGCATTCATCGGAAATCTCGATTTCGCCTTCATGAAAGGCCTAGCCAACGCAACGTCGCTTCCTGGATACAGTGGCGACTTTGCTCTCGTGATTCCAGTGCTCGCATTCTTCGGATACCAAATGATGTTCGCGGTCATTACGCCCGCGCTTATTACCGGTGCCACCGCCGATCGATTGAAGTTCTCCGCATATGCCGTAATCATCGGCGTGTGGAGTGTGGTGGTCTACCCCGCAGTCGCTCACTGGGTGTTTAGCCCCAACGGATGGTTGTTTACGCGCGGCGCACTCGACTTTGCAGGTGGCGCTGTGGTGCACATCAATGCTGGTGCTGCTGCTCTTGCCGTGATCTTGGTGCTCGGCAATCGCAAGGGATGGCCACGTGAAGCAATGCCTCCACACAACCTTCCTTTCACCATGTTGGGAACAGGCATCTTGTGGTTCGGTTGGTTTGGATTCAATGCAGGCTCCGCACTTGCTGCCAACGGCCTTGCTGCACAAGCACTTGTCAACACGCATCTCGCAGCAGCAGCCGCAATGATTGGTTGGCTCATTGTTGAGAAATTGCGCGCAGGTCATGCCACCACTTTGGGAGCTGCGTCTGGCGCAGTTGCCGGACTTGTGGCTATCACCCCATGTGCTGGATTCGTGGGCGGCATCGCACCCATCATCATTGGCTTTGTCACCAGCATCATTTGCTACTTCGCTCTGTCGCTGAAGACCAAGTTCAATTTCGATGACAGCCTTGATGTGATTGCTGTTCACCTTGTTGGTGGCATCACCGGCGCGTTGATGTTGGGATTCTTCTCTGACACCGCAGTGAACTCACTCGGCTTCAACGGAGTGTTCTTCGGCGGCGGATCTGAGTTGCTGGTCAATCAAGCAATTGCAATCGTCGCCACATTCGCCTTCTCTTTTGTCGTTACGTATGTGTTGGCACGAGTTCTTGACAAAACGATGGGCTTGCGAGTCTCTACCGAACACGAACTTGTTGGACTCGACCAAAGCCAGCACGCCGAAGCCGCTTACCAGTGATCAACCCTTCCACAACTTCTCATAACAAGGCAGAATGAACATATGAAGCTCGTAACAGCCATCGTGAAACCATTCAAGATTGACGATGTCAAAGAAGCACTCAAGGCGGCCGGCGTTCAAGGAATGACCGTGTCCGAAGTGCGTGGGTTTGGTCGCCAAGGCGGCCACACCGAGACCTACCGCGGCGCCGAATACCAAATCGACTTCGTGCCCAAGTCGAAAATCGAACTCGTGGTCGATGACGCAACCGTCGAACAAGTACTCGATGTCATCGCGAATGCCGCATCCACGGGCAAAATCGGCGACGGCAAAATTTGGGTCACCAATGTGGAACAAATCATCCGTATTCGCACTGGCGAACATGGGGCCGACGCCATATAGCCCCTAGTCTCGGTGCATGACCATGACACCAGACGCTCCCGCCAAGGCCACTCGCTGGACAGCCCAGTGGAAAGAGCTATACGAAGAAGTCATCAACACCGGACTCTGCACAGGTTGCGCCGGATGTGTTGTTACGTGCCCGCACGATGTCATTGGATACGAACACGAAGAAGGCAAGTACAAGCCATTCCATCTTGAGGAGGAACTCGGGCTCGACAACTGTGTGCATGGCGAAAAAGGTTGCTCCACATGCACCCGCGCATGCCCCCGATTCCGCACGTGGGAATCTGCCGCGAACAATCACCTCTTTGGTCGCGATCGCGAAGACGATGAAATGTCAGGAATTTGGCGTCAACTTCTTCTCACTCGCGCTACCGACAAGACCCAGCATGAAAAGGGTCAAGACGGTGGCTTCGTCACCGCAATGTTGTCGTGGCTGCTCGACAACAACTACATCGAAGGCGCCTTGGTGTCGGGCGTTGAAGCCGATGACAAGTGGAAAGCAAAGCCTGTTCTTGTTCAAACAAAGGAAGAAGTGCTCGCAACAGCTGGCTCGCGCTACACGTACTGCGCCAACCCACTTGCGCTTCCTGAAGCTAAAGAAAAGGGCCTCAGCAAGCTGGCATTGGTAGGAATGGGTTGCCAAACCTCTTCTCCCCCAGTGATGTGGGATCGCAAAGCCGGAAAAGTGTCGAAGCCGTTCCAGTTCAACATCGGCTTGTTGTGCTCAAAGACGTTCGACGATGCCATCTTCCCTGAATTGTTCGAAGCCAAGTACGGCCTCAAGAAACAAGACATGGTGAAGATGAACATCAAGGGTGCATTCCAGATCTGGATGAACGATGGCTCCTTCCATGAAATCGATTTGAAGGAATGTCACCAGTGGACTCGTACCGGCTGCAAGAACTGTCCTGACTTCGCCGCAGAACACGCAGACGTCTCAACGGGCGGAATTGGCAAGGACAACGATTGGACACTCACCATCGTTCGCACCAAGTTGGGTGAAGAAGTGGTGAACCGCATGATCGCTGACGGCGTCATTGAGGCTCGTCCCGCACAAGAAGACGAAGTGGCAATGAAGTTGTTGCGCACGCTCTCCATCGTGAGTCGTCGTCGCTGGCCAGACTGGGCTGAAACCACCGTGAAGGTAGGAACACCGGCGGTGAAGAAGAAGGCCGCTCCAGCCGCCGATGCCGAACCAAAACCCGCTGAATAAATAGCACCGCCATTGGCAGGGGTACTGTGGCGCTATGTCACTGCACCCACAAGCAACAGCAATTCTTCAGGTCATGGCCGCAGCTGGCCTACCTGCCATTCAAGATTCCACTCCCACGGAATATCGCGAGATCTACTCGTCTCGTCAAGTGCCCGCAACCGAACAGTGCCACGAGATTCGCGATGTGAATGCAGGTGGAGTGCCATGCCGCTTGTATCGCCCCAGTGCCGACAACAACCTCGGACTATTGGTGTACTACCACGGTGGTGGATGGGTCATTGGAAACCTTGACTCGCACGATGCAGTGTGTCGCTCGCTTGCCAATCGCATGGGACACGCAGTACTCAGCGTTGACTACCGCCTTGCACCCGAACACGTATGGCCAGCCGCAGCGGAAGACGCTTTGTGCTCTTTGCGGTGGGCATACGAGAACGCCGCAGAGTTGGGCATCAACCCCGATCGCATCGCAGTCGGTGGCGATAGTGCCGGTGGCAACCTTGCGGCAATCGTTGCGCAACAACGTCCGGTTCCACTCGTGTTCCAGATGCTCATCTACCCCGCCACCGACATGACTGCTTCGTTCCCCTCGCACGACGAGAATGCCGCGGGCCCCGTTCTCACCAAGCAGGCCATGGAATGGTTCATTGGTCACTACATGCCCGCTGACGCCGACAAGCGCGACCCGTTGGCATCGCCATTGTTCTCGGATGATTCACTCATCAAGGGCGCACCACCAGCGCTCATCATCACTGCGCAATACGATCCCTTGCGCGACGAGGGAGAGGCCTACGGCCGCAAGCTGATCGAGAACGGAGTCACCGCGAGTGTTGTCCGCTTCAACGGACAGTTCCACAGTTTCTTCGGCATGCACCAACTCATGGATGACGCTGATGCAGCGCACACCATGGCTGCGGCAGCCACTGCAAAAGCACTCAGCGCGTAGTTGACACCACGTCTCGAGCGCGGCTGAACACCGCGTCAATCATTGGCTCAGTGAGCTTGCCTGTGA